>JBKDKQ010000061.1:0-26509 GCA_046344875.1 Labrys sp. (in: a-proteobacteria) | reverse complement strand
CAGGTGTCGCGGGAGCATCGAGCGGCACGCGAGTTCCGGGGGCGGCCGCGTGGATCGCATCCGCCACCGCGTTGAACACGGCGATCGCCAGCATCACGGGCGGCTCACCCACCGCCTTGGAGCGGCCGACCACATCCTCCCGGTTCGGCGCCTTGAACAAAGCCACCCGGAAGTCGGCGGGCACGTCGGAAGCTGTCGGGATCTTGTAGGTCGATGGCGCGTGGGTCCGCAGGCGGCCCTGATCGTCGAAGACCAGTTCTTCCGTCGTCAGCCAGCCCATGCCCTGGACAAACCCGCCCTCGATCTGGCCGATGTCGACCGCTTCGTTCAACGAGTTGCCGACGTCGTGCAGGATATCGACGCGGTCGACCCGCATCTCGCCGGTCAGCGTGTCGATCGTCACCTCGGCGCAGGCGGCGCCATACGCGAAGTAATAGAACGGGCGACCCTTCTTGTTGGGACGATCCCAGACGATCTTCGGCGTCCGGTAGAAACCGGTCGAGGACAGCGAAACGCGGTCGAGGACGCACTGCTTGGCAAGCTCGGCAAAACCCATGCTGCGGTCGCCGGCGATCACGCGACCGTCATGGAAGCGGACGGCGTCAGGAGGAGCCTCCAGCCGGGAGGCGGCGACAGCCGCCATGCGGTCGCGGATCGCGAGCGACGCGATCTCGGCAGCCTTGGCGTTGAGATCGGTCCCTGAGGAGGCGGCGGTCGGCGCCGTGTTCGGCACCTTGGCCGTCGTCGTCGCGGTGATCTTCACGCGACCGACGCCGAGACCGAACACATCCGCCACGACCTGGGCGACCTTGATGTAGAGCCCCTGCCCCATCTCGGTGCCGCCATGGTTGAGATGGACGGAACCATCCTGATAGACGTGGACGAGCGCGCCGGCCTGATTGAGGTGGGTCAACGTAAACGAGATGCCGAACTTCACGGGCGTCAGGGCCAGGCCCTTCTTCAGGATCGCGCTGTCGGCGTTGAAGGCCGTGATCGCCTCGCGCCGCGCCCGATAGTCGGCGGTCACTTCCAGCGCCTCGATGATGTCGCGCGCGGTCGTCTCCTCGACCTTCTGGCCATAGGGCGTCAGGTCGCGCCCCTCGCCGTAAAGGTTCGCCTTGCGCACATCGAGCGGATCGAGCCCGAGTGACCAGGCGATCTCGTCCATGACGCGCTCAATGCCTACCATGCCCTGCGGTCCACCAAAGCCGCGAAAGGCGGTGTTCGACACCGTGTTCGTCTTCATCCTCCGCGAGGCAATGCGGACATCCGGCAGGAAATAGGCATTGTCGGCGTGAAACATGGTCCGGTCGCAGATGCCGGAGGACAGATCTGCCGAGTAGCCGCAGCGCGCGGCATAGGTGACGTCGTAGCCCTCGATCACGCCCTGCTCGTCGAAGGACACGGTATAGTCGACGCGGAAATCGTGCCGCTTGCCGGTCATGGCGAAATCATCGTCGCGATCGAGCCGGAGCTTGCACGGCCTGCAGGTCGCACGGGCCGCCAGCGCCGCGATCGCCGCCCACTGGCTCGCCTGGCTTTCCTTGCCCCCGAACCCGCCGCCCATGCGCCGCACTTCGCACACGACGCTGTTGTCGGGCTGACCGAGAACGCGGGCGACGACGTGCTGGACCTCGCTCGGATGCTGGGTCGAGGAGAAAACATGCATGTCGCCGTCCTCGCCCGGCGTGGCGAGCGCGACCTGACCTTCGAGATAAAAATGCTCCTGCCCGCCGATGTGCATGCGCCCGGAGAGCTGACGCGGGCTCGACCCGATGGCGAGGTCCGGGTCGCCGCGTTCGAACACATAGTCCGGCATGACCGTGACGCCGTGCTCCAGCGCGGCATCCACCGTGATGATCGGGCTCTCCGTCTCGACCTCGATCCGCGCGAGACGCGCGGCGCGGCGGGCCTGGTCGCGGGTCTCGGCGATCACGGCGAAGACGACCTGTCCGTGAAATTCGATCGTCGTATCGGCGAAACAGGGATCGATGTCGAAGGTCACCGGCGAGACGTCGTTTTTCCCGGGCACATCCCTCGCCGTGATGACCGCGACGACGCCGGGAGCCGCTCGAACGGCCGACAGATCGAGCGACGTGATCGTGCCGCGCGCGACCGTCGCGCCGCCAGGCGCGACGTGCAGGAGGCCGGCGGGCTCGGGCAGATCATCGATATAGGCGGCTGATCCACGTACGTGCTTCGTCGCGGAATCATGCGCGATGGCTCGGTGTGTCTGGCCGATCCAGGGCTCGGCGAGGCCGGTCGGTGCGTTCGCGGTGTCGTCAGGCGGCATCGGCGCTTTCCCTGATGCCGATCAGCCGGGTTTCCCGTGTGTCGGCGCCTGCGACCTCGACGAGCGCCTTGGTCAGAAGCGCCCGCGCCGCCTCGATGCGGTAGGAGGCGGAGGCTCGCATGTCGGTGATCGGCTGATAATCGCTCGCGAGAGCGTCGAGTGCTTCCGCCCAGCCGGTGCCGTCCTCGAGCGACAGGCCGACCAGCGCCGCCTCGGTCGCCGGTGCCCGCTTCGGGATCGCCGCCATGCCGCCGAAGGCGACCCGGGCCTCGACGACCCGTCCGCCCTCGACGCGGAGGCGGAAGGCGCCCATGACGGCCGAGATATCCTCGTCGAAGCGCTTGGAGATCTTGTAGCAGCGAAAAACCTCGCCATCGGCAAGCTTCGGCACCGAGCAGCCGACGAGAAACTCTCCTGCCCCCCGGTCCTGCTTGCCATAGGCAAGGAAGAAAGCCTCGGCCGGCAGCGTCCGGCCGGCTGCGCCCTTGCGCAGGTAGAGCGTCGCATCGAGCGCGATCAGCACCGGCGCGAGATCGCCGATCGGCGAGCCGTTGGCGATGTTGCCGCCGATCGTCCCGCTGGCGCGCACCTGCCGCGAACCGAAACGGCGCATCAGTTCACCGATGTCGGGATCGATGCTGCCGAGAGCGCGGGCGGCTCGTTCCAGCGGAACGGTCGCGCCGATCGACCAGGCGGCCGGCGTCTCGACGAAGCCGTCGAGCCGATCGACACGACCGAGCCAGATGATCTTTTTCAGCGGCCTGAACTGCTTGGTGATCCACAGCCCGACATCGGTTGCGCCGGCGACGAGCGTGGCATCCGGATGTCGCTCGTAGAGCGCCGCCAGCGCGTCGATCGACCGGGGCGCGGCAAAGAACCCGTCGCCGTCCTCGATCAGGATGTCGGCCTCGTCATTGAGATCGGTGAGCGCCTGGAAGACGCCGTCACGCGTCCCGGCGAACCGATCATCCGCCGGCGCCGAGCAGACCTCGAGCGCGGCATCGATGATCGGGCGATAGCCGGTGCAGCGGCAGAGATTGCCGGCGAGCTGGTCCGTCACGGCCTGCCGTGTCACCGGCCGATCCGCCTCCTGGTAGAGCGCGAATAGCGACATCACGATGCCGGGCGTGCAGAAGCCGCACTGCGACCCGTGATGGGCGACCATGGCCGCCTGTACCGGATGCAGAGCCTCGCCCTCGGCGAGATCCTCGACCGTGATGATCTCGCAGCCATCGACCATACCGGTCAGGAGAATGCAGGCATTGACCGGTTCATAGACGAGCTTTCCGTCGCGAACGCGTCCCAGCACCACCGTGCAGGCGCCGCAATCGCCCTCGTTGCAGCCCTCCTTGGTGCCGACCGCGCGCTTGTCGATCCGCAGATGATCGAGCAGCGTCTGCGTCGGCGGCACGTCGGTCAGGGTCACGATCGAGTTGTTGCGACGGTATCGGATTTCGCGCCGCATGGTTCAGCTCCCCCGATAGGTCGAGTAGCCATAGGGCGAGACGAGCAGCGGCACGTGGTAATGCGCCTGTTCGCTGATGCCGAAGCGGATCGGCACCTGATCGAGAAACGCGGTCGCCGGCAGCGACACGCCGCGATCGCGAAAATAGTCGGCGACGAAAAAGGTCAGTTCGAACGTGCCGTGCACGAAGGCTCCCCCATCGAGCAGCGGCTTGTCGACCCGGCCATCGGCATTGGTGCGGCAGTCGACAATCACCGTCTCGTCGCCCGCCCGGCGAAGAAGGATGCGCATATTGGCGGCCGGGCGACCGGCCGCGGTGTCGAGAACATGGGTGGTCAAACGTCCGGCCATTTCGGGAACCCGCTTCGGGACCCCGATATGAACGCGTTTCGCGCCCCCCGAAAAGGGCTTTTTCTTCGCAGGAGCAGCAAAATCAGGGAATGAGCACGCTCGACCCGGTCGTGGCCCGGCTTTCGAGGTCCTCATGCGCCTTGCGCGCCTCGGTGAGCGGGTAGCGCTGGTTCACCTCGATCGAGACGATCCCCTTCGAGACGACGTCGAAGAGATCGGACGCCGTGGCGACGAGATCCTCGCGCTTGTCGATGTAATGAAACAACGTCGGCCGCGTCGCGAAGAGAGACCCCTTCTGCGCGAGCGTCAGTATGGGAAATGGTTCGACGGCGCCGGATGCGTTGCCGAACGAGACCCACATGCCGAGCGGTCGCAGGCAATCGAGCGAACCGGGGAAGGTGTCCTTGCCGACGCCGTCATAGACGACATGGCACTTCGCCCCCTCGGTGATCTCGACGACGCGGGTCACGAAGTTCTCGGTGCGGTAGTTGATCACGTGATCGGCGCCATGGGACTTGGCGAGAACGGCTTTCTCGTCAGAGCCAACGGTTCCGATGACGGTCGCGCCAAGCGACTTCGCCCACTGGCAGAGAATGAGCCCGACGCCACCGGCGGCCGCGTGCACCAGCACGATCTGACCAGCCTTCACCGGAAAGGTCCGGCGCAGGAGGTATTGCGCCGTCATGCCTTTCAGCATCATCGACGCCGCCTGCTCGTAGGAGATCGCCGCCGGCAGGGTCACGAGACGGTCGGCGGGGAACACCCGCTCCGCAGCATAACCACCGAGACTAGCCGAATAGGCGACGCGGTCGCCCGGCTTGACCGTGGTGACGCCCGGACCGACGGCCAGAACGTCGCCAGCGCCCTCGGCACCCGCGACAAAGGGCATGCTCGGCGCCTTGTAGAGGCCGGAACGGTAGTAGGTATCGATGAAATTCACGCCGGCGGCGCGTTGGCGCAGCAGCACTTCGCCGGGGCCGGGCGTGCCGGTGGGAAGATCCTCGACCGTCAGAACCTCAGGACCACCGGTCTGATGAACACGGACCACGATGGGCATGGAGAGCCTCCCCTTTTTTGATGCGACATCAGTAGTCCAGCGATGGATTCAAAGCGAGAGCCCCGTTATGATCCATTTCACGAAATCATTTGGTACAATCGATGACCGCGCCGCTGGTCGCGACCCCGCGTTTCCGGGATCTCTTCACGCCCAAGCTCGTGACCGTGTTGCGGGAGGGCTACGGCCTCCGCCAGTTCCAGCGCGATGCCATCGCCGGTCTGACCGTTGCGATCGTGGCGCTGCCGCTGTCGATGGCGATCGCCATCGCCTCGGGCCTGCCGCCCGAGCGTGGATTGTTCACGGCGATCGTCGGTGGCTTCCTGATATCGGCATTGGGCGGGTCGCGCTTTCAGATCGGCGGTCCGGCAGGCGCCTTCATCGTCCTGATCGCCTCGATCATCGAGCGGCACGGGTATGACGGGCTCGTGCTGGCGACTTTTCTCGCCGGGCTGATGCTGATCGCGATCGGCTATCTGCGGCTCGGGACCTACATCAAGTTCATTCCCTACCCGGTTACGGTCGGCTTCACGGCGGGAATCGCCACGATCATCTTCGCCAGCCAGTTGAAGGAGATCTTCGGCCTCGATCTCGCCAAGGAGCCGGCGGCCTTCCTGCCGAAGCTCGAGGCGCTGTGGGGCGCCGCCTCGACTTTCCGGCCGGCGGCGCTGGCGGTCGCGCTCGTGGGGATCGTGCTCATCGTCGTCCTGCGGCGCTATCGTCCACATTGGCCCGGGTTCCTGATGGCCGTGGTCGTTGCCTCCGTCGCGACCACGTTTCTCCAGCTCGACATCGCGACCATCGGCACGCGGTTCGGCGGGGTGCCGAGCATGCTGCCGGCGCCTGCCCTCCCCGATTTCTCGATCGCGCGCATTGTGGCGGTCTTTCCCGACGCGATCTCGATCGCGATCCTTGGCGGGATCGAGTCGCTCCTGTCGGCGGTCGTGGCGGATGGCATGACCGGCCGTCGCCACCGCTCGAACTGCGAACTCGTCGCGCAGGGCGTGGCCAATATCGGCTCGGTGATGTTCGGCGGCATGTGCGCGACCGGCACGATCGCGCGCACGGCGACGAATGTCCGCGCGGGTGCCCATGGCCCGGTCTCGGGCATCCTCCACGCGGGCTATCTTCTCGCCTTCATGCTGATCGCGGCGCCGCTGATGAGCCTGGTGCCCTTGGCGGTCCTCGCATCCGTGCTTGCCATCGTCTCGTGGAACATGGCGGAAAAGGCGGAGTTCTGGGCACTGATCAAGGCGTCGGCGGGCGATCGCGTCGTGCTCTTGTCGACCTATCTGCTCACGGTGTTCCACGATCTGACCGAAGGAATTGCAGTCGGGGTCATTCTCGGCGCATTGATCTTCATGCACCGCATGGCGAAGCAGGTTCAGATCGACGTGCGCGCGCCGGTCGACGACGTCGCAGACGACACGGCGACAGCCTATGACAGCGCGGCGTCGATGGATGCCGCCGTCATGGTCTATCGGATCAACGGACCGTTCTTCTTCGGCGCGACGGCGACGGCCGGCTCGATCCTCGACCGGATCGGCGACCACCCGCGGACGCTCATCCTCGATCTGTCGGCTGTCCCGTTCATCGATTCGAGCGGTGCCTACATGCTCGAGAGCTTTCTCAAGACGGTGCGCAAGAGCGGGACGCTCGTCGTCTTCGCCTCAGCAGGCGATGCCGTCCGCCGGTCGCTCGCGGCCTATGGCCTCGGCGAGGATCACGTGCGCTATGCCGCAACGGTCGACGAGGCGATCGCTCAGGCACGCAGCAAAGGACCGGCGTAACGACGGACTTCGTCCTGTGACGAGAAAACGTCAGGCCCGCCTGTCGATCGACGTACCGCGCAAAAATCCGAGGCCGAGGAAATAGACCGCGATCGCCGACAGAATCCAGATGACGAACGCCGGCGGCTGCATGTCGGCGAAGATGGCGTAGACCGCCGCGACGGACCAGACCGCTAGAAGCGCGATCGTCACACCGCGGAACAGGGCCACACGGAACGGGTGCACGAAGACGACGGGTGCGAAGGTCAGCACGCCAAGCACGACCACCGTGCCGAAGGTTGCCCAAACGGGCGGCTCGTAGAGGAACAGGTAGAACACCACGACGTTCCAGATCGCCGGAAAGCCGCGGAACCAGGCGTCATCCGTCTTCATCTCGTTCGAGGCGAAATACATGGCGCTCGTCACGAGGATGATCGCGGCCGCCGCAATGTTCCAGCCGACTGGCAGGAGGCTCGACGTCGCCAGCGCATAGGTCGGCACCAGCACATAGGTGAGGAAGTCGACGACGAGGTCCAGATAGACGCCCGAATAGCGCGGCATCGCCGTTTCAACGCCGACCCGCCGCGCCATCGTGCCGTCGATGCCGTCGACGAAGAGCGCGACGGCAAGCCAGAGCCACATTTCCTGCATGTTGCCGCGCACGGCGGCGACAAGCGCCAGAAACCCCCAGAGAGCACCGGACGCCGTGAACAGATGGACCGCGAGCGCCATGGCTCGGCGTTCTCGGGTCACGGGCTTTTCTGCGGCTTCTTGGGATGAGTGCTGCAATTGACCATCTGCGGTTGTGGCTACACGGGAAACGAAGTTTATCTCATGAACAACGCTTTGACATCAGAAAGCGAAACGGACAAGGCCCGATTGTTGACAGCTTCCTTCGCCATCCCACCCCGAGGCACAGGGGTTCTTGCCGCTGACGGAGCCCACCTGTAGCGTCGCGCCGACTGAAAGGTGCCAGAGAACAATCATGGATATTCGCGACGGGCTGATCGGAGCCATCGGCAACACCCCCCTCATCAAGCTCAAGGCGGCGTCTGAGATCACAGGGTGCACCATTCTCGGCAAGGCGGAGTTCATGAATCCCGGCCAGTCGGTGAAAGATCGGGCGGCGCTTTCGATCGTCAAGGATGCGATCGCGCGCGGCGTGCTGAAGCCGGGTGGAACGATCGTCGAGGGCACCGCCGGCAACACGGGCATCGGTCTTGCGCTTGTGGGCAATGCACTCGGCTTCAAGACAGTGATCGTCATTCCGGAAACGCAGAGCCAGGAAAAGAAGGACATGTTGCGCCTGGCCGGGGCCGAACTCGTCGAAGTGCCGGCGGTGCCCTATGCCAATCCGAACAATTACGTGAAGGTGTCGGGGCGCCTCGCCGAGGACCTCGCCCGCACGAGCCCAGCTGGTGCGGTCTGGGCGAACCAGTTCGACAACGTGGCCAACCGGCAGGCCCATATCGACACGACCGCGCCCGAGATTTTCCGCGACACCGAGGGTCGGGTCGACGGCTTCATCTGCGCGATCGGTACCGGGGGGACGCTCGCCGGCACCGGGATGGGCCTCAAGGCGCTGAAACCATCGGTGAAGATCGGGCTCGCGGATCCGATGGGCGCGGCCATGTATTCATGGTTCACCGAAGGAAAGCTGGTCTCGTCGGGCTCCTCGATCTCGGAGGGAATCGGTCAAGGCCGTGTCACCCGCAATCTCGAGGATGCGCCGGTCGACATGGCCTTCCAGATCCCGGATGAGGAGGCCCTGCCGATCGTGTTCGACCTGCTCGAACATGAGGGCCTGTGCCTCGGCGCCTCTTCGGGCGTCAACGTCGCCGGCGCGATCCGCATGGCCAAAGCCATGGGGCCCGGCCACACGATCGTGACGATTCTCTGCGATTACGGCACGCGCTACCAGTCGAAGCTGTTCAATCCGGCTTTTCTGCGCTCGAAGAACCTGCCGGTGCCGGCCTGGCTCGAGCGGCAACCGAGCATCAAGGCGCCGCTCGAGTAGAACGAGGGTTGCTCGTCAGCCGACCTTGTGCGGCGGGTTCATCGCCTCGAGCTGCAGCAGAAGCGCCGAATGGTCGAGATGCGAGCCGCCGAGCTTGTCGCGCAGTTCGACGAAACGATCGCGGACATTCTGGGTCAGCGGCAGGGTGAGGTTCAGGTCCTTGGCGGTCGCGAGGATCGTGTCGAGATCCTTGACCTGGATATGGACCAGGCCGCCCGGCTGGAAGTCGCGCTCGATCATGCGACGGCCATGCAGTTCGAGGATGCGGCTTTCGGCAAATCCGCCGCGGATCGCCTGCCGCACCGCGGCCGGATCAGCACCGCCGGCGGCCGCGAGCAGCAGCGCTTCCGACACCGCGCCGATCGTCACGGCGACGATCGTCTGGTTCGCGAGCTTGGAGAGCTGACCGGAGCCGTGCGGACCAACGCGGGTCGGCCGACCCATCGCCTTGAATACCGGCTCGAGCCGCGCGATCACCGCCTCGTCACCGCCCGCCATGATCGCGAGCGTGCCCTGCTCCGCCCCGACCGTGCCACCGGAGACCGGCGCGTCGACGTGGTTGATGTCGATCTCGCGCAGTCGCGCGGCGTGATCGCGGGCGAGCGAGGGCGGGATCGACGACATGTCCGCCACCGTGGCGCCCGGGCGCGCCGCCTTCGCGACGCCCTGTCCGAACAGCACGTCGGTGACGGCCGCGCCGTTTTCCAGCATCGTGATGATGACGTCCGCATCCGCGACAGCTTCGGCGGCGGTATCGGTGATGCGTGCGCCGAGTTCGGCGAGCGGCTCGGCCTTCGACCGCGTGCGGTTCCAGGCGGTGACCGGGAAGCCGGCCTTCAGGAGGCATTTCGCCATCGGCAGGCCCATGAGGCCGGTGCCGAGGAGTGCGACTTTGAGGGTGCTCACGACAGGCTCTCCACCGAAAAAACGGTCACTTCACGCCGTCGAAGACGCTGGAAAGACGCTCCAGCGCGGCGACGTCGGTCAGATCGAGCTTGAGGGGCGTTACCGAAATGCGCTTCTCGTGCATCGCCCACAGATCAGTACCGGTCATCGGCGTCGGTTTTTCGCGCGCGAAGGCAAGCCAGTAATAGCTGTTGCCGCGATAATCCTCGCGCGGCATCACGCTGATCAGCGCCGACTGGTTGCGCTGGCCCTGGATCGTGGTCGAAACGCCCCGCACCTCGTCCGGCTCGCAATCGGGGAAGTTCACGTTGAACAGCATGTTCTTCGCGAAACCATGGGCGAGCAGTTTGCGGATGACGCCGACCGCATGGGCTTCGGCCACCGGGAAATGCGCTTCATGCGAATCCCGGCGGAAACCGTAGGCCTGGCTCAGCGCAATCGACGGAATGCCGAGCAGTGTACCTTCCATGGCGGCAGCAATGGTGCCGGAATAGGTTACGTCCTCAGCGATGTTCTGACCGCGATTGACGCCCGACAGGATGAGGTCGGGCGCCTTGTCCTTGAGAATGTGGCGGACACCCATGATGACGCAGTCCGTCGGCGTTCCCCGAACCGCATAACGATCGGACGCGATCTGGCGCAGACGCAGCGGCTCGGACAGCGACAGCGAATGCGACACGCCGGACTGATCGGTCTCGGGCGCGATCACGACGACGTCGGAGGAAAGCTGCCGGGCGATCTTCTCCAGGACCACCAGCCCTGGCGCGTGGATGCCGTCGTCGTTGGTGATCAGAATGCGCATGGAGTCCTGCCGTTTCGAAGAGAGAGTCGGGTGCCGCGACGATGCGCGCGACACCAAGAGGAGGGTTATTCGTCAGACTTATTCTGCCATCACCGGTCCGGCGCGGCAACCGGGCCGCTCACCGGTCAATCCGTTTCAAGCCGCCCATATAGGGGACCAGCGCGGCCGGAACCTCGATCGAGCCATCCTCGTTCTGATAGGTCTCCATGACGGCGATGAGCGCACGGCCGACCGCGACACCCGATCCGTTGAGCGTGTGCAGATAGCCGACCTTGCCGTCCTTGCCGCGATAGCGCGCATTCATGCGCCGCGCCTGGAAGTCACCGCAGACGGAGCAGGACGAGATCTCGCGGAACATCCCCTGCCCCGGCAGCCAGACCTCGATGTCGTAGGTCTTCTGGCTGGCAAAACCCATGTCGCCCGTGCACAGCGTCATGACGCGATAATGCAGATCGAGACCCTTGAGAACGGCCTCGGCGCTCGCCAGCATGCGCTCATGCTCGTCGCGCGACTGTTCCGGCGTCGTGATGGAGACGAGTTCCACCTTCTGAAACTGGTGCTGGCGGATCATGCCACGCGTGTCGCGACCCGCCGCTCCGGCTTCAGCGCGGAAGCAGTGGGTCAGCGCCGTCACGCGCATTGGCAATTCAGCTTCATCGGTGATGGCGTCGCGCACCATGTTGGTCAGCGGCACCTCGGCGGTTGGGATCAGCCAGAAGTCACCGGGCGTGACGTGGAACTGATCCTCGGCGAATTTCGGAAGCTGGGCGGTACCGAACATTGCCTCGTCACGCACCAGCAGCGGCGGATTGATCTCCGTGTAGCCATGCTCGGTCGTGTGCTTGTCGAGCATGTATTGGCCGAGCGCGCGTTCGAGCCGCGCGAGCCCTTTGCGCAGAATCGTGAAACGGGCGCCGGAGAGCTTGGCCGCCGTTTCGAAATCCATCATCCCGAGCGCTTCGCCGAGTTCGAAATGCTGTTTCGGCGCAAAGGTATAGGCGCGCGCAACGCCATGGGTGTGGCGCGTGACGTTGCCGTGCTCGTCCTTGCCGACCGGCACGTCGAGCAGCGGCAGATTGGGAATTTCGGACAGCACGCGGGTCATCTCGGCGTCCGCGCGCCGGACCGCCTCCTCGTCTTCGGGCATCGCGGTCTTCAAGGCCGCGACCTCAGCCATCAGCGCGCTTGCCCGCGCCTCATCCTTTGCGGCCTTCGCGGCGCCGATTTCCTTGGATGCCGCATTGCGTCGTTCCTGGGTGGCCTGCAGACGCGACACCGCCGTCTTGCGGGCATCGTCGAGTGCGATCGCCTGCTGTGCGCGAGGCTCGAGGCCACGACGGGCGAGCCCCTCGTCGAACAGCCCGGCATTCTCTCTGATCCACTTGATGTCGTACATGAAAGCACCCGGCGTTGACCGGCTTGGCGGTTCCCGCGGGAGTGGGCGCGTATCGTAAGCCTACTCGGCAGCGGCTGCCTGAGCCTCCGCAGCTTCCCGCTTTTTCTCCACCAGACGGACGGAATAGATGGAAAGCTCGTAGAGAAGCAGGGCCGGGATCGCAAGGGAGAACTGGCTGATGATGTCGGGCGGTGTGAGAATTGCCGCGATCACGAAAACGACCACGATCGCGTAACGCCGCTTCTCGCGCAGGAACTTGGAATCGATGATGCCGACGCGACCGAGCAGGGTGAGGATCACCGGCAACTGGAACGTGATACCGAAAGCAAAGATCAGGGTCATGATCAGCGACAGGTAATCGCTGACGCGTGGCAGAAGCTCGATCGCCGCCTGTCCCTCGCCGCCGGCCTGCTGCATGCCGAGAGAGAACTTCATCACGAGCGGCATCGCAAAAAAGTAGACGACCAGGGAGCCGATGAAGAAGAACACCGGCGTTGCCACGAGATAGGGCCAGAAGGCATCGCGCTCGTGCTTGTACAGCCCCGGCGCAACAAAGGCGTAGATCTGTGTCGCGACGACCGGGAAGCCGATGAAAGCGGCCCCGAACACGGCGATCTGGAGCTGAGTGAAGAAGTACTCGAGCGGCGCCGTGTAGATCAGGCGCACGTCGGTGATGCCGGCACCGGACGCGGCCCATTCGAACGGCCAAAGCAGGATGTTGTAGATCGGCTTCGCGAAGGCGAAACTCAGGAAGAACAGCACGACGAAGGCGAGCAACGACTTGATCAGCCGCGAACGCAGCTCGATCAGGTGGTCCATCAGGGGCGCTTTTGACGCGTCGATGTCTTCCTGGCTCATCTCGGCTCGCCTAACGCTTCTTGAACATGGGAGACGGCGCATAGGCCGAGGGGATCGACACGGCCGGCTCGGGCTCCGCAACGGGCTTGGCCGCGGTCGATGCACTGCTGACCGACGACGGCGAAGTCGGCGCGGCGGTCGAGGACGTCGTCGAGCCCGTGGTGATGCCGGCGCCGGCGATGGCGCCGCCGATCTCCTTGCGAACCAGATCGGTCGGCGTCATTCCGAGCCCGCCCTTCATCGACGAGACGGACTGACGGATCTCGTTGAACTGCTGCTGCACGTCGCCGAGTTCCGCCTCCTTCATCGCCTGTTGGAACTGGCCCTGAAACTCGCCGGCCATCCGCCGAAGCTTCGTCAGCATCCCTCCCACCGTCCGCAGCGCGGTCGGCAGTTCCTTCGGTCCGATCACCACGAGCGCCACGACCGCGATGACGACGAGCTCGCTCCACCCGATATCCAGCATCACATCCCCGCGTCCCGGACGCCTCGATCAGCGTCCGGCCGGTCTCTCGCACCGAATGATCAGCTTGCCTTGTGCTCTTCGGCCTTTACAGCGCTGACGGGCGTGCTCTGCGCGTCAAGCTGCTTGGCAGGTTCGGTCGAGGCGGTCGGCGGCGTCTCGTCCTCGGCCATGCCCTTCTTGAAGGCCTTGATGCCCTTGGCGACGTCACCCATCAGCTCCGACACCTTGCCGCGGCCAAACAGCAGCAGGACGATGATGCCCACCACGATCCAGTGCCAAATGCTCATGCTACCCATCAAACACTCCTCCCCAACGATCGAAGGCCGGGGAGCCGCGTGACGCGTCTTCTATCCCCACCCTACGGGTCGACGTGAAACTAGGGATCCGAGGCGGCAAAGACAAGCGTTTCGGCCGGATCAACCTCAATGCCGATCTCATCGCCGGCGTGATACGGAATATGCTCGCGTGGCCGTGCCTTGATCGGGCGATCGACCCCGGCCACCACCACCTCGACCAGATCGACCTCGCCAAGGAACAGACGCCGGAGCACCCGCCCCGGTATGCAAAGACCGGCGGGCTTCAGGCGAACGGCCTGTGGTCTGACGCAGACGACGCCGGGTCCGTCGGCAATCCCGGTTGCATCGAACCATCCGACCGGTGTCTCGGCCCGTCCGCCGCGGATACGGCCTGGGATCTCGTTCATTTCCGAGAAGAAGCGCGCGGCGAGAAGGTCGACCGGACGGCGATAAAGCTCCTCCGGCCGCCCGACCTGCACGAGGCGCCCGGCGCGCATCAAGGCGATGCGGTCAGCCATGCGCATCGCTTCCTCCGGGTCATGGGTCACGACAATGGTGGTTGCCCGCGCCTCGCGCAGGACCGCGACCGTTTCATCGCGCACATCGTCGCGCATGCGCTTGTCGAGGTTCGAGAAGGGCTCGTCCATCAACAGGACCGGTGGACGCGGGGCGATGGCGCGGGCGAGCGCGACGCGCTGCTGCTCGCCGCCGGAGATCGCATGCGGGTAATCGGGCGCATAGTCGAGCATGCCGACGCGCCGCAGCGCGCGTTTGGCCGCGACCTCGGCGTCGGTCCGGGCGAGCGCGCGCAGGCCGTACATGACGTTCTCGAGGATGGTCATGTGGGGAAATAGAGCGTAGTCCTGGAACATCAGGCCTATGCCGCGCCGCTCCGGCTGGAGGAACACCGACGGCCCGGCGATCTCGCGGCCGTCGAGCAGGACACGGCCCTGCGTCTGGCGTTCGACGCCGGCCGCGATCCGCAGCAGCGTCGACTTGCCGCAGCCTGACCGCCCGAGAAGGCACAGGATTTCGCCGGGCTCGACGGCGAGTGAGACGCCGTTGAGGATCGTCGGCCCCTCACCATAGGCGTGGCGCACGGCCTCGAAGGTCAGGCTCGCCGCGAAGGACGCGCCGGCCGTACCTCTCTGTCCCCATGCCGGTCGTCTGACGTCGTCAGTCGCCATCACCGGTCTCAGGAGCAGGAAAACCAAGCGAAAGATCTGCCGGATCGAGCGGATCCTCATCGGGCGCGAGCGCGCCGTCATCATTCGGCTGCGGGACCGAAAAGCCCGGCGGCAGACGGCCGTCGAGGAGACCGGCACCCTTCAGTTCGTCGAGGCCTGGCAGATCGGTGATCGCCTCGAAGTTGAAGTGCTCCAGGAAAGCGGACGTCGTGCCGTAGGTCACCGGCCGCCCCGGCGTGCGGCGCCGGCCGCGCAGGCGGATCCAGCCCGTGTCGAGCAGAACGTCGATCGTGCCACGCGATATCGATACGCCACGGATTTCCTCGATCTCTGCCCGGGTCACCGGCTGGTGATAGGCGATGATCGCGAGGGTTTCCATAGCGGCGCGCGAGAGTTTGCGCGGCTCCTGCGCGGCACCCGACAACAGCCACGACAGATCCGGCGCTGTGCGGAAGGCAAAGCGGGTGCCGAGTTTCACGAGGTTCACGCCGCGGCTGGCATAGTGCGCGCGCAGACGCTCGATTGCGGCGTCGACGTCATGGTTTTCGGGAAGGCGGGATCGCAGCGCCGGCACGTCGAGCGGTTCGACCGCCGCAAACAGCAACGCCTCGACCAAACGGACTGTCTCGTCCGGGTCGACAAGCGGCGCGGCATCGTCGGCAGGGGCGCTGGATGCCACCCTAGGGTTCCTTCTCCCCGTTTGCCCGTCGCCTGACGCCGGGCCGGCGGCGAAGTTCAAGGGAAGCGAACGGGCGTTCCTGTCTTAGATCGATCGCCCCCTCCTTGGCCAGTTCCAAACTGGCGGTAAAACTCGATGCCAAAACGGTCGCTCTGGTGCCTGGATCAGCCAAATACCGAAGGAGAAAGGCGTCGATCGCCACCCAGTCGACGGCCTGACCGATCAGCCGTTCGAGCAACTCGCGCGCCTGAGCAAGCGTCCAGACTGTGCGGGTCGGCAGGCGGACTTTCGAGAGCGCCTGCGTCTGGCGCATGCGCGCATAGGCGCTCAAGAGATCGTAGACGGTGGCCTCGTAGCGCATCGCGGTCGCGCGCACGCCCTCGGGCTCGCCGCGCACGAACACGTCGCGACCAAGCTGATCGCGCGCTTCCAGCGCCCGGGCGGCTGTTCGCATGGCCTCGAGCCGCCGCAGACGCCGCGCGAGTGCCGCTGCAAGCTCTGCCGCCGGCGGCTCCTCGCCCTTGGGCGGTTCAGGCAGCAGCAGCCGCGACTTCAGATAAGCGAGCCAGGCCGCCATCACGAGATAATCGGCCGCGAGTTCAAGCCGCAGCTTGCGCGCCTCTTCGACAAACAGAATGTACTGCTCGGCGAGCGCGAGGATCGAGATCCGCGCCAGATCGACCTTCTGGCGCCGGGCGAGTTCAAGCAGCAGATCGAGCGGGCCCTCGAAGCCATCGACATCGACGACGAGCATCGGGTCAGACACCGCCCGTTCGGGCGTCTCGTCGAACGGTAGTTCCTCGATCGCCATCACGCGGCCAATGCCGCGAAGGCAGCATCGAAACGCTCGCGGGCAAGCCCGACGTCGAGCGGCTCCGGCACATGGCGGATGCGCTGCAGCGCGACCTTCGCACGCTGGGCCGACTTGCCGGCAAGCGGGCGAACTCGGCTCGCGACGGCGGTCATCTCGTCCATGCGGCCATTGCAGTGCAGGGCGATGTCGCAGCCGGCAGCGAGCGCCGCCTCCGCGCGCTCGGCCAGCGTGCCGGCCAGCGCCTGCATCGACAGATCATCGCTCATCAGGAGCCCGTCAAAGCCGATCTCGCCGCGAACGATCCGGCGTAGCACGGTGCGCGAGGTGGTCGCCGGCGCCCGCCGGTCGACAGCCGTGTAGACGACATGCGCCGTCATCGCGATCGGCAGATCGGCAAGGATCTGGAAGGGCACGAAATCGCGCTGTCGGAGAGCCTCGAGATCGGCCTCGACGATGGGCAGGCTGAGATGACTGTCGACTGCCGCGCGACCATGGCCAGGAACATGCTTCATCACCGGAAGCACGCCGCCTGCGAGAAGCCCCTCGGCCGCCGCGCGTCCGAGGACGGCGACGGTGTCCGGATCCATGTCATAGGCACGGTCGCCGATGACGTCATGGGCGCCCGGGATCGGCACGTCGACCACCGGCAGACAGTCGCCATCGATGCCGACGCTCTTGAGATCATGCGCGATCAGGCGGGTGCCGAGCCGCGTGATCTCGCGGCGCGCCAGGGGATCATTGGCGAGGAGCCGGCCATAGCTGCGACCGGCCGGGTATTTTGGCCAATGCGGCGGACCGAGACGCTGCACCCGCCCGCCTTCCTGATCGACGAAGATCGGCGCATTGTAGCCGACACACTCGCGCAGCGAAGCGGTCAGCGCGCGTACCTGGTCCGGCGAATCGACGTTGCGACGGAAGAGGATGAAGCCCCACGGCGACGCGTCACGATAGAAGGCCCTCTCCTCGGCGGAAAGAGCGTGCCCCGCGACGCCCAGCACCATCGCGGCCACGGGCATGGGCGTGTCAGTTCTTGGCGACGACGCAGTCGCCGCCCGCCGATTTCAACGAGGTGCACAGCGAGATCGCCGCATCACGCGTTTCGAGCGGGCCGACACGGACGCGATAGAACGTGCCGCGACCGTCGATCTCGACGCGCTTGATCGAGGTCGGCTGCCCGCCGAGCAACACCGAAAAACGACGCTGCGCGGCCTGAAGGGTCGACTGTGCCTCGCCCTGGCTCTTGGCGGCGGCGATCTGGACGACGAAGCCGCCGGCCTTCGCACTGGCCGTTTCAACGGCGGCGGACGCAGGCTCGGACACGGGAGTTGAGGGGACTGATGCGGTCGCGACGGGCTCCGGATCGGCCGGTGCCTGCGTTTCGAGTGCGGCGACGCGCACGGGGATCTCAGGACGCGGCGGGGGCATCGAGATGCCTTCGACCATGGTGCCACCATCCTGTTCCGCGATCAGGGATTCGATCCCGCGACTGGCTTCGGCCGCCACGGTCGCTGCCGGTTCGGCCGGCACGACGGGAGTGGCAGCGGCGACCTGATCGGTAATCTTCGTCTCCACGAGATCCGCATTCGCGCTCGCAATGGGATCGACCACGACGGGTGTCTCGGCCGGGGTCTCCGCTACAGGGGTATCAGCCGAGGGCGTCGCCGGCGCTGCGGCGTCGTTGGCGGCAATCATGTTCGCAATTGGATCAGCCGGGACGACGCCGGGAAGCTGCTGAGGTTCCGCAGCGGCAACGGCCGCGTCGGCTGCCTGCCCGGCAAGCGAAGGAACTTCACTTGAGGCGGCGGGCGCTTCACCGGTCACGATCGTTCCGTCCGCGAGGACCTTCACCGTGCGGACGCGACGCGGTTCGTCTGCACTCGGCGCCGCAGGCGGAGGCGGAGCCGCCGGCTCGGCTGCCGCGACATCGGCAGCGGGCGGCTGCGCGGGCGTATCGACGGCGTTAGGGGCTGGAAGGATCACGCGCGGCGTCGCGGGCGCAACCGGTTGGTCGGCCCCAAGGGCGATCGGCTGCTCTTCACGAGTCACGACCTTCTCGGTGCCGACCGATTCGGTCTGGGCGAGACCGGCTGGCTTGGCCGGCTCGATCTTCATCGGGTTCTTGGAGGCTTCGATCAGCGGCGCATCACCGGCAAGCGGCGGGATGCCGAGGCCGGTCAGACCTCCTGAAAACCACGCATAGCCTGCGCCGGCGACCAGGACAGCTGCGCCAACCGCGGCGGCCATCCGTACGATGCCGCCACCGCGGCGTCGCGCCGGTGCCTCGTCTTCATAGGGAGCCTCTTCGTCATAGACCTCATCGGTCCACGCCTGAGACCGGCGAGCCTCATCGCCGTCTTCATCGCCGTAATAGGCGTCATCGTCATCGGCCGGTCCCGCCGTGAGCGGTTCGGGGGCAAAATCGAACTCGACGTCCCGGTCAACCCTTTGCTGCGGCGGCGCGGTCCTTGGGTCCTGTCGCGCGGCATTGAACAGATCGCCAAAAGGCTCTTCACGGCGTGGGTTGTCGCGGTTCACGATGCGCGCGAGTTCGGCCAAGGGATCGTCTCCCCGAGCGGATGCAGGGCGATTGTTCAGCGTGTCAGCCATGAAGGATCCCGGCTCTTGATCTGTCGGCTGGACGCCAACCTCACAGTCGGACCAGTCCGACGCTCAACGCATTTCCTCTGGCGCGGCGACACCGAGAAGAGAAAGTCCCGAGGCCAACACCGTCTCAACTCCGCGCACCAGCGCAAGCCTAGCACTGGTGAGCATTTCATCATCATCTCTAATGAAGCGTAAATGCGGCAAGTCTTTGCCGCGATTCCAGTGGGTGTGGAAGTCGCTGGCAAGCTCATACAGGTAGAAGGCGACGCGGTGCGGCTCATGGGCGCTCGCTGCCTGCTCGATCAGTCGCGGATACTGCGCCAACCGTTTCAGGATGGAAAGCTCACCCTCGTCGTCGAGACGGGACAGTTCGGCCTTTTCCAGAGCTTCTGGCGAGACGAGGTTGGGGTGCGACGCGGTCACCGCCCGGAATGTCGAGCGGCACCGGGCATGCGCGTATTGCACATAAAACACCGGATTGTCCTTCGACTGTTCGATCACCTTGGCCAGATCGAAGTCGAGCGGCGCGTCGTTCTTGCGCATCAGCATCATGAAGCGGACGGCGTCGCGCCCGACTTCCTCGACGACGTCGCGCAGCGTGACGAAATCACCGGCGCGCTTCGACATCTTCACAGGCTCGCCGCCGCGCATCAGCTTGACGAGCTGGCAGAGCTTCACGTCGAGATCCCCGGCGCCGCCGGTCGCGGCCTTCACCGCCGCCTGCATGCGCTTGACGTAGCCGCCGTGATCCGCGCCCCAGATGTCGATCATCTCGGCAAAGCCACGGTCGAACTTGTTCTTGTGATAGGCGATGTCGGACGCGAAGTACGTGTAGGAGCCATCCGATTTCATCAGCGGCCGGTCGATGTCGTCCCCGAAAGCGGTCGCCCGGAACAGCGTCTGCTGGCGCGGCTCCCAATCCTCCGCATCGCCCTTGGGCTTCGGCAGCGTGCCTTCATAAACCTGATCGCGCGCGCGCAGCTCCTCGATCGTCCGGCCGACAATGTCGACCGGAACCTGCAGCGAGCGCTCGGAAAAGAAGACGTCCTGATGCACGTTGAGGAGCGCGAGGTCGGCACGGATCAGCGCCATCATCGCGTCGATGGCAATCGCGCGGACATCGGCGAGCCAATCCGCCTCGGGCTTGTCCAGAAGCGAGCGACCGTAGCGCTCGGCGAGCAGCGCGCCGACCGGCTTCAGATAATCGCCGGGATAGAGCCCTTCCGGGATCGCGATCGTCTCGCCCAGTGCCTCGCGATAACGCAGATAGGCCGAGCGGGCGAGGACATCGACCTGCGCGCCGGCGTCGTTGATGTAGTACTCCTTGGTGACTTCCCGACCGGAAAAGGCGATCAGGCTCGCCAGCGCGTCGCCCACGACGGCGCCACGACAATGCCCGACATGCATCGGGCCCGTCGGGTTCGCCGACACGTATTCGACATTGACCTTGCCGGGCTGCGGTTCGCCGCTGCCATAGCGCGCACCGCCCGCCAACACGGCGCGCAGCACGTCTGTCCATTTGTCGCTGCGGGCGGCCATGTTGATGAAGCCCGGCCCGGCGATGTCCGCCGCAGCCACGGCCGGAACCGCCTTGAGCTTCGCGACCAGCTTCTCCGCGAGATCGCGCGGCTTCAGGCCCGCTTCCTTTGCGAGCACCATGGCGGCGTTGGTCGCGAAATCGCCGAGCGAGGCGTCACGCGGCGGCTCGACGACGACCTTCGACAGATCCGGCGCGGTAGCGAAAACCCCTTCCCGCGTCAGTGCGGCGACGGCGTCGCGCACGAAGGTCTCGTAAACGGCAAAGATGTTCATCATCGTCTCGTGTCGGTCGGAGAACGCGCGGATTAGCGCAAGTCGGGCGTCGTGTCGAACAGGCGACGATGTTCGTCGAGCGCGAAGGTGTCCGTCATGCCCGCAATGTAGTCGGCGACGCGACGCGCCCGGCGCCCCTCATCACCCGGATCGAGGTCGTGAAGCCAATAGTCAGGCAGGAGATCGATATGGCCGAAAAGGTGCTCGAAGAGGTCGGACACGATCCGGGCCGCCTGGAGGCGCACGCGCATCACACGCGGGTGCCGGTACATGTTCGGGTACAGGAAAGCTTTGATCGAGCGATCGGCCTCCGCCATCGCCGGCGAAAACCGCACGATCGGCCGCCCTGCCCGGCGCACATCCTCGGCGCTGAGAAAACCTCCGGACCGAAAGTCCTCTCCCGCGATCGAAATGGTATCCTCGACCATGCGGGTGATCATGCGGCGGACGAGTTCGTTGGTCAGCCGCGCCTTGTCGAGGCCGGGGTGGCGTTGCTTGATCTCGCGCACGAGGTCATCGACGAAGGGCACCGAACAGAGCGCGTCGAGATCAAAAAGCTGCGCCCGCAGGCCGTCATCGACGTCGTGGGCATTGTAGGCGATGTCGTCCGAGATCGCGGCCGCCTGCGCCTCAGCGCTGGCGTGGCTCCACAATTCGAGATCGTGGCGCGACTGATACTCGATGATCGCGAGCGGAATGCCGCGCGACGCATAGCGCGCCACCGGCAGGCCGTCGGGATCGACCAGTGGGCCGTTGTGCTTCACGAGCCCCTCGAGCGTCTCCCAGCACAGGTTGAGGCCGTCGAAATCGGCATAGCGGCGCTCGAGACGCGTGACGAGCCGGAGCGACTGGGCGTTATGGTCGAAACCGCCGAAACGCCGCATCGATTCGTCGAGGGCGTCCTCGCCGGTATGGCCGAAAGGCGTGTGCCCGAGATCATGGGCGAGCGCCAGCGCCTCGGCGAGGTCTTCGTCGAGCGCGAGCGACCGGGCGATCGAGCGTGCGATCTGCGCCACCTCGATGGTGTGTGTCAGCCGCGTACGGTAGTGGTCGCCCTCATGGGTGACGAAGACCTGCGTCTTGTGCTTCAGCCGGCGGAACGCGGTCGAATGAATGATTCGATCGCGGTCGCGCTGGTAGTCCGTGCGGGTCGGCGACGAGGGTTCCGGCACGAGACGGCCGCGCGACACCGGCGACACCGCCCATGGACCGCGCGGGCGGATCACGCAGTCCGGTATTTCCATCGTACGCCCCTCCACGCATTGACGCCGAGGTTTTCGCACATACCTTGGGAACGGCAACAGGAAACAGGAAGGCCATGAGTGACGCTGTCGTAACGGTGAGTGACCGGGCCGCAGACCGCATCGCCGAGATCCTGAAGGGCGAGAAACCCGGCGCCATGCTGCGCATCAGCGTCGAAGGCGGCGGCTGCAGCGGGTTTCAGTACAAGTTCGACTTCGACACGACCCATAATCCGGACGATCTGCGCATCGAGAAGCGCGGGGCGACCGTGGTCGTCGACGAATTGTCGCTTCAGTACATGGGCGGATCCGAGCTCGACTACGTCGAGGATCTGATCGGGTCGGCGTTCAAGATCCACAATCCGCTCGCTGTTTCCGGCTGCGGCTGCGGCACCAGTTTCGCAGTCTGACAGTGCTGACGATCGCCACCTGGAATGTGAACTCGGTCCGCCAGCGGATCGGCGCTCTGACATCGTGGCTCGCGGAGACGGGCCCGGACATCGTCTGCCTGCAGGAACTCAAATGCCTCGACGAGGCGTTCCCGTCCGCCGAGATCGAAAGCCTTGGCTACAATGTCGCCGTTCATGGCCAGAAGACGTTCAACGGCGTCGCGATCCTGTCGAAGCTGCCCTTCGACGAGGTGACGCGCCGGCTGCCCGGCGACGAGAGCGACGAGCAGTCGCGCTACATCGAAGCGGTGGTGTCCACACGGCAGGGCGCGCTGCGCGTTGCCTCCATCTATCTGCCGAACGGCAACCCGCCGGACACCGAGAAGTACACCTATAAGCTTGCCTGGATGCGCCGACTGATCGCGCATACAAAGACGCTTCTCGCGTTCGAGGAACCGTTGGCGCTCGCCGGCGACTACAACGTGATCCCGACGCCCGACGATGCCAAGAACCCGCAGCTTTGGACGGGCGACGCCCTGTTCATGCCGCGTACCCGCGAGACCTTCCGCGAGCTCCTGGCGCTTGGCCTGACCGACTCGGTTCGTGCCTGCGACAGTCGTCCGGGCCTCTATTCGTTCTGGGATTACCAGGCGGGCGCGTGGCAGCGCGACAACGGCATCCGCATCGACCACATCCTGCTGTCGCCGCAGGCGGCCGGTTTGCTGCGATCCATGGAGATCGACAAGGAGATGCGGGCCGGCGAGAAGCCGTCCGACCACGTCCCGGTCCGTGTCGCGCTGGCGATGGACGGGCGCTGAACCGTCTCAGAAGTTCTGGTTCGGGTCGACCGGCGCGGTCGGCGTTCCGGCGCCGCCCGGCGCAGCGCCACCATTGTTGACATTGTTCGAGCCACCACCCGAATCCGGCGCCACCTCGAACGGTTCGTCGGTTTCGCCCGACGCGCGGCTGCAGATCTGCGACGTGCCGCTGTCGACGAGGCGGCAGGAGATGGCGAACTGCGTGCCGCCGACACCACGCTGGACGGTTCCGTCGGGCAGAACAGACACCGTCTCACCGGGGCGATCCATCGCCGAGCAGCCGCGGCCGTTCGGGCAGACATCGGCGCCACCTTCGACCAGCTGGATATCCACCTTATTGCCACTGATGTTGATGTCGAGCACGGTTCCGCGCAGGCCGATCACGGCCACGGGTGTCTCGATACGGTAGGCCTTTTTCGGCGCATCGCCGGTGACGAAACGGAAGGCGCCCTTCGTCAGCTTGAGAACGATCTCGTCGCCCTGCTGTCCACCCCTGTAGACGAACTGATCGAGTTTGACGGTCGAGCGTGGCCCGATCCCGAGCCGTGTTTCGTCGAGAAAACGCAGTTCCGCCGTACCAGCTGCTCCGGTCTGGACGGTTTCATCGCGAAAGACCTGCGATCCAACCGTCAGAGCACCGGCGATGGTGCCGGTCGCCTGCGGGGTCACGCCCACCGCCGATCCGATCGATTCGTCGGCGAGAACAGGACCAGCCAGAACGAGGCCACCCGCGATGATGAGACGGCGCAAAACCATGGCGGCACACTTCCGGTTCGTCGAGCTGTTCTGAGTTACCGCATTATCGACGATCCAGTCGCGGTGCGCAACCGCCGCGACGCAAACTGTATGCACGGCGATACTTATGCCTCAAAAGGGATCACTTTTGAGATGCTGCTCAAGGTAGGTGCGTGCCATTTCGATCTCTTCCGGCTCGGCCGCCGCGATGGCCTGATCGTAGAGTTCGACGATCCAGTTGTCTTCCTTGCCCTTCGCCCCGTCGCGCGCCAGCGTCAGGTACATCAGGCCCCGTGCTGCCTGCCTCGGCACGTCCTGACCGACGAAGAGAAGCTGTCCGAGCAGCGCCTGCGCTTGATGGTGCCCCTTCTTCGCCGAGAGATGGAACCAACGCGCGGCCACCACAGGGTTCCGCGGAATGCCATCGGCGCCCGACAGGACAAGACGGCCAAGATTGTATTGGGCGTCGCTGTCGCCGAAATAGGAGGCCGCATACTGGAACATGTCTGCCGCGCGCACCGGATCGGGGCGGACGTCCGAGTTCGGAATACCGTTCAGGTAATAGGACCCAAGCGCCACGAAGGCGCTGGATACGACGCGCGCCTGCGGCGCATCGGGGCTCTCGTCGGCATAGGCGTTCGCGATCGCCTGATAATACTCGAACGCCTTGAGATCGTCCTGCGGAACGCCCTCGCCTTCCGCGTACATGCGGGCGAGTTTCCACTGTGCCAGAGCATGGCCCTTGCCGGCCGCAAATTCGAGGGCGCGCGAGGCGCTGACCATGTCACCGGCCTTGAGCGCCTTGGCGGCGGACTTGAACGCCTCGACCGGCGACGGATCGTCCGGATCGGTCTTCGATCCGTCGAGCGCCAAGGCCGGCTGGCAGGCGACGCACAAAACGGCGCCAAGCCCGGCGATCAGCCGCCGCAGACCGACCATGGTCCGGCTTCTGGTCTCAAATGTCAGCATAGCAGCTCTTTTCACCCGAAGCCCCCGGATGCGTGACTGCCCCCTGCCGCGCGGGACCGACGGTCTGGGCGTAACGCCAGATCGCACCGGACCCGAAATTGTCTTCCTTCGGCTTCCACTCCTTGCGCCGACGGGCGAACTCCTCGTCCGACACGTCAACCGCCAGAATGCCCTCGACAGCGTCGAGCGTGATCATGTCGCCGTCGCGCAGCAGCCCGATCGGGCCGCCAACTGCGGCCTCCGGTCCGACATGGCCGACGCAGAAGCCGCGCGTCGCGCCGGAGAAGCGACCGTCGGTGATCAGGGCCACCTTGTCGCCCATGCCCTGGCCATAGAGCGCAGCCGTCGTCGCGAGCATCTCGCGCATGCCGGGGCCGCCCTTCGGTCCTTCGTACCGGATCACCAGCACGTCGCCTTCCTTGTAGGCCTTGTTCTTGACCGCCTCGAAGCACTCTTCCTCGCGATCGAAGCAGCGGGCCGGACCCACGAAGCGCTGGTTCTTCATGCCGGCGACCTTCACGATCGCGCCATCCGGCGCGAGGTTGCCCTGCAGGCCGACGACGCCGCCGGTGACCGTGATCGGCTTGTCGGCCGGGTACACGACGTCCTGATCCGGGTTCCATTTAACGGAAGCCAGATTCTCGGCCATCGTGCGGCCCGTGACGGTCATGACGTCGCCATGCATGTAGCCGTGATCCAGAAGTGTCTTCATCAGCAGCGGTATGCCGCCAACCTCGAACATATCTTTGGCGACATAACGGCCGCCGGGTTTCAAATCGGCAATGTAGGGCGTGCGCTTGAAGATCTCGGCGACGTCGAAGAGGTCGAACTTGATGCCGCATTCGTTTGCAATCGCCGGCAGATGCAGCGCGGCATTCGTCGAACCGCCCGAAGCGGCAACGACCGTAGCAGCATTCTCCAGCGCCTTGCGTGTCACAATGTCGCGCGGGCGGATCTGACGGGCGATGAGGTCCATCACCATCTCGCCGGCCGTCATGCAGAACTGGTCACGGATCTCGTACGGAGCCGGGGCGCCGGCCGAGTACGGCAGAGCGAGACCAATCGCTTCCGAGACTGTCGCCATCGTGTTCGCGGTGAACTGCGCACCGCAGGCACCGGCCGACGGACACGCCTTCTGCTCCAGTTCCTCGAGATCGGCATCCGACATGCGGCCGACCGAGTGCATGCCGACGGCCTCGAACACGTCCTGGACGGTGACCGGCTTGCCCTTGAAGGTGCCGGGCAGGATCGAGCCGCCATAGATGAAGATCGACGGGATGTTCAGGCGCACCATCGCCATCATCATGCCGGGGAGCGACTTGTCGCAGCCGGCCAGACCGACGATGGCGTCATAGCCATGGCCGCGGATCGTCAGCTCGACCGAGTCGGCGATGAGGTCGCGCGACGGGAGCGAGGACTTCATGCCCTCATGGCCCATGGCGATGCCGTCGGTCACCGTGATGGTGCCGAAGTCGCGCGGCGTGCCGCCGCCGGCGGCGACACGCTGCTTCACAGCCTGCGCGTGACGCCGCCGGGCAAGGTTGCAGGGCGCGGCCGCAGTCCAGCAGGATGCCACCCCGACGAGCGG
>JBKDKQ010000060.1:0-17993 GCA_046344875.1 Labrys sp. (in: a-proteobacteria) | reverse complement strand
ACGATCCACCGATGACCACCCCCCGCGAAGCCGCCCGCCCGCTCCGGCCATATGGAGGCGCGCGGGCGGGCAGCTTCGCTACCGTCCAGCTACACCACCCGGTGGGACACGACCTGCGATGACGGCTGCGAGATGGGGCGGCATGCGATAGCGCCGCGCAATTACGCTCGCAGGATAGGGTAGCGGGAATGACATCGCCGGTCGGGCATCTGCCCAGGCGAAGAGGTCCAGCTGATTTTCGGCAAAGCGGTGCCGATTGCGCGAAGGGCGCATTCCGTTGTAGCTTGTCAATGTAATGCTCTTTTGTGAGAGAGTTACAGATAAAGGCCCGGCTAGCGCTCCAACGCCTGTCGGGCCATTTCGTTTCTTGGTTCAACCATTTGCCGTTTCCGCCTGACGCGCGGCGAGATACGCTTCCACATCTGACGCGCGGGCGTAGCGGCGCGAGCCGTTAAGGAAGGTCTTCAGACGGCCGGCTTTGATATCGGCGTGAATTGAGGTGCTGCCCCGCCCAGTAACACGGCGCACTTCTTTCAGGCTCAGGGCCGGATCAACGGGAAAATCAGGATTCTGCATTTGCGCTTCCATCGGGCCGACAGCGCGCGGGCCGGTCGCGGGCGTCGTATACGTTCAACCGAACGCACTTGACGCCGAGCGCCAGAATAGTCGGCCGTATCGTTCAACGGAAACGAATTAAAATTCCGGGTTTTTTCGATCGGCGAGAAAATCGACCAGCCGATCAACGTAACCGGTAGCCTTCATGAACTTGACGATTCTTGTCAGCGCATCACGATGTGACGCTTCTTCAGTGGTTCCTTGCTCCGCTTTCAAGCGACCTGCGAAATCACGGATAAGGACTGATTCAGGAATTCCTTTTTCCGCTGAGAGCAGCAACACCTGTAATGCATAGTCCTGCTGTTTTGGCGTACCTGGAATAGGTTTTGATGGTCTACCGCGCGGCTTTCCTGTGGTAAATGCGTCGCTTAGGGCGCTAAGTATCATTAACCAGTCATACGGGTTCCGAGGATCAGCTCCGAACTTATCAAAGATAGCTGTGACGGAGCGATATTGACTAGAATGATGATCTGGATTCTTCAACCATTCCTCGGCTTTATCTCCAAACTGTGCCCATAAGCGACAGCGAGACGTGCGGTCGTCGAGCAACCGGAGGAGCTCAGAGTTCTGCAGCGCCCGAACGCGGGCCCGTTCTTCGTCACTGTCACCGTCGAATGTTGCGATGAATGGAGAACGGCTCATTAGGTCGGCTAGCCTGGGGGCCGATCCGGCGTAGTATCGCTTCCTCGTCTCAACGATGTCGGCGACAGCCGCCTTTAGGCGAGCTTCTGGATGTTTCGGCTTTGACGACTTCTCTTGGGCGGACTTTGTCATGCCGACCAGAATAATCGCAAATCCGCACGGTTCAAAAGCCGTGCAAGCCGCTCACTCACGCCGGATGTGGGAACGGATGTGGGAACTGAAACAAGCGGCCTGAAAAACTCAATAAAAAGGCATATGGCGGAGAGGGAGGGATTCGAACCCCCGATAGAGTTGCCCCTATGCCGCATTTCGAGTGCGGTGCATTCAACCACTCTGCCACCTCTCCGTCGGCAGCGGCGTGTACATAACGGGCGACGGGCGCCGGCACAAGTCGAAAACCGGGGGAAGGGGCCGGGTTTCTGCGGATGGGTGACCGGGGGCGCGGTTTGGGGGCGCGGCTCAGGGGGCGGTGGCGAGGGCCCGGTCGGCCGGCTGCGCCAGGCTCGCCGCGATGAAGCCGCCGCCGAGGACGCGGGCCTGGCCCTCGGGCGCATCGTACAGCACGGCGGCCTGGCCCGGCGAGACGCCGGCTTCCGCCGTCACAAGATCGAGCCACGGGCCTTCCGCGTCGATCGAGAGGCGCGCCGGCACGGGCGGGCGCGTCGAGCGCACGCGCACCGCGACGTCGAGACCACCGGCGCCGATCGCCGCGAGGTCGCCGTCGCCGATCCAGTTGAGATCGCGCAGGCGCACCGTGCTCGTCGCCAGCGCCTCGCGCGGGCCGACCACGACGCGGGCGGCATCGGCGTCGAGCCGCACCACATAGAGCGGCTCGCCCGTCGCGACGCCGAGCCCCTTGCGCTGGCCGATGGTGAAATGGATGACGCCCTCGTGCCGGCCGAGGATGCGTCCGTCGACATGGACGATGTCGCCGGGCCGGGCGGCGCCGGGGCGGAGCTTCTCGATGATCGCCGCATAGCGACCATCCGGCACGAAGCAGATGTCCTGGCTGTCGGGCTTGTCGGCGACGCCAAGGCCGTAGCGGGCCGCGAGAGCGCGCGTCTCGGGCTTCGTCATCTCGCCGAGCGGAAAGCGCAGCAGGTCGAGCTGGGCGCGCGTCGTCGCGAACATGAAATAGCTCTGGTCACGCTCGACGTCGCGCGGCCGGTAGAGCCCGCGCCCGCCCGCCACAGGGCGGCTCGCGACGTAATGGCCGGTCGCGAGCACATCCGCGCCGAGGTCGCGTGCCGTGTCGAGCAGGTCGCGGAACTTGACCCGCTGATTGCAGCTGACGCAGGGGATCGGCGTCTCGCCCGCCGCGTAGGAGGCGACGAAGGGGTCGATCACCGCCTCTCGGAAGCGCGCCTCGTAGTCGAGGACGTAATGGGGGATGTCGAGGCGCTCGGCGGCGGCGCGCGCATCGGCGATGTCCTGGCCGGCGCAGCAGGCGCCCTTGCGATGGGTGGCCGCTCCATGGTCGTAGAGCTGCAGCGTGACCCCGATCACCTCATAGCCCTCGGCCTTCAGGAGCCCCGCGACGACGGAGGAATCGACGCCGCCCGACATGGCGACGACGACGCGCGTGTCGGCGGGGCGGCGCGGCAGATCGAGCGAGTTCAGCATCGGGCGTCTCCGGAACCGCGAAGGGTCAAGGCCTTCGGGACGCGGAGCACATAGGCGAAACGCCGTCTCCGGGCAAGCAATCCGGTGCGGGAGCCCGTGAGCCGGCTCCGGCGCGGCGTCGTGGGAAACTGGCCCGGCCTTTGCGAACTCCTTGCCAGAGGATGAACGCTCGTCCCAGAATGGCACAGGAGCAGGTCATGGTGGCACCGATCACAGGCACGGGATCTTCACGCGGCACGGCGCTCGTGCGGGTGAGCCCGGCCGTGCGCGATGCGGACACCACGCGGCCGGTCGAGGGCATCGCACCCGGTTCGGGTGCCCGGCTCGACCGACGCGCCGACTTTCTTGTCCATCTTCTGGCGACGCGCGATGGATTGGCGCAGACGAGGGCCCGGCGGCGCGCCGAGCCCGGGGAGGCGGCGGCAGCCTATGCCGCCATGCCCGCCCGTCTGCGGCCTGTCCCATCCACGGAACTTGCGTCCGCCTGAACGTCCGATAAGGTCCCGCATACGGTTGTGGGCACGCAACGAAAAAGGCCGACGGAACGATCCGTCGGCCTTTTTCTGTTTCCGTGCGGTGGCACGCCGCTCAGTTGGCGAGGGCCTTCTGCAGCTCCTTGAGCTGCGCGAGGCGCTCGGTCGCCTTCGCCTTGGTGTCGGCGGTCTTGGCGTCGGCGACATCCTCTTCCGCCGCCTTCACCTCGGCCGCCAGCGTCTCGGGCTTGAGGTCCTCGAGGGCGATCGCCTGCTCGGCGAGGATCGTGAGGCCGGAGGACGAAACGTCCGCGAAGCCGCCGCGGATGAAGATCCGCTTCGGGGCACCCGACGCGCTCTCCTGGATCGCGATCACGCCGGGGCGGATCGTGGTCATCACCGGGGCGTGGTTGGCGAGCACGGCGAAGTCGCCTTCGCTGCCGGGCACGACCACCTGCTCCACCTGGCCGGCGAAGAGAAGCCGCTCCGGGCTCACGAGTTCAAACGAAAAGCTCGCCATGCGACAGCCGCTCCGCCCTGTGCCTTACGCCGCTTCCGCGGCGAGGCGCTTGCCCTTTTCGACCGCCTGCTCGATCGTGCCGACCATGTAGAAGGCGGCCTCCGGCAGGTAGTCGTACTTGCCCTCGACGATGCCCTTGAAGCCCTTCACGGTGTCCTCGATCTTCACCTGGACGCCCGGCGAGCCGGTGAACACGGCGGCGACGTCGAAGGGCTGCGACAGGAAGCGCTCGATCTTGCGGGCGCGCGCCACGGTCAGCTTGTCCTCTTCCGACAGTTCGTCCATGCCCAGGATCGCGATGATGTCCGGGAGCGCCTTGTAGCGCTGCAGGATCTGCTGCACCTGGCGGGCGACGGCGTAATGCTCCTCGCCGACCACGGCCGGGGTGAGCATGCGCGAGGTCGAGTCGAGCGGGTCGACCGCCGGGTAGATGCCCTTTTCCGCGATCGAGCGCGACAGCACGGTCGTCGCGTCGAGATGGGCGAACGAGGTCGCCGGCGCCGGATCGGTCAGGTCGTCGGCCGGCACGTAGATCGCCTGCACCGAGGTGATCGAACCCTTGGTCGTGGTGGTGATGCGCTCCTGCAGCGCGCCCATGTCGGTGGCGAGCGTCGGCTGATAGCCGACCGCCGAGGGGATGCGGCCGAGCAGCGCCGACACTTCCGAACCCGCCTGGGTGAAGCGGAAGATGTTGTCGACGAAGAAAAGCACGTCCTGACCCTGGTCGCGGAAGTGCTCGGCGACGGTGAGGCCGGTGAGCGCGACGCGGGCGCGGGCGCCCGGCGGTTCGTTCATCTGGCCGAACACGAGAGCGCACTTCGACTTGACGCTCGGATCCGGGTTGTGCGGATCGGCGTTCACCTTAGACTCGATGAACTCGTGATAGAGGTCGTTGCCCTCGCGGGTACGCTCGCCGACGCCGGCGAACACCGAATAGCCGCCATGGGTCTTGGCGACGTTGTTGATCAGTTCCTGGATGAGCACGGTCTTGCCGACGCCCGCGCCGCCGAACAGGCCGATCTTGCCGCCCTTGGCGTAGGGCGCAAGCAAGTCGACGACCTTGATGCCCGTCACGAGGATCTGGCCCTCGGTCGACTGCTCGGCATAGCTCGGCGCCGGCGCGTGGATCGGGCGCGAGCCCTCGCCGACGACCGGCCCCGCTTCGTCGATCGGCTCGCCGATGACGTTCATGATGCGGCCGAGCGTGGCTTCACCGACCGGAACCATGATCGGGGCGCCGGTGTCGACGACCGGCTGGCCGCGCATCAGACCCTCGGACGTGTCCATGGCGATGCAGCGAACGGTCGATTCGCCGAGATGCTGGGCAACCTCGAGCACGAGGCGCTGGCCGTTGTTGGTTGTCTCCAGCGCGTTCAGGATCTCGGGCAGGTGATCGTCGAAGCGCACGTCGACGACGGCGCCGATGACCTGCGCAATGCGCCCGGTCGGTTTGGCCATGGCTGTCTCCTTCACAAACTTGATCAGACGACGGTCAGCGTCACCGGCACATTGCCGCGCGTCGCCTTCGAATAGGGGCAGATCGAATGGGCGTCCTCGACGAGGGCCTGAACCTTCGCCTTGTCCTCGCCCGGGATGGATACCTTGAGCTCGACGGTGAGCGCGAAGCTCGTCTCGTCCTTGTTCAGCGTCACGGCGCAGGTCACCTGCGCCTTGGAGCCGTCAACGCCGTGCTTCTTCGACAAAGCAAGGATCGCCTGGCCGTAGCAGGCCGAATAGCCCATGGCGAAGAGCTGCTCCGGGTTCATGCCGTCCGGCGCGCCGGCCCCGACGATCTCCTTCGGCAGCGACATGGCGAGGACCATGTGGCCGCCCTCGAGCGAGGTGCGACCGTCGCGGCCGCCCTTGGTCGTCGCATGCGTCGTGTACAGCGGGGTCAGAGCCATGGCATCCTCCTCAGAGCGCTTCGGCGCCGGAGATGATCTCGATCAGTTCCTTCGTGATCATCGCCTGACGCGTACGGTTGTACTTGATCGTCTGCTTCTTGATCATTTCGCCGGCGTTGCGCGTCGCATTGTCCATGGCGGACATGCGCGAGCCCTGCTCGGAGGCGCCGTTCTCGAGGAGCGCGCGCAGCACCTGAATCGAGATGTTGCGCGGCAGGAGATCGGCGAGGATCGTGGTCTCGTCGGGCTCGTACTCGTAGGACACCTTCGGCCCGCCACCGGCGGCGGAAAGGTCCGCCGGGATGATGCGCTGGGCGGTCGGGATCTGGGCGATGACCGACTTGAACTGTGAATAGAACAGCGTGCAGACGTCGAAGGCGCCGTCCTCGAAGAGCTTCAGGATCTTCTTGCCGATCATGTCGGCTTCGGTGAAGCCGACCTGACGGACGCCGCGAAGCTCGATCACCTCGATGATGTGCTTCTCGAACTGGCGCTTGAGAACGTCCGCGCCCTTTTTGCCGACGCACAGGATCTTGACCGTCTTGCCTTCGCCGAGGAGCGCATTGGCGCGGTCACGCGCAAGGCGGGCGATCGACGAGTTGAAGGCGCCGCACAGGCCGCGCTCGGCGGTGCAGACGACGAGGAGGTGCACCTGCTCGCGCCCGGTCCCGGCCATGAGGGCCGGAGCCTGACGCGGATCCGACACGCCGCCGGCGAGATTGGCGAGCACCGTGTCCATGCGCTGCGCATAGGGACGCGCGGCCTCGGCCGCCATCTGCGCGCGACGCAGCTTGGCGGCGGCCACCATCTGCATGGCCTTGGTGATCTTCTGGGTCGCTTTCACGGAAGCGATCCGGTTGCGTAAGTCCTTCAGCGACGGCATCGCCTCGGGCTCCTTTGGCTCGGGGCGTCGTTACGAGAAGGTCTTGGCGAAGCTCTCGACAGCTTCCTTGAGCTTCTTGGCCGTGTCGTCGGACAGATCCTTCGACGAGCGGATCGCTTCAAGGATGGTGCCTTCGCCGCGCAGCTTGGCGAGCAGCCCGTTCTCGAAGGCCTTCACCTTCGCGACCGGCAGCGCGTCGAGATAGCCGTTGGTGCCGGCCCAGATGACGGCGACCTGCTCTTCCATCTTCAGCGGCGAGAACTGCGCCTGCTTGAGGAGTTCGGTCAGGCGGGCGCCCCGGTTGAGGAGGCGCTGCGTCGTGGCATCGAGGTCCGAGCCGAACTGGGCGAAGGCGGCCATCTCGCGATACTGGGCGAGCTCGCCCTTGATCTTGCCGGCGACCTTCTTCATCGCCTTGGTCTGCGCGGACGAGCCGACGCGCGACACCGAGAGGCCGACGTTCACCGCCGGGCGGACGCCCTGGTAGAACAGGTCGGTCTCGAGGAAGATCTGGCCGTCGGTGATCGAAATGACGTTGGTCGGGATGTAGGCCGACACGTCGTTCGCCTGGGTTTCGATGACCGGCAGCGCCGTCAGTGAACCCTTGCCGGCGGCATCGCCCATCTTGGCGGCGCGCTCGAGCAGGCGGGAGTGGAGATAGAACACGTCGCCCGGATAAGCTTCGCGGCCCGGCGGACGGCGCAGCAGCAGCGACATCTGGCGATAGGCGACGGCCTGCTTGGACAGGTCGTCATAGATGATCACGGCATGCATGCCGTTGTCGCGGAAATACTCGCCCATCGCGCAGCCCGAGAACGGCGCGAGGAACTGCATCGGCGCCGCGTCCGAGGCGGTGGCGGCGATGATGATCGAGTATTCGAGCGCGCCCTGCTCCTCAAGGACCTTCACGAACTGGGCGACGGTCGAGCGCTTCTGGCCGACGGCGACATAGACGCAATAGAGCTTCTGGCTCTCGTCATTGCCGGCGTTGAGCGGCTTCTGGTTGAGGATCGTGTCGAGCGCCACGGCGGTCTTGCCGGTCTGGCGGTCGCCGATGATCAGCTCGCGCTGGCCACGGCCGATCGGGATGAGCGCGTCGATCGCCTTGAGGCCGGTGGCCATCGGCTCGTGCACGGACTTGCGCGGGATGATGCCCGGCGCCTTCACGTCGACGCGGGCGCGCTTCTCGGCGACGATCGGGCCCTTGCCGTCGATCGGGTTGCCGAGGGCGTCGACGACGCGGCCGAGCAGGCCCTTGCCGACCGGCACGTCGACGATGGCGCCGGTGCGCTTGACGACGTCGCCTTCCTTAATGTCGCGGTCGGAGCCGAAGATCACGACGCCGACATTGTCGGTCTCGAGGTTGAGCGCCATGCCGCGGATGCCGCCGGGGAACTCGACCATCTCACCGGCCTGGACCTGGTCGAGGCCATAGACACGGGCGATGCCGTCGCCGACGCTGAGCACCTGGCCTACTTCGGAAACCGTGGCCTCGGACCCGAAATTCTTGATCTGGTCCTTCAGGATGGCGGTAATTTCTGCGGCGCGGATGTCCATCAGCCGACCTCTTTCATGGCGATCTTGATCGATTGGAGTTTGGTCTTGAGCGAAGCGTCGATCATGCGGCTGCCGAGCTGCACGGTCAGTCCGCCGATCAGGCTGGGGTCGACGTCGACCGTGAGGCCGACATCCTTGCCGGTCGCGGCCTTGAGCGCCGCCTTGAGCGCCTCGACATGGGCGCCATCGAGCGGCTCGGCCGTGACCACATGGGCGGTCTCCTCGCCACGCGCCTTGGCGATCAGGGCGCGATAGGCTCGGATCATGTCCGGCACCGCGAAGAGGCGACGATTGGCCGCGGTCAGGCGGAGAAACTGGCCGGCAAGTCCGCCGATGCCGGCGCGCTCGAGCACGGCGCTGAGGCCCGCGAGCTGCTCGTCGGCGGAAAAGACAGGGCTCTTCACGAGGCGATCGAGATCGGGCGACTGCGCAAGAAGATCGGCGAAGCGGTTGAGATCACCGGCAACAGCGTCCACCGCCCCCGATTCGGTGGCCAGTTCGAACAGGGCCGAGGCATAACGGCCAGCCATGCCGGAAACGAGGTGTTCAGCGCCTGCCACAGAGCGTCTCTCTTGGGCTGACCCGTCGCGAGGATCGCACAGGGTTCGAGCCGGTGGCACAAACCCTTGACGGAATTGTTGAATTCAAGGTGGATTGCGTTCGGGCACAAGCCCGCCCGATCACACGGCGCGGTCGATAACACAGCCCGTGCCGCGACGCAACACGACGAAAGGGCTTGAAATCACCCGTTTACGGGGGTGCTGTAGCATTGTGGCGTGTCGCTCCGATTCCCGGGGCAGGGACCGTGTCTGCCGATGGATGTGTCGCCGCTGTCGTTTCTCGCCGCGCTGCTGATGGGGTTCGCCTCGAGCCTGCATTGCGCCGGCATGTGTGGCGGCATCGCCTCGACGCTCACGCTGCTGATCGCACCCGACGGGACGCTGCGCGCCCGCTCCACCGTCCTTGTGGAGACGCAGGCCGGCCGTATCCTCTCCTATGTGCTCGCCGGAACGCTCGTCGGGACCTTCGGCTCTGCGGTGTACGGTATCCTCGACCGCGAGGCCGCCTACACCCTGCTGCGCACGGGCGCCGCGCTCACGCTGATGTGGATCGGGCTGTCGATCGCGGGCGTCCTGCCGCCGCTGTCGGTGATGGACCGCTTCACCCGGCCACTGACCAACCGGATCGCGCGGCTCAGGGCTTCGAACAAGGCCGTCGGGCCGCTCTCGAGCCTCGCCGCCGGGGCCGCGTGGGGTTTCATGCCCTGCGCCATGGTCTATGGCGCGCTGCTGACCGCGGCGCTCACGGGTTCGGCGGCCGGTGGTGCGACCTTCATGCTCGGCTTTGGGCTCGGCACCGTGCCCGCCGTGCTTGCGGCGGGTCTGGGGATCACCAGCCTGACGAAGCTCGCGCGCGGCGCGCGCACCCGCATCGCCGTCGGGCTGACGATCACGGCGCTCGGTCCCATCACCATGGTCGCCCCGCTCGGCGATATCGTCGCCATGTGCCTGGGCCGGCTCTAGGGGATCCGCCCCGAACGCAAGGCTCATGACACCACGCTGGCAGGGGGGCTGCGTTACGCCCTGATCCGTCGCCAGCGGAGAAGCGCCATGCCAACCAGCACGATCCTCAAGCGTCGAACGCTTCTTGCGGGCGGCGTCGGCCTCGTCGCGGTCATGATCGGTCGGCGGTCCGCGATGGCCTCGGAAAAGGAACCCGCCATGCAAGACCCTCACGGTCAAGGACCCGTCGTCGAGATCACCCGCTTCCGCCTCGTCGCGGGGGCGGAGGAGACCGCCCTCATCGCCGCCTCCGCCGCCGTCGACGGCTTTCTGCGCACCCGGCCGGGCTTCCTCGCGCGGCGTCTGTCGGCGGGTGAGGACCACACCTATGTCGACCATGTCGAATGGGCCTCGCTCGCCACGGCGACCGCCGCCGCCGAGATCGCGATGACGTTGCCGGCGCTCGCGCCCTTCATGGCCCTGATCGATCCGGCGAGCCTCTCCATGGAGCACAATCGGCTCGTCTCGGCGGTCAACTAGGCACAATGCCACCCGGTATCATACTTAATGTGGAGAAAGTTCGCCTGATCCGACCCGCTTGGCTTGATCCGGATCAATGAGCGGGCGCGGGAAGCCGTGTTGTTGGGCGTCATGGGCCGCCGTGCATTTCGGGCGGCAACCATGACAGGGGTTAGCCATGACAACGGCCTCCACGCCGCTCCCATCCAACAACAAATGGTCCGTCGGGGAAGTGACGGTCCCGGTGATCCTGGTCGCCTTCGCGCTCGTCTGCATTCTCGGCTGGGCGCGTGCGGCCGACCAGGCCTTCGCCTTCCACATGATCGTCTTCACGCTGTTCAGCGCGATCGGCGCCTTCCTGATCGTCAACCGCGCCATGGACCGCAAGGGCGGCCTGCCGCCGCAGGAAATCGACGGTCGGCCGAATTATGACATGGGCCCGGTGAAGTTCGCCGCGCTCGCCGCGCTGTTCTGGGGGGTCGCGGGCTTCCTGATCGGAGACATCATCGCCTGGCAGCTCGCCTTCCCGGCGCTGAACTTCGATCTGCCCTGGACCAATTTCGGCCGACTGAGGCCGTTGCACACGTCCGCGGTGATCTTCGCGTTCGGCGGCAACGTGCTGCTCGCGACCTCGCTCTATGTCGTCCAGCGCACGTCGCGGGCGCGGATTGCCGGCCACATCGCCCCCTGGTTCGTCGTGCTCGGCTACAATGTCTTCATCGTCATCGCCGGCACGGGTTATCTCCTCGGCGTGACGCAGGGCAAGGAGTACGCCGAGCCCGAATGGTATGCAGACCTGTTCCTGACCGTGGTCTGGGTCGTCTACCTGTTCGTCTTCCTCGGCACGCTGTGGAAGCGCAAGGAACCCCACATCTTCGTGGCGAACTGGTTCTACCTGGCGATGATCGTGACGATCGCCGTGCTGCATCTCGTGAACAACGCGACGCTCCCGGTCTCGCTCGCCGGCTCCAAGTCCTACATCGCCTGGTCGGGTGTGCAGGATGCCATGACGCAATGGTGGTATGGCCACAACGCCGTCGGCTTCTTCCTCACCGCCGGCTTCCTCGCCATCATGTACTACTTCATCCCCAAGCGCGCCGAGCGGCCGATCTATTCCTATCGGCTGTCGATCGTGCACTTCTGGGCGCTGATCTTCCTCTACATCTGGGCCGGCCCGCATCATCTGCACTACACGGCCCTGCCGGACTGGGCGCAGACGCTCGGCATGACCTTCTCGATCATGCTGTGGATGCCGTCCTGGGGCGGCATGATCAACGGCCTCATGACGCTGTCCGGCGCTTGGGACAAGCTGCACACCGACCCCTCCTTGCGCTTCTCGGTGACGGCACTCGCCTTCTACGGCATGTCGACCTTCGAGGGGCCGATGATGTCGATCAAGGCCGTCAACGCGCTGTCGCACTACACCGACTGGACCGTGGGCCACGTGCATTCGGGCGCCATGGGCTGGGTCGGCTTCATCACCTTCGGCATGCTCTATTGGCTCGTGCCACAATTGTGGGGCCGTGCCGGTCTCTATTCGCAGCGCCTGGCCAACTGGCATTTCTGGATCGCGACACTCGGCATCGTCTTCTACATCACCTCGATGTGGGTGTCGGGGATAATGCAGGGCCTTATGTGGCGCGCTTACGACGAATACGGGTTCCTGCAGTACTCGTTCTCCGAATCGGTCGCCGCCATGCATCCGTTCTACGTGATCCGGCTGCTCGGCGGGCTGCTCTACCTCGTAGGCGCCCTCATCATGGCCTACAACCTTTGGAAAACGGTCACGTCGGTCGCACCGGTCCGTGCCGCCGTCGCAACCGCCTAGAATCGGGGAGCCGGAAATGGCCTTCAGTCACGCAATACTCGAAAAGAACGTCGTCCTGCTCGCCGTCGCCACGCTGATTACGGTGGCGATCGGCGGCCTTGTGCAGATCGTGCCGCTCTTCACGATCGAACAGACGATCGAGCGGGTGGAAGGGGTGCGCCCCTATTCGCCGCTCGAGCTTGCCGGGCGCAACATCTATGTGCGCGAAGGCTGCTATGTGTGCCACAGCCAGCAGGTGCGTCCGTTCCGCGACGAGATCGAGCGCTACGGCCACTACAGCCTCGCGGCCGAGTCGATGTACGACCATCCGTTTCAATGGGGCTCCAAGCGCAACGGCCCCGATCTTGCGCGCGTCGGCGGCAAGTATTCGGATGCATGGCACGTGGCACATCTAATCAATCCGCGTGCCGTGGTACCGGAATCGATCATGCCGACCTACGCCTTCATGGCGACGCGTCCGTTGGCGTATGCCGAAATCGGCGAGCATCTGCGCACGCTCAAGATCATCGGCGTGCCCTATTCGGACGAGATGGTGGCCAACGCCAAGGCTGATCTCGAAGCGCAGAAGAACCCCGACGCCGACACGAGCGCCCTCCTGAAACGCTATCCCAAGGCCGTCGTGTCGGATTTCGCGGGGCCTGCGGGCCAAGTCACGGAATGGACGCGCTTGTGGCCTATCTGCAGATGCTCGGCACGCTCGTCGATTTCCGCAACGTTAAACCCGAACAGCTGCGCCAGTAGAAAGGCGACCGACCGATGGACCAAGCCCAACTCATGGCGATTCTCGGCACGGTTTCGACCGTGTGGTTCTTCCTCTTCTTCGTGGCGATGCTCGCCTGGGTCTATTGGCCCAAACACAAATCGCGCATGGACCACCAAGCCCAGATCCCGCTGCGCGACGACCGTATCTGAAGGAACCCTGCAGATGCCGACCAAGATCGAAAAAGACGCTGTCACCGGGACCGATACCACCGGTCACGAATGGGACGGAATCAAAGAACTCAACACGCCGCCGCCCAAATGGTGGCTCTACACCTTCTATGCCACGATCCTGTGGGCGCTCGGGTATTTCGTGCTCTATCCGGCGTGGCCCGGCCTCTCGGGCCACACGACCGGCGTGCTCGGCTGGACGATGCGCGGCGAGATTTCCGAAAGTCTTGCGCAAGCGGCTGCGGCTCAAGCGCCGTTTGTGAATCGCATCGGGGCGGCAAGCCTTGAAGACATCGCCAAATCAACCGACCTGCGCAATTTCGCGATCGCCGGCGGCCGTTCGGTGTTCGCCGTGAATTGCGCGCCGTGCCACGGGGCAGGGGCTGCGGGCAGCAAGGGCTTCCCCAATCTCGTCGACGACAATTGGATCTGGGGCGGTACGCTCGACGACATCCACACCACGATCCAGAACGGCATTCGCAATTCGAACCCCGATTCGCGCATCTCGCAGATGCCGCGTTTTGGTGCCGATAAGATCCTCGACGCAAAGCAGATCGACGACGTCGCCGAATATGTGCTGTCGCTGTCGCGCCGCTCGCGCAACGCCGCCGCCGTCGAGCGCGGGGCCGTGGTCTTCAGCGAGAATTGCGAGGCCTGCCATCTGCAAGGCGGGGTCGGCAATCCCGAAATGGGGGCGCCGAGCCTTGCCGCCAATATCTGGCTCTATGGCGGCGACAAGGCAACGCTCGTGGAGACGATCACGAATTCGCGCGCGGGCGCCATGCCGGGTTGGTCCGAGCGGCTCGATGCCGCGCGTATCAAGATGCTGACGGTCTATGTGCATGCGTTGGGCGGCGGCAAATGAGACCGACCGCGGTGCCAGGCACGTGGCCAAGATGGACGGCGGTGTGGCTCAGGGCCCGGCGCATACGCCGGAGATCGACTCTGCGGTTTCGATCAAGACGCAGAAGGCGGCGATGCCGCTCTATGCGAGCCGCATCAAGGTCCATCCCAAAAACGTCCAGGGCCTCTATCGCAACATCAAATGGGCCGTTCTTGTCGCCTGCCTTGCTGTCTACTACATCGCACCGTGGCTGCGCTGGGATCGCGGCCCCTTCGCCCCCGACCAGGCGATCTTGATCGATCTGCCGGGCCGACGCGCCTATTTCTTCTTCCTCGAAATCTGGCCGCAGGAAGTCTATTTCCTCACCGGCATCCTGGTGCTGGCGGCGTTCGGGCTGTTTTTGGCGACCGCCTTGTTCGGGCGCATCTGGTGCGGTTATGCCTGCCCGCAGACCGTGTGGACCGATCTGTTCATGCTGGTCGAACGCTGGATCGAGGGCGACCGCAACGCGCGCATTCGGCTTGATGCAGCGCCCGCTTCGCTCGGGAAATTCGCCAAGCGAACGGCCAAACATGCGAGTTGGATCGTGCTGTCGCTGGCGACCGGCGGGGCTTGTATTCTGTTCTTCGGCGACGCACCGACCTTGCTTGCGGAGCTGTTCACGGGCCGCGCCTCGGCGTCGGAATATTTCTTCGCCGGGCTATTCGCGACCACGACTTACGTGTTGGCGGGATTCGCGCGCGAGCAGGTCTGCACCTATATGTGCCCATGGCCGCGCTTTCAAAGTGCCATGCTCGACGACCGCTCCTACGTCGTCACCTACGAAGATTGGCGCGGCGAACCGCGCGGACGGCTTGCCAAGAAGGCCGATGGGTCGGACCCGTTCGTCGGGCGCGGCGACTGTGTGGACTGCAACGCCTGTGTCGCCACATGCCCGACCGGCATTGATATTCGCGACGGTCAGCAGCTTGAGTGCATCGGCTGCGGCCTGTGCATCGATGCGTGCAATGCGGTCATGGACAAGGTCGGCCGGCCGCGCAGCCTCATCCGCTTCGACACACTCGACAATCAGCGCGCACGCGCCGAAGGCGGCACCCCCGTCCACCGCCTGATCCGCGCGCGCACGGTTCTCTACACGCTGCTACTTGTGATCGTCGGCAGCATCATGCTCGTTGGCGTGGTGCTGCGAACCACGGTCGAGCTCACGGTCCAGCGCGACCGCAATCCGCTGTATGTGCGCCTCGTCGACGGCAGCGTACGCAACGCCTACACGGTGCATGTGCTGAACAAGACCCACAATGCGCGCGATTACACGCTCACCCTCGAAGACCTGCCGGGAGCAAGGCTCTCGATGGTGGGTGGCGACGGTGCGGGCGACAGGCTCGTGCTGTCGGCAAAGCCCGACCAGGTCGCGAGCTATCGCGTGTTCGTGACCTTGCCGGAAGGTGCGGCCACGAAGCACGAATCGACGCATATCGAATTCAAGCTGCGCGCCGCCGACGGTCGCGACAGCGCCGAACGCGAAACCGTTTTCATCGCCCCGCCGCAATAGGGAGCAAGACCATGCTGACGCAATCCGCAATCGATCTTCGCAACCGCTATCTGTGGCTCGTCTTTCCGGCCATGTTCGCGGTCGTGTTGGCAGCCAATGTGGTGCTGGTCTATTTCGCGCTCGCGAGCTGGCCGGGCTTGGCTTACGAAAACCCGTCCGAGCGCGGCCGCAAATTCAACCAAGTTTTGCAGGCCGAAGAGAAGGCGCACGGGCTCGGCTGGAAATTCGCGCTGCGCTACGTCGACAAGGCCGTCGAAGTGCGCATCGTCGATGCAAGCGGTGCCGCCCTCGACGATCTGGCGCTGACCGGCACGCTGGTTCGCCCCTTGGGTGGGATTGCCGATACGCGGCTTGCGTTCGGCGCGGTTGCGCCTGGCGTTTATCGCGCGCCGGTCGAGCTCGTTGCCCCTGGGCAATGGGAAGTGCGCGTTGCCGCCGCACGCGGCGAAGCGCGCGCGCACGAAGCGCAGCGTTTCGTCGTGCGCTGAAAGAACGGCACGCCATCATGGCGCCTCTCGACGGCTCGATCGGCATCGCTGCAAAGGCCGCGACCTGCCTGCATTGCGCAAGCCCGGTCGTCGAAGTGCATGCGCGTTTCTGCTGCACGGGCTGCGAAGCGGCGTATGAGGCCGTGCAGGGTCTGGGTCTCGAGGCATTCTATCGCCGCCGCACGCTTGGCGCCGAGGCGCGCAAATTGCGGCCCGAGCCCACGCCCGACTTCGATTATGCGCAACGCGTGCAGCTGGCGCCGGACGGTTTGGCCACGCTGCATCTGATGGTCGACGGGATGCAGTGCGCAGCCTGCGCGTGGCTCATCGAAAGTGTGTATGCGCGCGATTCGGATGTCGCGGATGCGCGCGTCAATCTTTCGACCGGCCGCATGGTGCTCAAATGGCGCGGCGATGCCGCACGGGCGGGCGAACTTGTTGGGCGCGTGGCGCGCCTCGGTTTCCGGCTCGTACCGTACGATCCGAGTTGCCTCGGCACGCTTGCCGAAATCGAAGAGACGCGGCTTTTGAAAGCGCTCGGCGTTGCGGGCTTCGGGGCCGGCAACGTGATGATGCTGTCGGTCGCCGTGTGGGTCGGCGTCGATATGGGCCCGGCGACCAAGGATCTGCTGCATTGGGTCTCGGCCTTGATCGGTCTGCCGTGCATCTTCTATGCGGGCCTGCCGTTCTACCGCTCGGCTTGGAGCGCTCTAAGCGCCAAGCGCCTCAACATGGACGTGCCGATCGCGGTGGGCGTGACGATGACCGCGGCGATGAGCCTGTCCGAAACGCTGCGCGGCGGGCCGTATGCGTATTTCGATGCGGCGCTCACATTGCTGTTCTTCCGGCTGGCCGGCCGCTATCTCGATGCGCGCGCGCGCGGCAAAGTGCGCGCGACGGCAACGCAGCTGCTGGCTTTGGCGGTGCGGCCCGTCACGGTCGTCGATGCGTCGGGTGCCTTGCGCAGCGTGGCAGCCGATGCGGTCGCACCCGGCCAGACCGTCTATGTGGCCTCGGGCGAGCGCATTGGCATCGACGGGCGCGTCGTATCGGGCCAGTCGCTTGTCGATGCGGCGTTGGTCACCGGCGAGGCCGTCCCGCAGGCCGTTTCACCCGGCGCACAAGTGTTTGCGGGCATGGTCAATCTCGGGGCTGCCTTGCGCATCGTTGCGACGGCAACTGGCGAGGGCACCCTGCTGGCCGAGATCGTGCGGCTTGTCGAGGCGGCCGAACGTTCGCGCGGGCGCTACGTGGCGCTCGCCGAGCGCGTGACGCGCGCTTATGCACCTGTCGTGCATGCGACCGCACTTGCGACCTTCCTCGCCTGGCATTTCGGCGTCGGCGTCGATTGGCAGGTTGCAATGCTCTATGCGGTGGCGACCTTGATCGTCACCTGCCCATGCGCGCTGGGCTTGGCCGTGCCGGCCGTGCAGACGGTCGCGACCGGCCGCCTGCTCAAAAGCGGCATCCTGCTCAAAAACGCGACGGGGCTCGAGCGTTTGGCCGATATCGACATGGTCGTATTCGTCAAGACCGGCACGCTCACGCAAGGCCAGCTTGTGCTGCGCGCCGACCCGACGCGCGATCCGGCTTTGCTGCCCGTGGCGGCGAGCCTGGCTGTGGCCTCGCGCCATCCGCTGGCACGCGCTTTGGCGGCTTCGTGTCCCGACCAGCCAATGGCGGCAGGTGTGGTCGAACATCCGGGCCTGGGGCTCAGCTGTGGCGACATGCGGCTTGGCAGTCGCGTCTATTGCGGCATCGACGATGCGGTCGCCGGCCCCGCCGACGGGCCGGAGATATGGTTTGCGACCGGCGACGACAAGGCCGTGCGCTTTGCCTTCGACGATGCCTTGCGCGACGACGCGGCGCAGACCGTTGCCGTGTTGCAGGCACAGGGTTTTGGCGTGGCGTTGCTGTCCGGCGATCGACCGGAAGTGGTCGGCGACATTGCAAGCAAGCTTGGCATCGCCGATTGGCAGGGCGGGGTCGATCCGGTCGGCAAGGCCGCGCGTTTGGCGCAGTTTGCCGCTTCCGGCCGCAAGGTGCTCATGGTCGGCGACGGTCTCAACGATGCGCCGGCTTTGGCGGTGGCGTCTGCATCCTTGTCGCCTGC
>JBKDKQ010000059.1:0-2482 GCA_046344875.1 Labrys sp. (in: a-proteobacteria) | reverse complement strand
GTAAGCGCTGTTCTCAGGCCACGGCTCTGAGCGGCGGTTTGGCGTAGGCCCAAGGGAGCAGATCGTCGATCTGGCTTTGCGGATGGCCTGCGACGATGCGGGTGATCGCGTCGGCGAGGTATGCCTGCGGATCGACGGCGTTGAGCTTGCAGGTTTCGACCAGCGAGGCGATCGTGGCCCAGTGTTCGCCGCCGCCGTCCGAGCCCGCGAAGAGCGCGTTCTTTCTGTTCAGCGCGATCGGCCGGATGGAGCGTTCGATGACGTTGTTGTCGATCTCGATGCGGCCATCGTCGAGGAAGCGGGCGAGGCCCGCCCAGCGACTGAGCGCGTAGCGGATCGCTTCGGCGAGTTTGCTCTTCTGGCTGACGAGCACGAGCTTGTCGCGGAGCCAGAGCTCGAACTCCGCCACGATGGGCTGGCTCCTCTGCTGGCGAACGGCCCGACGCGCATCGGGATTGCGGCCGCGGATCTCATCCTCGATGCGGTAGAGTTCGGCAATGCGTTCGAGCGCCTCGGCGGCGATCGGCGCAGGTCCAGTTTGCGCAAGTTCGTAGAAGCGGCGCCGTACGTGCGCCCAGCAGAAGGCCAGGCTCACGGCGCTCTTCTCGGCGAGCGTGCGGTATCCGGCATAGCCGTCGACCTGCAGCACGCCGACGAAGCCGGCGAGGTGACGGATCGGCTGTTCGGCCTTGCGGTCCGGCGCATAGAGATAGGCGACGCCGGGCGGGTCAGCTCCGCACCAGGGCTGGTCGTCGCGGGCATAGGCGAAGAGCTGGCCCGTCTTCGTGCGGCCCCGGCCGGGATCGAGCACCGGCGCCGTGGTCTCGTCGGCGAAGAGCTTCCCCGATGCCTTGAGCCGCTCGAACAGCCGTTCATGGATGGGCTTCAACAGGAAGGCCGCCTTGCCGACCCACTCCGCGAGCGTCGAGCGGTCGAGAACGACGCCCTGACGGGCGTAGATCTGGGCCTGGCGATAGAGCGGCAGGTGGTCGGCGTATTTGCTCACCAGCACATGCGCGACCGTGGCTTCGGTCGGGATGCCGCCCTCGATGAGCCTGGCGGGCGCCGGCGCCTGCACCACGACCTCTTCGCAACGGCGGCAGGCGTACTTCGGCCGGCGCATCACGATCACGCGGAACTGGGCCGGCACGACGTCGAGGCGCTCGGAGCGATCCTCGCCCATGAGGTGCAGTTCGCCCCGACAGCACGGGCAACTCTTGTCGGTCACATCGACGATCTGCTCGATGCGCGGCAAGTGGGCGGGCAGTGCGCCACGATTGGCGCGGCGCTTCTGCGCTCGCATCTCGCGCTTGCCGGGATCAGCCGCTTCCGCTGCCGCAAAGCCTTCGGCCTCCGCCTGCTCGGCTTCCTCGAGGCCCAGAAGCAGCTGATCGATCGGCAGCGTCTCGGCCCTGCGTCCGAAGCGATGGCGCTGCAGCTCCTTGATGATCTGGCGAAGCCGCTCGTTCTCGGCCCGCTCCGCCGCCAGCATCGCCTGAAGGGCAACGGGGTCGTTGGTCAGAGGTGGGGCCGCTTCGCTCACGGAAGCGATTCAACCATGGATTACAATGCTTTGCCAGAAGCTTGGCCGGCCAGACCATCAACTTGCCGCGACCGGGACGCGGGTCTCCCGCGCGTCATGGACGCGTCGCCAGTCGAGGCCTTCGAGCAGAGCCTGGAGCTGCGCCGCTGTGAGCCGGACCACGCCGTCGGCGATGGTGGGCCAGCAGAACTTCCCGTCCTCCAGACGCTTCGCCAACAGACAGACGCCCGTGCCGTCGAAGTAGACGAGCTTCACCCGGTCGGCCCGCTTCGCCCGGAACACGTAGACAACGCCGTTGAACGGATCACTGCCCATCGTCTCGCGCACCAACGCCGCCAGTCCTTCCGCGCCTTTGCGGAAGTCGACAGGCTTGGTCGCCACCATGACGCGCACCGCGCCCGCAGGGGCCCCCGCCAAGGCGGGGGTCACGATCCGCTCTTCAAGGCGCCGATCACCGCTGCGATCGTGGCCGGCGAGGCGCTGTTCTCGATCGTCACCCTGACGCCGTCGACATCGATCTCGATCGCCGGCGCGCGCCGGCGCCGCGGGCCCCGCCTCGCTTGCGACCGCGCCGGCTTCACGGGTTCGGGCTCTGTCGCGAGCTCCGGCGCAATCACTGCCGGCACGAAAGTCTGCGCCTCGACCGCCCTGCGCGCTTCCCGTCGCCAGGTGAACAGCTGCTGTGGCGTCAATCCATGTCGGCGCGCCACGACAGACACCACCGCGCCCGGCACCAGCGTCTCCTCCACAATCCGCGCCCGCGCGTCGCTCGACCAGCGTCGGCGGCCCATCGCTCCGTTGATCACCTCAAAGCGGCGAACCTCGACCGGCGGCTCAAGTCTATGGTCAAGCCTGGACACAAAACGATCCTCCAAATCGGATCGTCAGAATGCCCGCTCACGCAATGCCGGAGAAGGTGAGGTCGGGACAGCGCTTACC
>JBKDKQ010000058.1:0-69709 GCA_046344875.1 Labrys sp. (in: a-proteobacteria) | reverse complement strand
GCTCTGGATCAGCGCCACATCCATCCACGCAGCCCCCACCTGCCGGTGCTTCGGACAGCTTCCGGGTGGTGGATAAGCAAAAACATCAGCAAAGAACAGCTGAAGCTAGCTCTTCGAATGACCTGCGAAGTGTCAGGGCTGACCTTTGGGAAGGACATAAAGTTCCCGATCCGGTAGTTTATCCGTCAGCTTTCAAGTCGCCGCAGTCGGCACGAATGGCTGCATTTCAAGGTAACTGCAGATGCCGAGCCGCAGCAAGCCTGCTTCCTTCGCATTGCGACCCGGAGTTCCTAGTCGAGCCCCCACTAAAGTGCGCGACGACCCGCACGATTGCGCCGCCTTCGGGTGTCTCTGTTCGGACCGACAGCGGTCGAACACGCCTCAACCACGGCGCAATCCGCTGCTGCCAAGTGACTGAAAAAAATTGACCTTTTTTCTCCGTCTCGATTTTGGCGAAGGGCGGATGGAAAGAGACGCAGGGCGTTCAGAGACCGATTTCGACCAAAACGCCAGTCTCCGAAAGTCGGATGGCTTCGCTAAACCCCTTTGAAACAAAAGAAAAAAGGCCCCGTCAGGGACCTCATCTCGGGTTTGCGATGTGCAAGTGGCGGAGAGAGCGGGATTCGAACCCGCGATACGGTTTCCCGTATACACACTTTCCAGGCGTGCGCCTTCAACCACTCGGCCACCTCTCCGTCGGGCGACGCTTATGACGGGGCTGTCGGGCTTTGTAAATGGGCTCGGGGCGGGCGATTGCGAAATCGGGAATGGTGAGGCGGGTCGCCTCAGGCGGCGACCTTGTCGTCGATGCGGGCCATGGCCCGGGTCAGCGCGGCGAAGCAGGCGGGGTCGAGCGCCGTGCCCACGTCTCCGGCCATGATGCCGAGTGCCTTGCTGATCGGCATCGCGGCGCGATAGGGCCGCTCGGCCGTGAGCGCGTCGAAAATGTCGGCCGTCGTGATGATGCGTGTCTCGAAGGCGATCTGATCGCCCATAAGCCCCCGCGGATACCCCTTCCCGTCGAGGCGCTCGTGATGGGCGCCGGCAATCGGCGCGAGATCGCGGAACGCATCGATCCGCGACAGGATGCGCTCGGAATGCGCCGCGTGCTGCCGCATCTCGGCCCATTCCGCGTCGTCGAGCTTGGCCGGCTTGTCGAGGATCGAGTTGCTGACGCCGAGCTTGCCGATGTCGTGCAGAAGCGCGGCGCGCTTCAACCATCGCCGTTTTTCTGGCTCCACCCCCAGTTCCTCGGCGATCAGATCCGTGAAGAGCGTCACCCGCTCGCTGTGACCGCTGGTGTAGGGGCTCTTGGCGTCGATGACCTGGGCGAAGGCGGCGGCGATGTCGTCGAGATAATCGTCATCAACGAAGACCTCGGCCTGCTTCGGTTCGAGTGCCCACAGGAGTTCCGAGATCGGCCCGGCCTCAAAAATCGGCCAGAAATTCGGATCGGACACGACGTGCCCGAACGCCGTGACGACGTCGGGGTCGAGCCAGGTGCCGGCCCGGTTGAAAACCTCCCGCTCCGCCGCCGCGCGCCCGCCCGCGAGGTGGAACACGTCGACGATCTGGGCCAGGAGCGCGATGCGGGCATTGAGCGGGATCGCGGGGCCGACCAGCCGGTCCGGCTGGCCCGTGCCGTCCCAATGCTCGTCGAGCGCCTGAATGCCGGCCGCAACCGCCTCGGAAAAGTGCATACGGCGCGCGATCTGGGCACCGCGCTGGCAGCGGGTCTCGATCATCTCGCGGGCGATCCTGCCGCCGTTCTGCACGATGTTGATGAGCGTGCGGAACCGCTCGGTGAGGCCGGCTTTCAGCGCAGTGTGGGAGAGGACGAAGCGCAGCACCTGCGGCAGGCTGCCGTCGATGTGCTTGAAGTCGCGTTTGAACTGGCGGTCGTCGGTCAGATAGAGCTGGCAGATGCGCGCGGCGTTCGAACTGCAGCCGAGATCCTTCAGCAGGATGGTGTAGTAGAGATCGGCGATCGCCGCCTCGTCGAGGCCAAGCGCACGCCCGACATGGACGCCGATATAGGCACAGCGTTCGCAATGCCCCTCGGGCTGCCCTTCGGTGAGATCGAGCGCATGGCTGAGCGCGCCGAGCACTTCGCTCAGCCGCAACCGCTTGCCCTCTGGTTGATCCATGCCGACGAACCCTGCCTTCCGGTCACACAGATGATCATGCCTGCCGTTAAATCATCGTGTCGGGCGCAAGATCATCATGAAGCGGCGCGCAGCCAACCGCCTCATCGCATCGGCAAAGGCGCGCGGTACTGTTGTTGTGCCAGACTGCTCGCCCGATCGTCGTCGCGAGCACCTTCGGCAGAACGGCGAACGATGAAGCAGCCCCTCATGGGGTGGGCGGTGTCGCGTGGAGCGTGGTCCGGTCAATGTTAGCTTCGATTCTCGCCAGCATCTCGCGGTAGGCCGGGCTGTTGACGTCCCCAAACCGCTCCTTGAACACATCCTCGGTCATAATTCCAGGAACGCCTTCAAAGCTTCCGAGAAAATCACTCTCCGCTTTCATTTTTTCGATCAGGTTAGGCCAGACGCTACGCGGCTGAAACATGAATAAATCAGACATTCGTATGCCAGAATTATTTGCCACTATATCAGTAAAATCAAAACCCCCCGCGCCTGAAATTGAATCATAAAGTTCTTTGAACTCACCAACCGAGATAGCGACACCTCGATTACTGGCAGCTTTGATTGTGGCCGCCGTCGTGAAGTGCCGCCGGGTATCAATTCTTCCTGCCAATGTCATCGCATCACAATTTGTCTTCCATTCGCCAAAAGTGTTGAGCGCGTCGCCCGCAAGTCTTCCAACAATGAGCGTAAAATCTTTAGCGCCGCACGTTTTTGTTAAGGCAAAAAATGCAGCGGTATAGGCATTCGGCAATTTCTCTGGTGACGTTTCCTCCATCGCAGCCTTCAGAGTGAAGATGATGTACGGCAGATAACTGCCTTCTGTCGGAAGCTCCCCATTATCCATCGCGGTTCGCAATTTCACATAATACGCATCAATTTCACTTGTACTCGGCATTTCGCCGTCACGCAAAGAGCGAAAAACACTCTGTATTACGTTCCCACGACCATCTTTGTTCAATCGAAGCGTGAATATCATCGTTTGATTATCAATACGAAGACTTGTGGCACTCCGAAGTATTGTATCTCCTGCGTTGTTCCCCAAGATCAGATTGGCCGCGAACTGTCCGGCCGCAAGCGCCAGATCAGGCGGGAGGTCGAACGGGCCGATCGCCGCTGAACGAAGCGAAACACGCCCCTCAAAAGCTGGGACACTTGCTCTCACATTCAGCCACTTCGTACCGGTAAGCCACGGCACAGGGAGCGAGGCAGAACCGCTGACCACATCTCCTTCGATAATCGCATCGGCACGCAAGCTCGGCAGAAAGCGGGTGCCCAACCGCATCATCCCGCGTAGTTCGTCCACCGGCAGCGAGATCACGTCGGCACCGGGTTCTGTCGCATCGGTCGCTTGGCGAACCTTCTGAACGAACGCACGCGTAAAGCGCACGTCCTCAGGTTTGGGAGGCAGCATTGCTTCGACATTCGGCTTATCGTCCAGCAACACCAGACCCAAGCCCAAAGGGATCATGGCCAAAATGACGCAAAGCCCGACAAGAAATCGCAGGAAGCGACGCATCGAATGAACTCTCACACGGACTTGTCGAACAGTGGGAACCACTTCAACGACACATCGGCCAGTATGTGGATGTGAATTGAGGTGTCCAGTACCATTCACCGCCGAAGGTTCGACCCCGGTCGTCGCGGAGGCGGCGAGACCACGCACCGATGCATTCTTCGCGCCTGACTGTGGAAGCCCCGCCGCCAAAAGAGGGTTTCGACCTGTGGCTCCCTCCAGTTTGTCCGACAATGGCCCAAACCTGATTGACCACCTGCCGGGCCGCGCCTAACGTCCGCATATGCCGCGTCGACGGGCTCCGCGCGGCCACAAAAACCGATGGAGGAAACTGCCCATGTCGAAAGACGTCATCAAGACCGATCGCCGTCAGATCCTGAAGCTCGCCGCGGCCGGCGCCGTCGGCGTCGCGCTGCCGATGCCCTTCGTCACCCGTGCGCGCGCCGCCGACAAGCGGATCGCCATGGTCGTGAAGAACCTTGGCAATTCCTATTTCGACGCCTGCGCCAACGGCGCGCGGGAAGCCGCCAAGGAAGTCGGCGGATTCGAGATCATCTACACCGCGCCGACCAAGGCGACGGCGGAAGACCAGATCGCCGTGATCGACGCGTTGATCGCCCAGAAGGTCGATGGCATCATCGTGTCGTCGAACGACGCCAACGCGCTCGTGCCAATCGGCAAGAAGGCGGCGCAACGCGGCATCAAGGTGATCTCCTTCGACTCGGCCATCGCCAAGGACGGCCGCATCATGCACCTCAACGCCTCCTCGACGCCGCTGATCGGCGCCAAGCAGGTGCAGATGATCGCCAAGACGCTGAAGGGCGAGGGCGAAGTCGCGATCCTTTCCGCCGCCTCCACCATGACGAACCAGAATTCCTGGATCGAGGCGATGAAGGAGGAGTGGAAGAAGCCGGAATACGCCAAGATGCCGCTCGTCGCGACCGTCTATGGCGATGACCAGGACGACAAGAGCTATCGCGAGATGCAGGCTCTCGTGAAGGCCTACCCGAACCTCAAGGGCGTGATCTCGCCGACCACGATCGGCATCCGCGCCGGCGCCAAGGCGATCGTCGACGGCGGCCTCATCGGCAAGGTCTACATCACCGGCCTCGGCCTCCCCTCCGAGATGAAGGACTTCGTGCTGCAGGGCGCCTGCGACTCCTTCGCGATCTGGAACCCGGTCGAGTATGGCTATTCCTCCACCATGATCATGATCAACATCCTGAACGGCGCCGAAGCCGGCCCGGGCGCGACGGTCAGCATGGGCAAGAAGGGTGAGACCAAGGTCGGCGACGACGGCGAGGCCGCCATGGGCGAACCCTTCGAGTTCAACAAGACGAACGTCGAGGAATTCGCGAAAATCTTCTGAGAACGTTCGTTCCGGAACGATCGATCAAACGAGGTCTTCTGACCGGAACGGGTGTGCGCCAAGTCGTCCACCCCCATCGCCAACCACCCGGCGGGATCCTCACGGGTCTCGCCGGGCTTTGTGACGATCTCCATCCGCCGGGACCCGCCCCACCATGGACGCTTCGCCATCACCGGCGCCGATCCTCGCCCTGACCGGTGTCTCGAAGAGCTTTCCGGGTGTCCGGGCGCTGAACGACGTGTCGCTCTCGCTCAATCCGGGCGAAGTGACGGCGCTCATCGGCGAGAACGGGGCCGGCAAGTCGACCATCGTCAAGATCCTGACCGGCATCTACACGCCGGACACCGGCAGTGTGTCGGTGCGCGGCGAGACCCGCCGTTTCGCCTCGCCGCGCGATGCGTGGGCGGCAGGCATCTCGGCGATCCATCAAGAAACGGTGATGTTCGACGAATTGAGCGTCGCCGAGAACATCTTCATGGGGCACATGCCGGGCGGTGCGGGCGGCCTGATCGACTGGCGCGCGATGGCGAGCCGCGCGGCCGCGCTCCTCAAGCGCATCGAGGCCGATTTCCTGCCCGAAACGCCGGTCAAGCAATTGTCGGTCGCCCAAAAGCACATGGTCGAGATCGCCCGCGCGCTCAGCCACGAGGCCGGCGTCATCATCATGGACGAGCCGACGGCGGCGCTGTCGCGGCATGAGATCGACGAGCTTTTCCGCCTTGTCGCCCAGCTCAAGGCCGAGGGACGCTCGATCATCTTCATCTCGCACAAGTTCGACGAGATTTTCCGCGTCGCGGATCGCTATGTCTGCCTGCGCGATGGCGAGAAGGTCGGCGAGGGCGCCATCTCCTCCGTGCGTGAGCCGGACCTCGTGCGCATGATGGTCGGCCGGCCGATCGACCAGGTGTTTCCCAAGCGCGACATCGCGATCGGTGACGTCGTGCTCGAGGTCGAGGGCCTGTCGAACGCGACGGAATTCAGCGATGTCGGCTTCACCCTGAGGCGCGGCGAGATTCTGGGGCTCTACGGCCTTGTGGGCGCCGGGCGGTCCGAGGCCATGCAGGCCCTGTTCGGCATAAGCCGACCGAGCCGCGGCAGCGTCAGGCTGATGGGGCGTGAGGTCGAGATCCGCGAACCGGGCGATGCGATTGCTGCCGGCATCGCCTATGTGCCGGAAGACCGCCAGCACCAGGGCGCCGTGCTGCCGCTCGGGATCCGCGAGAACACGACGCTCGCCTCGCTCTTCACCCATGTGCGCAACGGGTTCCTGTCGCTGCGCTCGGAACTCGACGCCACCCGCGCCCTCGGCCGCCGGCTGTCTGTGAAGGCCTCGAACTGGGAACAGCGGCTCGGCGAATTGTCTGGCGGCAACCAGCAGAAGGTCGTCATCGCCAAATGGCTCGCGACCAAGCCGAAAATCATCATTCTCGACGAGCCGACGAAGGGTATCGACGTCGGCTCCAAGGCCGCGGTGCACGACTTCATCGGCGAACTGGCCGAGGAAGGGCTTGCCGTCATCCTGATCTCGTCGGAACTGCCGGAAGTGATGGGCCTCGCCGACCGGATCATCGTGATGCATGAGGGCCGCGTCGTCGACCGGTTCGAGCGCGGCCGCTGGAGCGCGGAACGGATCGTGGCGGCGGCGACCGGCGCATCGACCGAGGCCGCGGCATGACGGCGACGACCGTCGATCAACTCGCCCGGCGGCGTCTCGGCACGATGCTCGTGCTCGCTTCGGCGATCGCCTGGAGCTTCGGCGGCATCTTCGCCAAGCTCGTCACCGTCGACGCCTGGACGGCGACCCTGTTCCGCGCCCTTGCCGCGGCGGCCTTTCTCGTCATCGTGCTGCTGATCCAGCATCGCGGCGAAGCGGGTTCCGTGCTGATCCGCTCGGCGCGGGCGGCGCCGGCCTCGATCCTCGTCGGCGCCGTGTCGATGGTGCTTCTCGTCGGCGCCTTCTTCCACACTTCGGTCGCCAACGTGATCGTCATCTACGCCACCGCCCCCTTCTGGTCGGCGGCGATGCTGTGGCTCCTCTACCGGACGGTGCCGGGCACGCGGACGATCCTGGCGAGCAGCGTCGCGGTGATCGGCGTGATCATCGTCGTGGCGGGCGGCCTCGCGGCGGCGAGCTATCTCGGCGATCTTCTCGCCCTCGCCATGACCATCACCTTCATCTACGCGGCGATCGCGCTGGCCCGCGCGCCCGAGGCGGATGCGACCGCCGTCACGCTGCTCAGCTGTCTTGCCTGCGCCATCGCCTGCGCGCCACTCGCTTCCCCGATGAGCCTCACCGGGCAGGATTTCCTCTGGCTGACGCTGTTCGGCGTGATGACGAGCGGCATCGCCTATGTCTGCTTCATGGCTGGCGCCCGCCTGATCTCGACGACGGAGGCGGGTCTTCTCGGCGTGACGGAAGTCGCGCTGGCGCCCTTCTGGAGCTATTTGATCCTGTCCGAGATCCCGCCGGCGACGACCTTCATCGGCGGCGCGCTGATCGTCGTGACGGTGCTCTGGTTCCTCCTCGGCCCAGGCACGGCACAGCCCAAACCATCCCGCGAGGCGGCATGAGCCTGTTTCTGCGCTACCGCGAACTCGTTCTCGCCGTCCTGATCGGCATCATGATCGCCGGGATCGGCGTCTATGCCCCCGCCTTCGTCGCGGGCGACAGTCTCCTCGGCGTCCTCAACGACACCGCCTTCCTGTTCATGATGGCGCTGGCGCAGATGGTGGTGATCCTCACCCGCGGCATCGACCTGTCGGTCGCCGCCAATCTCGCTTTGACCGGAATGCTGGTCGGCATGCTCAACCAGGCCTATCCGGACCTTCCGGCTCTGATCTACATCGCCAGCGCACTCGCTGTCGGCGCGCTGCTCGGCCTCTTCAATGGCGGGCTCATCGCCTATCTCGGCATCCCGCCGATTGTCGTCACGCTCGGTACGCTCGCGATCTATCGCGGGATGATCGTGGTGATCGCCGGCGGCGACCAGGTGAACGCGAGCGAGATGAGCGCGACCTTCGCCGGCTTCCCAAAAATCCAGTTCCTCGGCCTGTCGAGCGTCTTCTGGCTCGCGGCGTTGATCGCGGTGCTGATCTGGGTGTTTCTCAACATGACCCGGACCGGCCGAGGCCTGTTCGCGGTCGGCGGCAACCCGATCGCGGCGCGCTATTGCGGCATCGACCGCCAGCGCTCGGAACTCCTCGTCTATGCGATCTCCGGTACGGTCGCGGGCCTCGCCGGCTATCTCTGGGTGGCGCGCTATGGCGTCGCCTATTCCGAGATCGCGGTCGGCTTCGAACTCACCGTCATCGCCGCCTGCGTCATCGGCGGGGTTTCGATCGGCGGCGGCGTGGGCTCGGTCTCCGGAACGCTGCTCGGCGCACTCTTCATCGGCGTCATCGTCAACGCGCTGCCGACGATGCAGGTCTCGCCCTTCTGGCAGATGGCGATTTCCGGCACCGTCATCCTCGCCGCCGTGATCATCAATGCCCGCGCCGAGGCGAGGCCCGACAAACTCATCCTGCCCGAGGCGCGGCGCGAAGCCGCGAAGGCCCGTCAATGAGCGAGAGCGCTGCCCCGTCCCGCTACCAGGTCGCCGATCGGCCACCCTGGCGCCTGAGCGATTTCCTGCTGCGCTGGGAGACGATCCTGGTGATCCTGCTCGCGGCGGTGATCATCATCAACACGTCGATCTCGCCTTACTTCCTCGATCTCTACAATCTCGCCGACGCGACCTACAATTTCTCGGAGAAGGCGATCATCGCGCTGCCCATGGCGCTGCTGATCCTGGTGCGGGAGATCGACCTGTCGGTCGCGGCGATCGTTGCGCTCGCGGCGCTTGGCGTCGGAACCGCGGCGGCGGCCGGCTTCGGGCCGCCGGTCCTGATCCTCACCGGCATCGCCATCGGCCTCGCCTGCGGCGTCTTCAATGGCGCGCTCGTCACCCTGACCGGCGTGCCCTCGATCGTCATCACGATCGGCACCATGTCGCTCTTTCGCGGCATCGCCCAGGTCTCGCTCGGCGACCAGGCGCTCACGAAGTATCCGCAGGGCTTTCTCGACCTGCAGCAGACCTATTTCTTCGCGATGCCGCCGACGCCGCTCTCGTTCCTGATCTTCCTGCTTCTCGCGCTCGCCTTCGGCATCTACCTGCATTTCACGCAGACGGGCCGAAAGCTGTTCGCGATCGGCTCGAACCCCATCGCGGCGCGCTTTTCCGGCATCCGGGTCGATCGCATCCGTTTCGTGCTGTTTTCGCTGTCGGGGCTCTTGTCCGGGCTTGCCGCCGTCCTCCTCACCGCCCGCATCGGTGTGATGCGACCGAACATCGGGCTCGGCTGGGAACTCGACGTCATCACCATGGTGATCCTTGGCGGCGTCTCGATCGCCGGTGGCGTCGGATCGATCCTCGGCGTCGTGCTGTCGGTCTTCGTGCTCGGCCTCGCGACCTTCGGGCTGTCGCTGATGAACGTCCCCGGCATTGTCATCAACGTGCTCCTGGGCTTCCTCCTGATCGTGACCATCGCGGCGCCGATCGTGGCGGGCCGCCTACTCGGACGACGTCTATGAGCGAGCGCTTCGCTTTCACCATGCGGCTTCACCCGGGCAAGGCGGACGAATATCGCCGCCGTCACGATGCGCTCTGGCCCGAACTCGCAGCGCTGCTGCGCGAAGCCGGAATCGCCAATTACTCGATCCACCTCGATCCCGCGACGAACATCCTGTTCGGCTATCTCGAGCGCCGTGCCGATCACGGGATGGAGGCGCTGCCGCTTCACCCCGTGATGAAGCGCTGGTGGGCGTTCATGGGCGACATCATGGAGACGAACCCGGATGGATCACCGGTCGCTGTTCCGATGATCGAGATGTTCCACCTGCCGTGAGGCCCGTCACTCGACCGTGACGGCCGTCCCGGACACCGACACCATCAGCATCGAGTCCGAAGACCCGACCGTCTCATAGTCGAGATCGACGCCGATGATGGCGTTGGCGCCCAACCGGCGCGCTTCCTCCATCATGTCGTGGATCGCCGTGTCCCGGCCGTCGCGCAGCACCTTCTCATAGGATCCGGCGCGGCCGCCCACGATGTCGCGGATCGACGCGAAGAAATCTCGAAAAAGATTGGCGCCGAGAATGGCCTCGCCGGTCACGATGCCATGGTAGGACTTGACGCGGCGTCCCTCGATCGTCGACGTCGTGGTGATGATCATCCTGCACTCCCTCAAGAACGGACAGGAAATGGGTACGAAACGCCGGCATTCAACGACCATCGGTCCCGTATGAACCGGGACGCGATCGAGGCGGCCCTGGTCGATCTCCTCGGGCGCGAGGCGGTGCGCGCGGGCGAAGCGGTTGCGGCGATGGATCCCGGCTGGCACCCCGACAATCTCGGCGCGGGTCTCGTCGTCCTGCCGGCCTCGACGGCCGAGGTCGCGAGGCTCCTTTCCTGGTGCAGCACGCACAAGGTTGCCGTCGTCCCCCATGGCGGACGGACAGGCCTCGTCGGCGGCGGCGTCTCGCGGCCGGGCGAGATCGTCCTGTCGCTGCAGCGCATGGCGGCGATCGAGCGCCTCGACGTCGATGGCGGGATCGCCATCGTCGAGGCGGGCGTGACGCTCGCTTCCCTTCAGCACGCCGCGGCAGCCGTCGGGCTCGACCCCGGCATCGATACGGCCGCCCGCGACAGCGCCACGATCGGCGGCATGATCTCGACCAATGCCGGCGGCATGCGCGCCTTCCGCAACGGCGTGATGCGCCATCGCGTGCTCGGCATCGAGGCGGTTCTTGCCGACGGCACGATCATGCGCGACCTTGGCGAGGTGATGAAGAACACGACCGGCTACGACGTGAAGCAGCTCTTCATCGGCACGGAGGGCACGCTCGGGATCGTGACGCGCGCCGCGCTGCGGCTCGAGCCGCTTCCAGGTCCGCGCGCCACCGCCCTGATCGGCCTGCCCGACATCACCAGCGGGGTCGCCGTGGTCGACCATTTTCGCCGGATCGATGGCGCGAGCCTGCACGCGGCCGAGGTGATGAGCGGCGGGTACGCGACGGCATCGGCGATCGCCCATGGCCTGTCGCCGGAGGCGCTGCATCTCGGATCCCCCGTCCATCTCATCATCGAACTGTCGGCGGCGACGCAGGAGGCAGCGCGCGATGCGCTTCTCGCCGGTCTTTCCGACCTCGGCGAGACGATCGCGATCGCGGATGGGGTCGTGGCGGAGACGCTTCGCCAGCGCAACGCGATCTGGCTGATCCGCGAGGCCTCCGACGCCATGGCGCGCGGTCTGGGCTTCGCCTTGTGGGAGGACATCTCCGTGCCGCCAGCGCGCATCGATGCCTGGCTGCCCGGCGTGCGCGCGCGGCTCGCAGCGATCGACCCGGCGCTGCGCCTCGACTTCATCGGCCATCTCGCCGACGGCAACCTGCACGTCGTCGTCGTCCGCGACCATGCCTACGACGTGGCCCCGATCAAGGCGATCGAGGCCGCGCTCTATGACGGGTTGTCCGCACTCGGCGGCGCCTTCGCCGCGGAGCACGGGATCGGCGGCGACAAGGTGCCCGCGCTGAACCGCTTTGCCGACGAAGGAAAGAAGCGACTGATCGCCACGCTCAAGCAGGCGCTCGATCCCGAGGCCCTTCTCAACCCGGGCAAGGTGGTGATCACGCGATCCTAGCGCCGCGGCGAAACGCCCGCGCCGCATGCAACCCGTCGCATTGTTGGGCAGGCGTCGTTTTGATCCAAAAAGGTGGCGCTGTCACTCAATCTCAACGGTTCATTACCGTTGTCATAATCCGCGCTCCGTGCCAGTCTCAGCCCCGGTTCTGGGTTCACTGCCGGCTGGCCGGTCCTTGCCTTTCAACAATGTCACACGTTCGGAATATTCGAACGATAACCAGCAAATTCGGCCGCCGCGCAGTGAGGCGGTCGAGCCTCGGACCTAACAGGGAGACGTACGCATGAGCGTTATGTATTGGACAGCAAAGAACGGCTGGAGCCGCCGTTCGTTCCTTAAGGCGTCGGCCGCGACCGGTCTCGGTCTCGTCGCTTCGCCGCTGATCGTCGAGAACGCTTTCTCGTCGTCTGGCGAGCTGAACTTCATGGGTTGGGCCGGTTACGACTTCAAGAAGTTCTTCGAGGGCTTCACGGCCTCGACGGGCATCAAGATGAACTTCATCGAACAGCCCGACAACGAGTCGATTTTCGCTCAGGGCAAGCTCGCCATTCAGACCGGCGCCGTGGACGTGATGGAACCGACCATCGACCGCGTCAGCGCCTATGCCACCGACGGTATCGTGCAGCCGTGGGATGAGTCGAAGATCAAGCTCGACGGCTTCCTCCAGGATCTCGTGACCGGCGCCAACGGCGAGACGGCGAAGGTCGACGGCAAGCGCTACTTCCTCCCCTCGGTCTGGGGCACGGAAGCTCTCGTCTTCAACACCCAGGAAAACCCGCTCGTGTATGGCACGGCGAGCCTCGGCGACCTGTTCGACCCGAAGTTCGAGGGCAAGGTCACGGTGCGTCCGCACTCCGCGCTCGCGGCGATGGGCCGTTACCTCGACAGCCTCGGCGGCAAGCTGCCGCATCCCTTCATGGACTCGTACAAGGACGAGGCCAAGATGAAGGCGAACTGGGACGTGATCCTCGCCGAAGCGATCAAGTCGAAGAAGAACATCGTCCAGTTCTGGAAGGGTGAGAACGAGGCGCAGGCCGCCTTCCTCACCAATGGCTGCACGCTCGGCCATTGCTGGGATTCGACCGGCTTCAACCTGCAGAAGGCCGGCCAGCCGATCTCCTACCTTGCCCCAAAGGAAGGCGCCTTCGCCTGGCTTCAGGGCTACATGCTCCACAAGAACGCCAAGAACGTCGAGCAGGCGCATGCCTTCGCGAACTATGTCGGTTCGGCCGACGGCGGCGCTCTCAATGCTACCGCCTTCGCGGCGAACCCGACCGCCAACGGCGCTCTCGAGAAGATGGATCCGGCCGTGACCGCCTTCTACAAGGCGGCCTATCCGGGCGACGCGCTCTCGAAGCTGTGGTGGTGGCCGGTTCAGGAGAGCTGGTACCTCAAGCTCCGCAACGAGTACGCCGACAAGTTCCAGGCCGCGTAAGGCCGGGCATCTGGGAACCGCCGGGCCGTGGCCCGGCGGTTCTCGCATCAAGCAAGAAAAATCGATCAGGGGTGTCCGTGACCGCAAGAGCGGCAGGGACGTGAGGCATGTTGGGGGCCGATGAGCCAGGACGTTCAGCTCGACAACGTCTCGATGGATTTCGGATCGTTCCGAGCCGTCGATAACGTCAACGTCACGATCAAGGGTGGCGAGTTCTTTTCCTTCCTCGGGCCGTCAGGCTGCGGCAAGACGACCATCCTGCGGATGATCTCAGGCTTCATCTCGCCGACACAGGGCCGGGTTCTCATCGATTCTGCCGACATGCGCGGGATCGGCCCGAACAAGCGGCCGACCGCCCTGATCTTCCAGAACCTTGCTCTGTTTCCGCTGATGCCCGTGTGGGAGAACATCGCATTCGGGCTTGAGGTTCGCGGCGTCGACAAGACGAAGCGGCGCGCGCGGGCGGAGGAGCTACTGCGCCTCGTCGACCTGCCCGGCGCCGGCGACAAGATGATCGCCCAACTCTCCGGTGGCCAGAAGCAGCGCGTCGCGATCGCCCGCGCGCTTGCCGTCGAGCCGAAGGTGATGCTGCTCGACGAGCCTCTTTCCGCGCTCGACCTGAAGCTGCGCCAGCACATGCGGTCAGAGTTGCGCGCCATCCAGAAGCGCACGAACGTCACCTTCATCTACATCACGCACGACCAGGGCGAAGCGCTCGCCATGTCGGATCGCGTCGGGATCATGAGCCATGGCGTCCTGCAGCAGGTCGCGACACCGATGGAGATCTACAACCATCCGGAAAACGGCTTCGTGGCTTCCTTCGTCGGCGAGAACAACGTCTTTGCCGGAAAGGTGACGGCCGTCGACGGCGCGTCCTGCCGCTTCACCACCGAGTTCGGCGAGTTCGGCGCCCGCGTCGGACCAGGCGTTTCGCTCGGATCGACGGCCAAGCTCTATGTCCGTCCCGACCATTCGACCATTGCCACGAGCCCCTCCGGCGGCAACACCGTGCCGGTCACGATCGGCGACGTCGCCTTCGAGGGCAATTTCATCAACGTCCATGCGAGCGACGCCAAGGGCGGGCACCACATGGTGCAGATGCAGAACGATCCCTCCGCGACGCTGCCCGAGACCGGTGCCGCGCGTTTCCTGAGCTTTGCGCCGGAGCACGCGGTCATCCTGAACGACGCGGCTCCGCGGCGGCAATCCTGAGCGGGGGAGCGGTCCGATGCAGGAAATGATCCGCCGCTATGGCGCGACCCTCGCCTGGAGCATGGCGGGGCTGACGGCCTTCTGGCTCGTGATTCTCGTGATCGCCCCTTATCTGATCATGTTCGAGTTCTCGTTCCGCCTCTATCTGCCGCAGGCGGAACTGGGCGGACCGCGCGACGTGTACACGGTGTCGAACTACATCACGTTCTTCACCAACCCGATCCACTTCAACATCTTCATCCTGACCGTCGTCTACAGTGCGATCGTGACCGCGCTGTGCCTGCTCCTCAGCTATCCCCTCGCCTATTACATCGCGAAGGTGGCCCGACCGAGCGACGCGCCGACCCTGTTCCTTTTGCTGCTCATTCCGCTCTGGGTCTCGGAGATCCTGCGCTCTTTCGCCTGGTTCATCATCCTGACCTTTCAGGGACCGCTGAATGCGCTCCTCGTCGGGATCGGCATCCTCGACAAGCCGGTGCGCTGGATCTCGGGCTTCGATGGCGTGATGGTCGGCCTCGTCTATGCCTATGTGCTCTTCATGCTCCTGCCGATCTATACGGCGGTGCAGTCGCTCGACACCAACCAGGTCGAGGCGGCGGAGGATCTCGGCGCGAGCACCTGGCGCATCCACTGGCGGGTCGTCCTGCCGCATGCGCGGCCCGGGATCGCGTCGGGCTGCGTCATGGTCTTCATGCTCTGCGCCGGTTCCCTCGTGGTGCCGAGCCTCCTCGCCTCGCCCGGCTCGCGCTGGTTCACCGAGATCATCCAGCAATGGTTCTTCGAGGGCCAGGACTGGCACACGGGGTCGGCCTATGCCTTCCTTCTCCTGCTCCTGTGCACGAGTTTCGTCCTCCTGATGATGCGCCTCTTCCGGGTGCGTCTCGCCGACATCGCGAAGTAGGGGGCGACCATGCGTGAGAACACGGTCGGCCGGTTCATCCTGAAGCTCTACGTCTTCATTTTCTTCCTCTATCTCTTCGCGCCGCTCGTCATCATGGGCGGCGCGGCCCTCAACGACTCGCGCTTCCCCTCGGTCTATCCCTGGCGCGGCCTGACCGATCGCTGGTTCGTCGACCTGTGGAACGACGAGCGGATGTGGACGGCCTCGCTCAACACCGTCCTCGTCGCCCTCGCGGTTGTCGCGGTGTCGGTGCCGATCGGGACGGCGGCGGCGCTGCTGATCAACAGTGTGCAGTCGAAGGCTCGGTCGTTCCTCTACGGCCTGATGGTCGCGCCGATCCTGACGCCCGGCATCGTCATCGGCATCTCGACATTGCTGATGTGGAACTATGTCGGCGTCGGCGCCGGTCTCCACCTGTCGGTTCTGGGTCAGGCGAGCTTCATCTCCGCCTATGTGATGCTGCTCGTGCTGGCGCGCCTCCAGAGCTTCGACGCCGGCCTCGAGGAGGCCGCGCTCGATCTCGGCGCGAGCCACCCGCAGGTGCTGCGGCGCATCCTTCTGCCGCATCTCTATCCGGCCCTGATCGCCGGCGCGGTGATCGCCTTCTTCCAGTCGGTCGAGAACTTCAACATCACGCTGTTCACGCGCGGGTCGTCGGACACGCTGACCGTCTATGTCGGCTCGAAGGTGCGGTCCGGCATCACGCCGACGATCAATGCCCTCGCGTTGATCCTGATCGTGATCACCGTCATCGGTGCGATCGCCTATGAAGTCTCCAGGCGACGGGCGGAGCGGCGGCTCGCGGCCAGCGAACCGTGATCAGAAGGCCTTAAGGCTAAGGCGGGTTAACCCTCCCGCCTAACCCGTTTGAAAGCCGCGACCGGCTTCCTTTCAGGCGACGATTGTCGTTCCGGAAGGAGTGGATGCATGGTCGGTCTCGGTCGATCGCGGAAGGCCGCACGAGGCGCTCCGGCGCCGTCCGTGCTGTCCATGATCACGCTGATCGGGCTTGTCGGCCTGTTCGCGAGCACGAAGATCGACACGAGCGTGCTTCTTCAGCCGACCGCGCTCCCGACACCCGAACCCTATTGGGTGAAGATCGAGCGACCGATCGAAGTTTTCGCACTGCCCTTGCCACAGTTCGACGGATTGGAGCGGCAGGACCGGGCCGAGCGCCTTGAAGGCGCGCGTGGACGCCGCGACACGATCATCCGGGGCAGTCTCGACGGTTCGTCGACCTATCTCGCCGTCTCGATTCATCGAGAGGCGACGGGCGCCGCAGGGTTCAGATCGACGGTCCATACCCTTTCCGGCGTCGAACCGGGCGAACCCGGACCATCAGCCGCGATGACCACCAAGTTCGGCGCTGTTCCAACCGCGGAAATCGCGCTCGCTGACCGTGCGTGCCTCGCCTTCGACCTGTTCGAACCAGCGGTTCAGGCAAGCTTCGCTGGCGTCTTCTGTCCACCCGCAGGCAAGGTCGCCGATCGGCGGACGCTCGCCTGTACGCTCGATCGCCTCGATCTCATCGCCGCCGGAAGCGATACGGCCCTGCGCCGGCACTTCGCGGAAGCCGAGCGTCGGCGTGATTTCTGCGGCATGGGCCAGGTCGCCTCCGTCGGCACCAAGCCGAAATGGCTCGACGCCGACGGCGAACAACCCCGCCTGCGCGACTGATACCTCCCGAATTCGTCGCGTAAAGCTTCCCAAGCGCGCGCCGGCCTCGTATGGAAGGCAGCGGAGCGGGAAGCGCGGCCATGGACAAATCCCTCACACTTGCCGACCTGCGGCGCGAGATCGATCGCATCGACGGGGCCATGCACGACCTCTTGATGCAGCGCGGCGAGATCATCGACCGACTGATCGCGGTCAAGCGCGGACAGGATGGCGGCTCGGCCTTCCGACCCGGCCGCGAGGCTGCCATGATGCGCGCGATCGTGGGTCGTCATCGCGGGCTTCTGCCGGTCGACATCGTGGAGTCGATCTGGCGCGTCATCATTGCGACCTTCACCCATGTGCAGGCGCCCTATACGGTCCACGGCGACACCTCGCTCGGCTCTGCGGCGATGCGCGACGTCGCGCGGTTCCATTTCGGCTTCGTGGTCCCCTACGAAACCCATGACGATGCCGGCGACGTGATCGGCGCCGTCGCAGCCTCCCACGGCGATCTCGGCCTCGTGCCGACCATCGCCCCGGGCGCCTGGTGGCGGGCACTGGAGGGACCGACCGCGCCCAAGATCATCGCGCGGCTGCCCTTCGTCATGCGTGCCGACCACCCCGCCGCCATGCCGACCTATGTCGTCTCGCGCCCCGTCGACGAGGATGCGGCCGTCACCGACGTGCGCCTCGTCTCGGTTGTCCTGCCCGAACCCGAATTCGCGCTCACGGACGTGTTGCAGCGCGCGGGCTATCTCGTCGAGGCGAGCGCCGGCGCGGCGCTTCTCGTCGCGCTCACCGAAGGCCGCACGATCGACGGCCTCGCGGAGATCCTGCCGGCCGCGGCCGACGTCACCGGCGTCGGCTCGCACGCCGCGCCCTTCCACCATCAGAACTGACCGAACCATGTCCACAGCGCTTCATCCCGTCCCCCGCCCCGGCGTCCTGTCGATCGAGGCCTATGTGCCCGGCAAGTCGGCAGCCCCCGGTGCGAAGAAGGTCTGGAAACTGTCCTCCAACGAGACGCCGCTCGGCCCGAGCCCGGCGGCGCGCGAAGCTTTCGCGGCGGTCGGCGACAGGCTCGAGCTCTATCCGGACGGATCGGCACTCGCCTTGCGTGAGGCGATCGCGGCGCGCTACGGCCTCGATGCGTCCCGGATCGTCTGCGGCGCCGGCTCGGACGAGCTTCTCTCCCTCATCGCCAATGCCTATCTCGGGCCGGGCGACGAGGGGCTTTACACCGAGCACGGGTTTCTCGTGTACAAGATCGCCATCCTCGCCGCCGGCGCGACGCCGGTCGTCGCTAGGGAGCGCGACCTTCATACGGATGTCGACGCTCTGCTGGCAGCCGTCACGCCGCGCACCAAGGTCGTGTTCCTCGCCAACCCGAACAACCCGACCGGCACCTACATCCCCTTCCACGAGGTCAAGCGCCTCCATGCGGGCCTGCGTGGCGATACGCTGCTGGTGCTTGACGCGGCCTATGCGGAATATGTCCGCACGAACGACTACGAGGCCGGCTTCGAACTCGTGGCGACCACCGAAAATGTCGTGATGACCCGGACCTTCTCGAAGATCCATGGCCTCGCGGGCCTTCGTCTCGGCTGGATGGTCGGTCCCGCAGCCATCATCGACGCGATCAACCGGATTCGGGGTCCGTTCAACGTCAATGCGGGGGCGATCGCCGCCGGCATCGCCGCAATCAACGACAGCGCCCATCTGCAGGCGACGCTGGCGCACAACGACCAGTGGCTTGCCTATGTGAACGCCGCCCTGCCCCGCCTCGGACTGACGGTCACGCCCTCCGTCGGCAATTTCGTGCTGGTGCATTTTCCCACGACCCCCGGCAGGACGGCGCGCGAGGCCGACGCCTTCCTCGTCCAGCGCGGGCTGGTCCTGCGTCGCGTCGACGCCTATGGGCTGCCGAATGCGCTGCGCCTGACCATCGGCCCCGGCGAAGCGCTCCAGGCGGTGGTGGCGGCGCTGACCGAGTTCATGCGGGCCGAGCCCTGATGCCCCGGCTGCAAGCACCTCTTTTCAACCGCCTGGTCATCATCGGCGTTGGCCTGATCGGCTCGTCGCTCCTGCGCGGCGCGCGGGCAAACGGACTTGCCGCGACGCTGATAGCGACCGACCGCAATGCCGCCGTCCGCGCGCGCGTCGCCGAGATCGGCATCGCCGATCTGGTCGCGGAAACGGCCGCCGAGGCAGTGATCGACGCCGATTGCGTCATCTGCTGCGTGCCGCCCGGCGCCTATGGCGCGGTCGCGGTCGAGATCGGCCCCAAGCTCAAGGCGGGCGCCATCGTCAGCGACGTCGGATCGGTGAAGGGCGCGATCGTGCGCCAGATGCAGCCCCACCTCGCGGCCGACGTCCATTTCGTGCCGGCCCACCCGGTCGCCGGAACGGAAAATTCCGGCCCGGACGCAGGCTTTGCCGAGCTTTTCGACAATCGCTGGTGCATTTTCACGCCGTCCTCGACGACGGACGAGGCGGCGATCGCGACGCTGCGGGCCTTCTGGGAGGGTCTCGGGTCGCGGGTCGAGGTGATGACGCCGGAACATCACGACCTCGTGCTCGCGATCACCAGCCACGTTCCCCACCTCATCGCCTACAACATCGTCGGCACCGCTGCCGATCTGGAACAGGTGACCGAATCCGAGGTGATCAAGTTCTCAGCGGGCGGATTCCGCGACTTCACCCGCATCGCCGCCTCGGATCCTACCATGTGGCGCGACGTCTTCCTCAACAACAAGCAGGCGGTGCTCGAAGTGCTCGGCCGCTTCTCCGAGGATCTCGCCTATCTCCAGCGCGCGATCCGCTGGGGCGAGGGCGACAAGCTGTTCGACCTCTTCACCCGCACCCGGGCGGTGCGGCGCTCGATCATCGACCTCGGCCAGGAGACGGCCGAACCCGATTTCGGTCGTAACAAGCACCGCAAGCCGGCCGGGACGCCGTGAGCGACGCGATGCGCGTTGTCACGTTCGGTTGCCGGCTCAACATCCATGAAACACAGGCGATCCGCGAGGCAGCGGGGCCGTCGAACGACCTCGTCGTCGTCAACACCTGTGCCGTCACGGGCGAGGCGGTGGCGCAGGCGCGCCAGGCGATACGCCGGCTGAAGCGTGAGGACCCTTCGGCGCGCATCGTGGCGACGGGCTGTGCCGCGACCGTCGATCCCGACGCCTTCCTCGCCATGCCCGAGATCGACCATGTCGTCGGCAATGGCGAGAAGCTCAGGACGACGACCTGGGCGACTGTCAGGGCGGGTGGCGAGCGGCGCCTCACGGGCGACATCATGGCGGAGGGAGCGACCTCTGTTCCCCGCCTCTCGGGCTTCGAGACGAGGACGCGCGCCTTCCTGCAGATCCAGAACGGCTGCGACCATCGCTGCACCTTCTGCATCATTCCCTTCGGCCGTGGCCGCTCACGATCGGTGCCCATGGAGGACGCCGTCGCACAGGCACGCGCTCTCACCGAGAGCGGCTATCGCGAGATCGTTCTCACTGGCGTCGATCTGACGAGCTACGGCGCCGATCTTCCCGGCGAACCGCGCCTTGGCCAGCTCGTGCGACGGATCCTCGCCGAGGTTCCGGATCTCCCCCGCCTGCGCCTGTCCTCGATCGATTCGATCGAGGTCGATCCGGATCTGATGCGTGCCATCGCGGAGGAGGAGCGGCTGATGCCCCATCTACATCTGTCGCTGCAGGCGGGCGACGATCTGATCCTCAAGCGCATGAAGCGCCGCCACACGCGCGCCCACGCGCTCGGCTTCTGCGCCGAGGCCCGCCGGCTTCGCCCCGACATCGTGTTCGGTGCCGACATCATCGCCGGCTTTCCGACAGAAAGCGAAGTGGCGTTCGCAAACTCGCTGTCCATGCTCGAGGAGATCGGCGTGACCCATCTCCACGCCTTCCCCTTTTCGCCACGACCGGGAACGCCCGCCGCCCGGATGCCGCCGGTCGCACCTCCGGTGGTGAAGGAAAGGGCGTCGCGGCTGCGGGCGCTCGGGACGCAGCTCCTCGCGACGACGCTTGAGCGGGAGAGAGGGCGGGCGCGCCATGTGCTCGTAGAACGCGGCGGTCTCGGGCGCACGGAGCACTTCCTGCCGGTCGCCTTCACCACGCCCCCGTCGCAGGGCACCCTGCTGCCCGTCACCATCGCCGGGCACGACGGATCACGCCTTGTGGCAGCAGAAGGTCCCGCCGAAGCGAGGTTTCCATCTCTCGCGAATGGATGATCGCACACTCGCCCGGCGCCAAAGGTTTTGGCAGCGACGCAGGCGCCGCCGCCCTCTCGTCCTCGTCATCCCGGACGCCATGCGGCGCGAAGTGCCGCTTGGCAGATCCGGGATCGTCCGGGTTCATGCTGTCGCCACAACGCGCCCGATCCGGGCAAAGGTCCCGGGTCTGCGCCGCACCGCTTCGCGCTGCGCCGCGCCCGGGATGACGACATGAAGGAGTTCTGATCGGGTCATTCGGTGTCGAAAACGACACTCGCGGCGAGAACACTCGTGACCCCCGATGCCACGCGCCGCAGCCCGCTCGTCATCCCGAACTCCATGCGACGCGAAGTGCCGCTTGGCAGATCCGGGATCGTCCGGGGATCATGATGTCGCATCAACGTGCTCGATCCGGGCAACGGTCCCGGGTCTGCGCCGCACCGCTTCGCGCTGCGCCGCGCCCGGGATGACACGGATCTTTGGTCAGCCGCGCTTCCTGGCGATAGCCGGCGCCATGACGCACAGAAGTTCGAACATGATCGACGCCCCCACCCAGGCAGTGGCGCCCGAGACGTCGAAGGGCGGCGCGACCTCGACCACGTCGCAGCCGACGACGTCGACGCCCATCAGCGCCCGGACGCATTGCTGCGCCTGATAGCTGGTCGGCCCGCCGATTTCGGGCGTGCCCGTCCCCGGCGCGTAGGCCGGATCGATGAAATCGATGTCGAAGGTGACGTAGGTCGGCTGATCACCGACGATCGTCCGCACCTCGGCCATCACGTCCTCGACGCCACGGGCAAAAAACTCGTCGATCGTGATCAGCCGGGCACCGACCGACTTGGCGTAGTCGAAATCAGAGCCGTCATACATCGTGCCACGGATGCCGACCTGCACCATGCGCTTGGGATCGATCAGCCCTTCCTCGATGGCGCGGCGGAACGGCGTACCATGCGTGTACTTGCAGCCGTCAAAATAGCTGTCGTTGAGATCGGTGTGACTGTCGAAATGGATCGACCCGACCGGTCGATCCTTCGCGATGCCGCGCAGCACCGGCAGCGTCGTCAGATGATCACCACCCACGCCGAGCGGCGCGATGCCGCGCGCATGCAGCGCCGCAAAATGGCGCTCGATCCGGCCGAGCGTGTCGTGGAGGTCGGCGGGATTGACCGACACGTCCCCGAGATCGGCCACGTTGACGAGTTCGAACGGCGCGATCTTCGACACAGGGTGCAGGCGGCGGATCATGCTCGACAGATCGCGCATCTGGCGCGGGCCGTGGCGCGCGCCGGCACGGTTCGTCGTGCCGCCATCCCACGGAATGCCGACCACCCCGACCTGCACATGGTCCATGCGCGCATCCGCCATCGGCACATAGGGCAGGCGCATGAAGGTCGGCGGGGCCGCGAAACGCGGAACCTCCATGCCGGAGATCGGCTGGAACTGCTCGTTGTGCTGCGGCCTTGTCATGCGACGATTTCCCTTCGCCATGGATCTGCCCGGCGCGATGGCCTAGAAGCGACCAGTCTACCGAGATCGATCCGCAGGAACTATCCCATGGCCGCCGTGACCGCGCTCTTTCCGTGCCTTGCCGACAATTTCGGCGCGCTGATCCATGACCCGGCGACCGGACGCACCGCATCGATCGACGTGCCCGATGCGGCGCCTGTCGAGGCGGAACTGCGGCGCCGTGGCTGGCGGCTCACCGACATTCTCGTGACCCATCATCATGCCGACCATGTCGACGGCATCCCGGCCCTGAAGGCCGCGACGGGCGCGCGTGTCGTCGCGGCGCGGGCCGATGCGCATCGCATTCCCGACATCGACGAGACCGTCGTCGAGGGTGACGTCGTCAGCGTCGGCGATCTGCGCGCCCGCATCATCGACACGCCCGGCCACACCGTCGGGCACATCGCCTACTGGTTCGAGACTGCCGGCGTGCTCTTTGCCGGCGACGCGCTCTTCTCGCTCGGCTGCGGACGCATGTTCGAGGGGACGCCCGGCCCGATGTGGGAGGGTCTCGTCAAGCTGCGCGCCCTGCCGGACGAGACGATGCTCTATTGCGGCCATGAATACACGCTGTCGAACGCCCGCTTCTCGCTCGCCGTCGACCCCGACAACGAGGAACTGAAGGCGCGCGCCGCCGAGGTGGTGGCGCTGCGCGAGAAGGGCGCCTTCACCGTCCCTTCGCGTCTGGGGCAGGAAAAACGGATCAACCCGTTTCTGCGCGCGGATGATCCGGGGATCGCGGCCCGTCTCGGGATGGCGGGCGCCGCACCCGCATCCGTGTTCGGCGAACTGCGCGAGCGCAAGAACACCTTCAAGGGTTGAGACATCAGCCACGATAGACCATCGAGAGCGGAGACCACCGATGGAGACGATGACCGCCCGGGAGGTGATCAGGCTTCTCGACCTCAAGCCCCATCCCGAAGGCGGCCATTATGCCGAGACGTTTCGCGACCCGGCCGGCCCGGAAGGGCGCGGCTGGTCGAGCGCGATCTACTATCTGCTCGATGCCGGAGAGACCTCCGAATGGCACCGCGTCGACGCGACGGAGGTCTGGCACTGGTATGCGGGCGCACCGCTGGTTCTGACGATCAGCGAGAACGGCAATGACGCCAAGGCGGTGCATCTTGGCCCCACGCTGACGGCGGGGCAGCGCCCCCAGATCGTCGTGCCCGCCCATGCCTGGCAGACTGCGACGAGCCTCGGCGCCTGGACCCTCGTCGGCTGCACTGTCGCGCCGGGCTTTCATTTCGGTGGGTTCGAGCTCGCGCCGAAGGACTGGCGCCCTCGCCCGCGCCCGAGCGGCGCCTGACACGCCTCTGCCTTTGTTTTGATCACCCCGCCTCCGGATTTCGCGTTTCGTCGCGAAGCGGTTAGGCTTGCCGTGCAACGATGGACGCCGGAGGGCCGGACGCAACCGGTCAACGGCAGCGCGAGGGGGAACGGCGCATGGCGTGGCGGGACGACGAAGCGCGCAGCAGCCTGATCCGGGACGCGGCCCGGGCTCTGCCTGCGGGAACGGCACCGGCGAATTTCGTCGAGCTTCTCTATGGCAGGACCTCGCTCGAGGATCTCGCGCTCAATGACGCCGCCTCGCTCGCAAGTCTCGCGGGTGAGGCGTGGTCCCATATCGGCCATCGCGAGAAAGGCCGCCATGATCTGCGCGTGTTCAATCCGCAGCTTCCTGACGGACGCGAGATCACGGTCGTCGAGATCCTCAACGACAACATGCCTTTCCTGTTCGACTCGACCATGGCCGAACTCGCCGAGCGCGGCCTCGAGGCGAAGCTCGTCGCCCATCCGATCCTCGCCCTCGAACGCGACGAGAACGGCAGGCTGACCCATTTCTATGGTGGCCCCGGCGCGATCGACCACGCCAAGGGCGAGCGCGAAAGCCTCATCCACATCCATATCGACCGGATCGACGCGGACGCCGAGCGGGCGGAGCTCATTCGCAGCCTGTCTCTGGCGCTGGACGACGTGCGCAGCGCCGTCGTCGACTGGCGCGCCATGCGCGGCCGGGTCGAACAGGCGGTCGAGGCCTTCAAGAAGAACCCGCCGCCCCTCCCGGTCGACGAGATCGCCGAGGCGAACCAGCTCCTGCAATGGCTCGTCGCCGACAACTTCACCTTCCTCGGCATTCGCGAATATCGCTTCGCTTCCGACGACATGGCGACGGCGGACTTGGTCGACGGCTCGGGCCTCGGCATCCTGCGCGATCCCTCGGTGATGATCCTGCGCCGCGGCGCCGAACTCGTCGCGATGACGCCCGAAATCCGTGAGTTCATGCGCGAGCCGACCGTCCTGATCGTCACCAAGGCGAATGTGAAGAGCCGCGTTCACCGGCGCGTCCACATGGATTATGTCGGCGCCAAGCTCTACTCGCCGGACGGGCGCCTCGAGGGCGAGTTGCGGATCGTCGGGCTCTTCACCTCGACCGCCTATACGCGTTCCGTGCGCCAGATCCCCTATCTCCGCCACAAGACGGCGCAGGTGCTGGCGCGGGCGGGTTTCGAGGCCGACAGCCATTCCGGCAAGGCGCTGATCAACATCCTCGAGAACTACCCGCGCGACGAACTGTTCCAGGTCGACATCGAGACCCTCTACGGGTTCGTGATGGAGATCCTGATGCTCTATGAGCGCCCGCGCATCAGGGTGCTCGCGCGGGCGGACCGCTTCGACCGTTTCGTGTCCGTGCTGCTCTTCGTGCCGCGCGACAAATACGACACCGAAGCCCGCGTCCGCATCGGTCAGTATCTGGCAACGATCTACAACGGCCGGGTCTCGGCGGCCTATCCGTCCTATCCGGAAGGGCCGCTCGCGCGGGTCCACTTCATCATCGGGCGCTCGATCGGGGCGACGCCGGACATCGACCGGGCGACGCTCGAGGCAGCGATCGCCCAGCTCGTCGAAAGCTGGGCGGACAAGCTGAAGGCAGCGCTGATCGGCCGAACGGACGGCATGCGCGCCCGCCTGCTCGGCCAGCGCTACGGCAACGCCTTTACCGGCGCCTATCAGGAGGCGTTCGAGCCGGTCGTCGCGCTCGACGACATCGCCATCATCGAGCGGCTGTCGGCGAAACGCCCGGTGGCGATCGAGATCTACCGGCGGGCCGGCGAAGAGGAGACGCGCCTCAGCCTGAAGGTCTTCGCCCATGGCGCGCCGCTGCCGCTGTCCTACCGCGTGCCGATCATCGAGAACCACGGGATCCGCGTGGTGAACGAGCGCACCTACCGCGTCTCGCCCCAGGGCAATCCGCCGCTTGAACAGGTCTGGCTGCACGACATGACGCTCGAGGCGGTCGACGGTCAGAGGGTCGATCTGACGAGCGACCTCGATGGTCGGCTCGAGGCCTCCATCATGGCGGTGCTTCAGGGCCGGGCCGAGTCCGACGGGTATAATGCCCTGGTGCTGCGCACCGATCTCGGCTGGCGCGACGTCGCGACCATCCGCACGCTGTCGCTCTATCTGCGCCAGATCCGGGCCCCGTTCAGCCAGGACTACATGTGGACGACGCTGCAGCGGAACATTCCGGTCGTGCGGCTCCTCGCTGCCCTGTTCCGCACCCGTTTCGACCCACACCTCGTCGTCACGCCGACCGAACGCGCCGCGCGCGAGGCCGCGCTTGTCGCGGAGGTCGAGACGGCGCTCAAGGCCGTCACCTCGCTCGACGAGGACCGGATCCTGCGCCGCTTCCTCAACCTGCTTCAGGCGGCGGTCCGCACCAACCTGTGGCAGATCGGCAGCGACGGCGAGCCGCGCCCGACCATCGCCTTCAAGTTCGAATCGCGGAAGGTCGACGGCATGCCGGCGCCGCGCCCGCTCTACGAGATCTTCGTCTATTCGCCCCGCGTCGAGGGCGTGCATCTGCGCTTCGGCAAGGTGGCGCGCGGCGGCCTGCGCTGGTCGGACCGGCCGCAGGATTTCCGGACCGAGGTGCTGGGCCTCGTCAAGGCGCAGCAGGTCAAAAACGCGGTGATCGTGCCGGTCGGCGCCAAGGGTGGCTTCGTCCCGAAACGCCTGCCGCCACCCGGCCAGCGCGATGCCTGGCTCACCGAGGGCACCGAGGCCTATCGCATCTTCGTGCGCACGCTGCTCGAACTCACCGACAATCTCGAGGGGTCCGGCATCACGCCGCCCGCCGACACCGTGCGCCATGACGGTGATGATCCCTATCTCGTCGTCGCCGCCGACAAGGGGACGGCGACCTTCTCCGACACCGCCAATGCCCTGTCGCTCCAGAAAGGCCACTGGCTCGGCGATGCCTTCGCCTCGGGCGGCAGCCAGGGCTATGACCACAAGAAGATGGGCATCACGGCACGCGGTGCCTGGGAAGCGGTGAAGCGCCATTTCCGCGAGATCGGAACCGACATCCAGACGACGCCCTTTTCCGCGGTCGGCGTCGGCGACATGTCCGGCGACGTCTTCGGCAATGGCATGCTCTTGTCGACGAAGACACGCCTTCTTGCGGCCTTCGACCATCGCGACATCTTCCTTGATCCCGATCCTGACCCCGAAGCAAGCCATGCGGAACGCCTGCGCCTCTTCGCCCTGCCGCGCTCCTCCTGGCAGGACTATGACAAGGCGCTGATCTCGGAGGGCGGTGGCGTCTTCTCGCGGTCGATGAAGGCAATCCCGCTGTCGGCTCCCGTCAGGGCGATGCTCGGCCTCGATCAGGCCGAGGCGACGCCGTTCGAACTGATGAGCGCGATCCTCAAGGCGCCGGTCGACCTCCTCTTCTTCGGCGGCATCGGCACCTATGTCCGCGCAACGAGCGAGACCGACGAGCAGGTCGGCGACCGCGCCAATGACCCGATCCGCATCACGGGCGCGGATGTGCGCGCCAAGGTGATCGGCGAGGGTGCCAATCTCGGCATGACCCAGCGCGCGCGCGTCGAGGCAGGCCTCAAGGGCGTCCGCCTGAATACCGACGCGATCGACAATTCCGCCGGCGTGAACACCTCGGACGTCGAGGTGAACATCAAGATCGCCCTGTCGAAGCCCGAGCGCGACGGACGCCTGCCGCAGGATGACCGGAACGCGCTCCTCGTCGCCATGACCGACGAGGTCGCGGCCCTCGTGCTACGCAACAACTATCTGCAGACCCTCTCGCTGTCGCTGACCCAGCGCCGCGGCGCGCCGGAAACGGGCGCGCTGATGCGGTTGATGCAGGTGCTGGAAGGTCGGGGCCTGCTCGATCGCCCGGTCGAGTTCCTGCCCGACGACGTCGCGCTTCTGGAGCGTCAGCGCCGCGGCATCGGCCTGACGCGCCCCGAACTCGCCGTGCTGCTCGCCTATGCCAAGATCACGCTCTACGACAACCTTCTCCTCACCGACATCCCGGACGACCCCTATCTCGCGCGTGAACTCGGCCGCTATTTCCCCAAGGCCCTGACCGAGCGCTTCCCCGATGCCGTCGACACCCATCGCCTGCGCCGCGAGATCATCGCGACGCAGCTTGCCAACTCGATGATCAACCGGGGCGGTCCGGCCTATGTCACGAGCCTGATCGACCGGACGGGCGCCGATGTCGCGACGGTCGCCATGGCCTTCGCCGCCGTGCGTGACAGCTTCCGGATGGTCGAGATCCATGGCGCCATCGACGGGCTCGATGCGAGGATCGACGGCGCCGAGCAGCTCGCTCTCTATGGGGCGGTTCAGGACCTTTTGCTCTCGCGCAGCGTCTGGTTCATCCGCAACGTCGACCGCCGCGAGGGTCTGGAAAAGACCGTCGAGCGGTATCGCGCCGGCATCGACCGCGTGACGGAAGCCCTCGACGGTGCCCTGCCGCCCGCGCTCGCCGCGAGCCGACAATCCGCGTTCGATGCCCTCACCGGCAAGGGTATGCGCGCCGACCGGGCGCGACGCCTCGCCGATCTGCCGTCGCTCGTCGCGGCGCCGGACATCGTGCTCGTCGCCGAGCGCAGCGGCCGCACCATCAAGGACGCGACCATCACCCATTTCGCGGCGGAAGCGCTGATGCGGCTCGACCGGATCGTCGCCCCCGCCCGCGCGATTCCGGTCGCCGACACCTTCGACCGTCTCGCCATCGATCGATCGCTCGACCAGATCGAGACGGCGATGCGCCGGCTCGTCGCCGACATGCTCAAGACCGGCAAGGCCGGCGCCGCCGCGATCAGCGACTGGCTCGCGACCCATCCCGAGGCCGACCGGATCCGCCACAGCGTCGACGAGATCGCCTCCGGCGGCATGACGCTCGCCAAGCTGACCGTGGCGGCCAATCTCCTCGGCGACCTCGCGCGGGATTGATCCACGGCGCGACTGGATGTGTTAGTACAATGGTATTCGGCGACCGCGAGACTCGCGGTCGCGCGAAAACCTTGTCATGGGTCTGCGGGACGGATCGACGCGATGAAGCGGCCGCTGCGAAGGCTGACGGTGATCGTCGCCCTCGATATCGCCGGCTATACCGCGATGCTGCGGGCCGACGAAATCGGCACGCTCGACGACGTGCGCGCGATCTATGACGACATCGCCAAGCGCTCGCTGCACCGCTATGGCGCGACGATCATCAAGACCATGGGCGACGGCGCCATCATCGAGTTCGAGAGCGTGCTCGACGCGGTCGAATGGACCATGGGGTTCCAGCGCATGATGGCGGCACGCAACGCTGAACCCGGCCGCCGGATCATCAACATCCGGGCGGCGATCGTTCTCGCCGACGTCATCGTCACCGGTGACGATCGCTTCGGCACCGCCCTCGCCTTCGCGGCGCGGCTGCAGGAACAGGCGCCGCCCGGCGGCATCCTGATCACCCATTCGGTGCGGTGGCAGCTCGTCGGCGAGACCGTCACGCATTTTCGCCGGCTCGACCCGATCAGCTTGCGCAGCTTCGATCAGCCGATGGAAGTTTTCGTCTGGGCTCCGGAGGGTGTCCGCCTGCCGCCCGCCGCCACGCCTGTCGAAGCGCCGCGCCATGCGGCCGACGGCCTGCCCTCGATCGTCGTCCTGCCTTTCGACGCGATGTCCGACGATCCGACCGTGCTCCCGGCCGCCGACGGCGCGGTCGAGGAACTCACCGCGACGCTGTCGCGCACGCGGGAGTTCCTCGTCGTGGCGCGAAACTCCGCCTACGCCTTCCGCAACCGCCCGACCGATGTCCGCACGCTCGGCAACGAACTCGGCGTGAGCTACGTCATCGAAGGCAGTGTCAGGAAGAGCGGGCAGACCCTGCGCGTCACGGTGCAGCTCATCGACGCCACGACCGGCGCCCATGTGTGGTCCGGGCGCATCGACGGCACGACGGAAGACGTCTTCGCTCTCCAGGATGCCGTCGCCCAGCGCGTCGTCGGCGCCGTGCAGCCGGCGATCCGCGCCGCCGAGATCGAGCGCGCCAAGCGCAAGTCGATCGAGGAGATGGAGGCGCGCGACCTGATCCTGCGTGCGATGCCGAGCTTCTGGGCGCATCGGCGCGACGACAACCTCGTGGCCATGGCGACGCTTGAGCAGGCGCTCGCGCTGGAGCCGACCAACACGCTCGCTCTGGCGCTGCTGGGCTGGTGCCTCGGCCAGCAGGTCACCTATCTGTGGTCAAACGACATCGTCCGCGACAAGGCCCGCGCCCTCGCGCTCGCCGACGAGGCGGCACGGCTCGCGACGAACGACGCGGTTGTCTTCACCGCGATCGGCGCGACCCTGTCGATCCTGAGTGTCGACCAGACGCGCGCCCTCGCCTTCATCGACCGGGCGCTGATGCTCGATCCGAATTTCGCCTGGGCCTGGACGCGGGCCGGTTACGCGCAGGCCTATTCGGGTCGGCCGGCCGAGGGGGCGCGCAGCTTCCAGCGCGCGATCGAGCTCAGCCCCGAAGATCCGATCCACTTCAACGCCCATGCCGGTCTGGGCATCTGTCGCTTCCTGCTCGGCGATTACCGGGGCGCGGTCGAGGCGGCGCGCCGGGCGATCAACGACCGGCCCGGCATGATCTGGGCGAACCGCCTGCTGGCAACGAGCGCCGCGCATCTCGGCGATCGCGCGACCGCGACGGCGGCCGTCGCCGCACTGCTCGCCGAGCATCCCGGCCTGACCGTGCAGGACGTGGCCGAGGGCATCCACAACCTCGCGGGCGCCGATCTCGCCCGCTATCTCGATGGACTGCGCCTCGCTGGGCTGCCCGACCGAGCCTGATGGCCGCGCCCCACCCGCTCCGTCCCGTTTTTTCGGACGCCCGGCACAGAGTTGGGACCGTGGGCTATGGACGGCTCTCGACCAGCCAAGATAGCGTTCGGTCGCATGGGAGCCGCGTGACGCCGCGGCCGAGAAACCGGCATGCCCAAGGCCTTGCCCAATCCGAAAGGGTCCGCGCGATGACGAGCACCACCTTCCCCGTCGATGTGACGGCGGCCGAGAACTACCTGATGCGCTATCTCGCGATCGACGGCGTGACCGGCAAGGAGGCCGCGATCGCGGCTGCGATCACCGAGGATCTCAAGGCAATCGGCGTACCGGCCTCCGCCATCCGCCATGACGACGTCAACACCCGCATCCCGCTGCCGACCGAGACCGGCAACCTGATCGTCGACCTGCCCGGCACGACGACGGGTCCGCGCCTCCTGTTCTCGACCCATCTCGATACGGTGCCTCTGTGCGGCGGCGCGAAGCCGATCCGTCAGGGCGACCGCATCGTCACCGACGGCTCGACCGCGCTCGGCGGCGACAACCGCACCGGATGCGCCGTTCTCGTGACGCTCGTCCACACGCTGTTGAAGAACAAATTGCCCCACCCGCCGATCACGCTCCTCTTCACGGTGCGCGAGGAGAGCGGCCTGCACGGCGCGCGCGAGCTCAATCCGAAGGACCTCAACGGTGCGGTCATGTGCTTCAACGTCGACGGCCGGCTCGCTTCCGAGCTGATCACCGGCGCGGTCGGCCAGGAGAACTGGGACGTCGAGATCGTCGGCAAGGCCTCCCATGCCGGCGCCTTCCCGGAAAAGGGCATCTCCGCGACGCTCGTCGCATCGATCGCCATCGCCGAGGCGCACGCCAATGGCTGGTTCGGCAAGATCACCAAGGATGACGGACGCGGCAGCAGCAATGTCGGCGTCTTCGGCGGCAAGAACAACATGCCGGCGGGTGATGCGACCAACGTCGTCACCGACTATGTCGCGATCAAGGGCGAGGCGCGCAGCCCGTCGCTCGACTTCGCCGCGCGCATCACCGAGGGCTACAAGGCTGCGTTTGACAAGGCACGGCAGCAGGTCCGCGACATTGGCGGCGACATGGCCACCGTGACCTTCAACCACAAGCCGGCCTATCCGCCTTTCCACCTCGACGAGACCAGCCCGGCCGTGCAGCACGCCAGCAAGGCGGTCCGCGCGATCGGTCTCGAGCCGACGCTGCTGTTCTCCAATGGCGGCCTCGACGCCAACTGGCTCGACAAGGCGGGCGTGCCGACGGTGACGATCGGCGCCGGCCAGTACGAGATCCACACGCTCAAGGAATATGTCGACCTACCGGAATTCGCCCAGGGCTGCCGCCTCGCGGTCGCCCTCGCGACGCTGGCGGCCTGAACGGGCTTCAGGCGTCGGCAAGGCTTTCGGGGGCGACGTTGCCGCCGCACAACAGGACGCCGACGCGCTCGCCCGGCAAGGGTCGATAGGCACCGTGCAACAGGGCGGCGAGCGCCGCCGCCCCGCCCGGTTCCGCCGCGATCCGCAGCGTCGACCACAGCCTCTTCTGCGCCGCGCTGATCGCCCGTTCAGGCACGAGCGCCACATGATCGACATCGCTGCGCGCGATGTCGAAAACGATGTCACCGGCCCGACGAGCCCCGAGCGAATCGGCAGCGATGCTGTCGACCGCGACGTCGACCGGCCGGCCGGCTTCGAGCGCGGCATGCAGACAGCGTGATCCCTCGGGCTCGACGCCGACGACCCTGACCCGACCGGCGAGCGCCCGCGCAATCCCGGCGATCAGCCCGCCGCCGCCGACCGCGACGAGAACGGTATCGAGCGGCCCCGCCTGGTCGAGCCATTCGAGCGCGAGCGTGCCCTGCCCGGCGATGGTCTCCTCGCTGTCATAGGCATGGACCGACAAGGCGCCGCTGTCGGTGACATAAGCGTCGCAGGCCGCGAGCGCGTCCGCATAGCGATCACCGCCGACGACGGCCGTCGCGCCGCGCGCCTCGATCGCCGCAATCTTGACGGGGGAGGAGATCGTCGGAACGAAGATCCGCGCCGGATGGCCGAGCGCCCGTGCGGCATGGGCCACGGCGATGCCGTGATTGCCACCCGAGGCAGCCGCAATACCGGCTTTCGGCACCGTCCGGGACAGAAGATTGTTGAACGCGCCCCGTGCCTTGAACGATCCCGCATGTTGCAGGAACTCGAGTTTCAGCGACACGGGCAGATCCTGCCCGAATAGGCCCGCCTCGGCGGTGATCACAGGCGTCACCCGCACATGCCCGGCGATGCGCGCGCGAGCGGCTTCGATGTCGGCAAGTGTGGGCATGGACTCTCCGTCGGGCGTGACGGCGCCCTTCTATCGGAAGACAGCCGGCGGCGAAACCACGCGACACCGGGACTGCCTCGTCACCAGCGCGGGCGGGGAAATCGTCGGTACGGACTTGCTGTCGCTGGACTGTGATACTATAACGTCACCAACTTGGATCCCCCCATGGCGCATGACCACCGACACCATGCCGAACCGGCCCCTGTCGGCGGATCGCTCCTGCGGGCATCGGCCTGGCATCGTCTGGGAATGGCGGCGGTGTTGATCACCGCGATCTGGCTCGGCGTGTTCTGGGCCTGGAGTTGAACGACGAATGGCAACGGCACTGCGCTTCGACAATGTGACGCTCGGCTATGAGCGGCGACCGGCCGTCCACCACCTCGACGGGGCCATTCCGACGGGCGCGCTTCTCGCGGTCGTCGGGCCGAACGGCGCGGGCAAGTCGACGCTGCTCAAGGGCATGTGCGGCGCGCTGAAGCCCATGGACGGCCGCATCGACCTGATGGGCCGGAGTGTGCGCGACATTGCCTATCTGCCGCAGGCGGCGGAGATCGACCGCTCCTTCCCGATGACGGTCTATGATCTCGCGGCGATGGGCCTTTGGCGTCGAGCGGGGCTTTTCGGCGGCATTTCGCGCAAGGATCGCGGCCTGATCGAGGAGGCGCTCGCCGCCGTCGGCCTGACGGGCTTCGAGGCGCGGCCGATCGGTACGCTTTCCGGCGGCCAGATGCAGCGTCTGCTTTTTGCGCGCCTCCTGCTTCAGGATGCGCGGGTCATCCTGCTCGACGAACCTTTCACCGCGATCGACACAAAGACCGCCGGCGATCTTCTGGCGCTCGTGCAGCGCTGGCACGGCGAGGCCCGTACCGTGGTTGCGGTGCTGCATGACCTCGACACCGTGAAAGCTCACTTCCCGGACACGCTTCTCCTCGGCCGCGAGCCGGTCGCGTGGGGCCGGACCGGCGAGGTGCTGAGCGCGGAAAACCTGTTCAAGGCCCGCCGCATGATCGAGGCCTGGGACCTGAAGGCAGCGCCCTGCGACCGCGCGGCGTGAGCCGGCATGGTCTACGACACGCTGATAGCCCCCTTTGTCGAGTTCGAATTCATGCGTCGGGCCCTCGTGGGGTCGCTGGCGCTGGCGCTAGGGGCGGCGCCGATCGGCGTCTTTCTGATGCTGCGGCGCATGTCGCTCACCGGCGACGCCATGGCGCATGCGATCCTGCCGGGTGCGGCCGTCGGCTTTCTCGTCGCTGGCCTGTCACTGCCGGCCATGACCATTGGCGGCCTCGTCGCCGGCTTCGCGGTCGCGATCCTGTCTGGCGTCGTCGCGCGGACCACGGGCATCAAGGAGGACGCCTCGCTTGCGGCCTTCTACCTCGTCTCGCTCGCGCTCGGCGTGATGATCGTCTCGATCCACGGGTCGAACGTCGATCTCCTGCATGTCCTGTTCGGCACGGTGCTCGCGCTCGATGACCAGGCGCTCGTCCTGATCGCCTCCATCGCGAGCGTGACCCTGATCGCGCTCGCCCTGATCTACCGACCGCTTGTGCTGGAATGCCTCGATCCCGGTTTTCTTCGATCGGTGTCCGGGGCCGGAGCGCCCGTACACCTCCTATTTCTCGGGCTCGTCGTGCTCAATCTCGTCGGCGGCTTTCAGGCGCTGGGCACGCTTCTGGCGGTCGGGATCATGATCCTGCCGGCCGCAGCCGCGCGCTTCTGGTTCGCCGACATCTCGCGCCTGATCCTGCTCGCCATGCTGTTCGGCATGGTGTCCGCCGTCGCGGGGCTTCTCGTCAGCTATCATGGCGAGACGCCGACAGGGCCGACGATCATCCTGGCGGCGGGCCTCATCTATGGCCTGTCGATGCTGTTCGGCACGCAGGGCGGTCTGCTGCATCGGCTCTTGCCACGTCGCCATCTCGAAGCGTAATGTTATAACGTTCATTGATTGAGCGTCGTCTCGGCGCCGACACTGTCTGCGGAGTCCCCCATGCCCCCTCGTCAAAGCCGCCTGCGCGCGGGTCTCTTCGCGTTCGCGACCCTGATCGGCGCCGTCATGACGGTGCCCCTTTCCACGCCGGCACGTGCGCAGGAGCCCATGCCGGTCGTCGCCAGTTTTTCGATCCTCGGTGATCTGCTCGCGAATGTCGGCGGCGACCGCATCGCCGTCACCGTGCTCGTCGGGCCGGATGGCGACGGGCATACGTTTCAGCCCTCACCGGCCGACGCCCGAACCGTGGCGAATGCGAGCATCGTCTTCATGAACGGCGTCGGCTTCGAGGGCTGGATGCCGCGGCTGATCAAAGCGTCGGGCACGAAGGCGACCTTCATCGAGGCGGGCGCGGGCGTTCCGCTGCGGGCCATGCCGGAGGAAGAAGCCGGCGATCACGATCATGATCATGATCATGGCCACGACCATGGCGAGCACGATCCGCATGTCTGGCAGTCGGTTGCCAATGTGAAGATCATGGTCGGCAACATCCGAGATGGCCTGATCGCGGCGGATCCCGCCGGCCGGTCAACCTACGAGGCCAATACGACGGCCTATCTCGCCAAGCTCGACGCGCTCGAGGCCGAGATCAAGGCGGCGGTCGCCTCAATCCCCGAAGAACGGCGCAAGGTCATCACGTCGCACGATGCCTTCGGCTACTTCGCGGCCGCCTATGGGGTCAGCTTCATCGCCCCGCAGGGCGTGTCGACCGAGAGCGAGGCGAATGCGCGGGCCGTCGCGCGCATCATCCGCCAGATCCGCGACCAGAAGATCCCGGCCGTCTTCATCGAGAACATATCGGACCCGCGCCTGGTCAAGCGGATCGCAGAGGAAACCGGCGCGAAGATCGGCGGTACGCTCTATTCGGATTCGCTCTCGCCGCCCGACGGCCCGGCGGGGACTTACATCGAGATGATGCGACACAATATAAGGGAGCTGAGCGGCGCGCTGTCGAGCTAGCCGCTGACTGTCGCACCCCCGGGGTGCGGCACCCCCTGACCACTCCGGAAGCCGTCATGACCGAAACCGCCAGCGAAAAAGTCCCCGTCACCGTGCTCACCGGCTATCTCGGCGCGGGCAAGACGACCCTGCTGAACCGGATCCTGACCGAGCCGCACGGCAAGCGCTACGCCGTCATCGTCAACGAGTTCGGCGAGATCGGCATCGACAACGACCTCATCGTCGGCGCCGACGAGGAAGTCTTCGAGATGAACAATGGCTGCGTGTGCTGCACGGTGCGCGGCGATCTCATCCGCATCATCGACGGACTCATGAAGCGCAAGGGCCGGTTCGACGCGATTCTCGTCGAGACCACCGGTCTCGCGGATCCCGCGCCCGTCGCCCAGACCTTCTTCGTCGACCAGGATGTCGGCGAGAAGACGCGCCTCGATGCGGTCGTCACGGTCGCCGACGCGAAATGGCTGAAGGACCGTCTCAAGGACGCGCCCGAGGCAAAGAACCAGATCGCTTTCGCCGACGTGATCCTCCTCAACAAGTCGGACCTCGTCACGCCCGCCGAGCTGCGCGACGTCGAGATGCGCATCCGCGCGATCAATCCCTACGCCAAGCTGCACAAGACGACCCGGTCCAACGTGCCGCTCGACGCAGTGCTCGACCGCAAGGCCTTCGATCTCGACCGCATCATGGAGATCGAGCCCCATTTCCTCGAGGTCGACGACCATGACCATGACCATGATCACGACCACGATCATGATCACCATCACGGCCATCACCATCATGGTCACGGCCTGAAGCACTATCACGACGAGACCATGCAGTCCCTGTCGCTGAGCATGGACGGCGATGTCGATCCGGAGAAGTTCATGCCCTGGATCAACGAGATCGCCCAGAGCGAGGGGGCGAAGCTCTTGCGCTGGAAGGGGATTCTCGCCTTCAAGGATGAGCCGAAGCGCTTCGTCTTCCAGGGTGTCCACATGATCATGGACGGCGATCTCCAGCGCGACTGGCGCGCGGATGAAAAGCGGGTGAGCCGGCTCGTCTTCATCGGGCACGAGCTCAACCGCGAGAAGCTGGAAACGGGTTTCCGCGCCTGCGCGGCGTGACCACTCATCCGCGGGCGACGGCGCGGAAGGCCCCTTCGCGCCCTCTTTCGCCCGCGCCCGTCACCGCGCTATAAGGGCACGAGACTGGAGTTCCCGCCCCGATGGCTGTTCGACCTGTTCATTGCGCGTTGATCGCGGCGATTGCCGCTTCCCTTGCTCTCGGGGCCTGCGGCCGCCGCGGTGCCCTTGAGCCACCGCCGGGACAGGAACTGCCCGTCAACGACAAGGGCAAGAAGATCGATCCGGGACCCGTCAAGCCGAACACGCCGTTCGTCCTCGATCCGCTGCTGAACTGAAATGCACCATTTCTCGTATCGCGGCGGCGTCCTCCACGCCGAGGACGTGCCCGTCCCCACGATTGCGGCCGCCGTCGGCACGCCCTTCTACTGCTACTCGGCCGCGACCCTGCGGCGGCACTACCACGTCTTCGCGGGCGCCTTCGCCGACATCCGGTCGCTCGTCTGCTATGCGGTGAAGGCAAACTCGAACGTCGCCGTGCTGCGCCTCCTCGGCAAGCTCGGCGCCGGCATGGACATCGTGTCCGAGGGTGAATTGCGCCGCGCGCTCGCGGCGGGCATCCCCGGCGACCGCATCATGTTTTCGGGCGTCGGCAAGACGGCGCGCGAACTCGCGCTGGCCCTCGATGTCGGCATTCTGTGCTTCAACGTCGAATCCGAGCCCGAACTGCATCTCCTCGCCCGGATCGCCCGCGAGAAGGGCAAGGTCGCGCCGATCTCGATCCGCGTGAACCCGGATGTCGACGCCAAGACCCACAAGAAGATCTCCACCGGCAAGTCCGAGAACAAGTTCGGCATCCCGATCTCGAAGGCCCGCGAGGTCTACGCGACCGCCGCCAAGCTCGAGGGCATCCGCGTCACAGGCGTGGACATGCACATCGGCAGCCAGATCACCGCGCTCGAACCCTATGACGTTTCGATCGAACGTCTGATCGGTTTCGTCACCATGCTGCGCGCCGACGGCCATCATATCGAGCACATCGACCTCGGCGGCGGCCTCGGCATTCCCTACCGCGACGACAACGAGCCCCCGCCCCATCCCGACGCCTATGCCGAGGTCGTCAAGCGCTACGTCAAGGACCTCGACGCCACCATCGTCTTCGAGCCGGGTCGCCTGATCGCGGGCAATGCCGGCATTCTCGTCGGCGAGGTGATCTACGTGAAGGAAGGCGAAGGCAAGACCTTCGTCATCGGCGATGTCGCGATGAACGACCTCGTGCGCCCGACGCTCTACGACGCCTATCACGCGATCTGGCCGGTGAAGGAGCGCCCGATCGGCTCACCAATGATGACGGCCGACCTCGTCGGTCCGGTCTGCGAGACCGGTGACTACATCGCGCTCGGGCGCGACATGCCGATGGTCGCGGCCGGCGACCTGCTCGCCATCATGTCGGCGGGCGCCTATGGCGCGGTGCAGGCGGGAACCTACAACACGAGGCCGCTGGTGCCGGAAGTGCTCGTCGATGGCGATCGCTTCGCGGTGATCCGGCCCCGGCCGAGCTATGACGCGATGCTGGCGCTCGACAGCGTGCCGGATTGGCTGGCCTGAAAACGACGCCGCGCGGCACGGGCGAAAGGGAATGTCGCTTCGCGGCAAGCCCTTGTCCGCGTTACGACCGAGTGTGACCCCACGAGACGCAAGAGCGACGGGACCAGGACAGCCATGACGGAAACGGTGATCACCTCGGACAAGCAGAAGGTCGTGATCGGCTTCGATCGCCGGTTCGTCATGATCGGCGAGCGCATCAACCCGACGGGCCGCAAGATCCTCATGGAGGAAATGGCGGCCGGCAACTACACGCGCGTCGTGCAGGACGCCATCGCCCAGGTCGAGGCCGGCGCCCAGATGCTCGACGTGAACGCCGGCATTCCGCTCGCCGACGAGCCGCGCATTCTCGCCGAGTGCATCAAGCTCGTGCAGGACACGGTACCGGTGCCGCTCTCGATCGACTCCTCGATCGTCGAGGCGCTCGAAGCAGGCCTCGCGGTCTACAAGGGCAAGGCGCTCCTCAACTCCGTGACCGGCGAGGAAGAACGGCTCGAGCGCGTGCTGCCGCTCGTGAAGAAGTACAATTGCGCGGTCGTCGCCATTTCGAACGACGAGACCGGCATCTCGGAAAACCCCGACGTGCGCTATGAGGTCGCCAAGAAGATCGTCGAGCGCGCGGCCGATTACGGCATCCCGCGCGAGGACATCGTCGTCGATCCGCTCGTGATGCCCGTCGGCGCGATCAATGACGCCGGCCGCCAGCTGATGCATCTGCTGCGTCGCCTCCAGTCCGAGCTCAAGGTCAACACCACCTGCGGTGCCTCGAACTTCTCCTTCGGCCTGCCGAACCGCCGTGGCCTCAACGCGGCCTTCCTGCCGATGATGATCGGTGCCGGCATGACCTCGGCGATCATGAACCCGCTGCATCACGAAGACATCCAGGCGATTCTGGGCGCCGACGTGGTGATGGGCCATGACCCGAACTGCATGAGCTGGATCAAGAAGTTCCGCGAGCCCGCGCCGGAAGGCGCGGAGGCCGCCGCCGGCCGTGGCGGTCGCGAGGGTCGTGAGAACCGTCGCCGCGCCCGCGGCTGATTGCCGACAGGCGGAGCCGGTGCGGGCCCTTTGGCCCCGCCGATCCGCGTCGCGGACCGGAAAGGCAGGGCCGGTCTGCGGCCCCGGCATGGGCGGACCACGTCCTCCGCCCTATCTCTGCCGTCGACCGACCCCGCGACGCCCCGATCCACGAGCCCCGTCATGACCGAACACCGCGTCTTCTTCGCCCCATCCGGCAAGCGGGGAACCTTTCCGGAGGGCACCTCGCTCCTCGACGCAGCGCGCCGGCTCGGCGTCGACCTTGATTCCGTCTGCGGCGGACGCGGCATCTGCGGGCGTTGTCAGGTGGTGGTCGGCGAAGGGTCCTTCGCCAAGCTGGGGCTCGAGAGCGCCACCGACCATGTGACGCCGTGGAACGCCGTCGAGACGCGCTACACCTCCAAGCGCGGCGCGCTCGCGGAAGGCCGCAGGCTCGGCTGCCAGGCCAAGCTGTGCGGCGACGTCGTGGTCGACGTTCCGGCCGACAGTCAGGTCCATCGGCAGGTCGTGCGCAAGAGCGCTGCCGTTCGCGACATCGCGATCGATCCGGTCATCACGCTGCATTATGTCGAGGTGCGCGAGCCCGACATGCATGATCCATCGAGCGATTTCCGCCGCCTGCAGGAGGCGCTTGCGACGCAATGGGGACTGAACAACCCCTCCGCCTCGCTCGAGGTGCTGCGCGGACTGCAGAAGACTTTGCGCGCCGGCCAGTGGCAGGTGACCGCCGCCGTCCGCAAGGGTAGCGAGATCGTCGCGCTGTGGCCGGGTTTCCGCGAGGCCGCCCATGGCCTTGCCGTCGACATCGGTTCGACCACCATCGCCGCTCATCTGTGCGACCTCACCACCGGCGACGTCGTCGCCTCGGCTGGCGTGATGAACCCGCAGATCCGCTTCGGCGAAGACGTGATGAGCCGCGTCTCCTATGTGATGATGAACCCGGGCGGGGATCTCGAGCTGACGAGTGCCGTGCGCGAGGCGCTGAACGAGCTCGCCGGTGCCGTGACGGCCGAGGCGGGTCTGCAGCGCGAGGACATCCTCGAGATGACCGTCGTGGCGAACCCGATCATGCATCATCTCTTTCTCGGCGTGGACCCGACGGAACTGGGCGGTGCGCCCTTCGCCCTGACGCTCGACGGCGGTTATGACGCCCGTGCCCGCGATTTCGGGCTGACGCTCGCACCGGGCGCCCATGTCTATGTGCTGCCCTGCATCGCCGGCCATGTCGGCGCCGACACCGCCGGCGTGGTGTTGTCGGAAGGTCCCTACCTTCGGGACGAGGTGGCGCTCGTCGTCGATGTCGGCACCAATGCCGAGATCGTGCTGGGCAACAGGAACCGCCTCCTCGCCTGCTCCTCGCCGACCGGCCCGGCCTTCGAGGGCGGCCAGATCTCCTCCGGCCAGCGCGCCGCCCCCGGCGCGATCGAGCGCGTACGGATCGATCCGGTGACGCTCGAGCCGCGTTTCAAGGTGATCGGCTCGGATCTGTGGTCGGACGATCCGGGCTTTGCCGAAAGCACCGCCAGCGTCGGCGTTACCGGCATTTGCGGTTCCGGCATCATCGAGGCGATCGCCGAGATGGTGCTTGCCGGCCTGATCACGCCAGACGGCGTCGTCGACGGCACGCTCGCCGCGCGCACGCCGCGCATCGAGGGCGATGGCCGCACCTTCCGCTATGTCATTCGCGAAGGTGAGCCGCGCATCACGGTGACCCAGAACGACGTGCGCGCCATCCAGCTCGGCAAGGCGGCACTCTATGCCGGCGTGCGGCTGCTGATGGACCGCTACGGCGTCGACCATGTCGACCGCATCACGCTCGCCGGCGCCTTCGGCAGCCATATCGACGTGAAGCACGCGATGATCCTCGGCCTCGTGCCCGATTGCGACCTCGCCAAGGTCGGCTCGGCCGGCAACGCGGCCGGTACCGGCGCCCGCATCGCACTGCTCAACGCAGCCTCACGAAACGAAATCGAGGATGTGGTAAAGCGGATCGAAAAGATCGAAACGGCAATTGAGCCGAGTTTTCAGGCCCATTTCGTCGGTGCGATGGCGATTCCGCACAAGTCGGACCCGTTCCCGAACCTCGAAACCGCGCTCGGCATCGTGTTCAAGCGCGGCACCGGGACGGAGGGCGACACCGGACGCGGCCGCGAGCGGCGGCGCGCACGGGCGGCCGCGGAGTAAGCGGACACCCCTCGCCCTCCGCTGGCTTCGTCAGTTCGACATACCGAGCGCCTGGAGGTAAAGCTCCAGAATCGCGTCTTCTTCGGCCCTTTCGGCCGCCGGTTTCTTGCGAAGAGCGACAATCTTGCGAAGGATTGCGTTGTCAAATCCATTAGCCTTCGCCTCGGCATAGACTTCCTTGATGTCGTCGGCGATCGCCTTCTTGTCTTCCTCGAGGCGCTCGATGCGCTCGACGATGGACTTGAGCTGGTCGGCGGCGATGGACGTTGCGTCGGACATGGTGAGGCTCTCCCTTGATCTTCGTGCGGATGTCGTCGAAAGCACCGCGCCGGTCAAGGCACACAAGCGACTGGCAATCGTTCAAATTCTATGAAAATCCGCGCGAGCCTGATATCCGCGCGTTCACTGCACTTGGCAGCCCCCGATTAAGAACTGACTTGTAGAACCGGAGACGTGGCGTGACCGCAAAACTTGTCCTTGTCGTCGCCTGCGCCCTGATCGATCCGGATGGACGCGTGCTGATCGCACAGCGCCCGGAGGGAAAGAAGATGGCGGGGCTGTGGGAGTTTCCCGGCGGCAAGATCGAGCCTGGCGAGCGCCCCGAGGCGACCCTGATACGCGAGTTGAGGGAGGAACTGGGAATCGAGGTTCAGGAAGCCTGTCTCGCACCATTGACCTTCGCGAGCCACGCCTACGAGGACTTCACGCTGCTGATGCCGCTTTGGGTGTGCCGACGCTGGTCGGGAACGCCGAGAGGGGCGGAAGGGCAGGCCTTGAAGTGGGTTTCGCCGAAACGGCTGCGGGACTACCCGATGCCGCCGGCCGACGAGCCGCTCATACCGGCTCTCATCGACCTGGTTTGACACTCGGAGGAGGACTGACAATGGGCAAGGAATTGGGCAACCGGTTGCGGGGTCTCGCTCACCGCTTCATGCGCGACGAAAGTGGCGCGGTGGCGATCGAGTATGGCCTGATCTGCGGCCTCGTCTTCCTCGTGATCGTCGGTTCGATCAATACGATGGCCGACAGCCTCCTCACCAATTTCTGGCAGCCGACGGCCGACGCCCTCAACTGATGCCGTCCGGCGATCCGCGATCGCCGGTCGTCCGCTCGACCGTACCCAGGGCATCCGCCAGTCTCGCCTTCGCACTCCCGGGCCGCAGCGGCTTCTGCTGGCTTTCATGCGGCGCCCAGCCCGAGAGCCATACGATCTCGAAACTGGCCCTGACTCGACCGTCCGGGCTCGAAAATCGAGCGGCATAGATTTCTGCCATTCTCAGGAACACCCGCCGACCTGTCGGTCGCCGGAGACGGTCGACGAGAATGTTTGTCGCCGCCATTCCCCTCAAGTCCGCCATCAGATCGAACACCGAGCGGTAACGCACCGTCAACGTGTCGGCGTCGGTGACCGGCAAAGCGAAACCGGCCCGTTGCATCAGGGCGCCCGCCTCGCGCACGTCGACGAAGGGCCAGACCCGCGGGCTCACCCCGCCGCTCACCTCGGCCTCGGCCTGCGTCAGCGCCTGACGCAGTTCGGTCAGCGTGGATCCACCGATCATGGCCGCGAGGAACAGGCCGTCGGGCCTGAGCGCCCGCCGCACCTGCGCGAGGAGGCCGGGCAGATCCTCCACCGCCTGCAGCGCCAGCGCGGAGACGACGAGATCGACGCTGGCATCCCCGATCGGGAGCACGCCGTCCGCCGTGACGATCGGCGCCCCGGATCCAGGCGGGCCGAGACGGATGAGATCCGGCCGGCCGATCGCGCTCCGGACCAGTTCACCGACCGAACCGATCTCGATGGCGCGCTCGAAGGGCCGCTTCACCAAAGCGAGCCGATCGGCAAGGTCCTGCGTCACCGTTTCCAGCAGAAAGGTCACGGGCCGCCGCGCCGCGCGCGACCGGGCGTGCAGGAGCGCCTGCGGATCGAACAGACGGGGAGCGGAAACGGTAGGTTTCGTCATCGGCCCGATATAGGCGTCATGATCGATCGCGCCTAGAGCGATGCGTCACCCGCGCCGGAGCGAACCCGCAAGCTGATCCTTCGAGGCGAGCAAGGCCCCGGCGACGATCAGGACACAGGCGATGCCGAGCGCCGCCGTCGCCTCGGCGAAGCCGGCGAGCACCAGCATCGCGGTCGACAGGATCGGTGTCGCGTAGGATGCGACACCGAGGATCTTGATGTCGCCCTGCTTCATGCCACGGTCCCAGGCGTAGAAGGCGAGCCCCACCGGCCCGAGCCCGAGCCCGAGCACCCCCGCCCAGGTCAGCCAATCCTTGGGCCAGACCGTCTCCTCGAAAGCGAGATGAAACGGCACCGCAAGGAGCGCCGTGACGAGACAGAAACCCACCACACTGTCGGTCGGCGCCGCCGCAAAGCGGCGCGACAGCACCGAATAGCCCGACCAGACGAAAGCGCAGGCAAGCGCGAGCAGATAGCCCGGGAGATAGACCGGATCGACGGAAAAGCCGCCCTTGCCCATGGCGAGCGCGACGACGCCGCACAGCCCGAGCAGAGCGCCGAGCACATGGTGCAGCCTGAGGCTCTCCCCCGGCAGCAGTGCCGAGAACAGGACGATCAGGAGCGGCCATAGATAGGCGATGAGGCCCGCCTCCGCCGGCGGCGCGAGGCGCAGGGCGGCGAAATAAATCGCGTGATAGCCGAAAAGCCCGCCGACCCCGAGCGCCCAGACCGGCCAGGGTTGCCACAGGGCCCGCGCCGCGCCGGGCCGAAAAAGCCAGGAGACGAGTCCCATCAGCGCCGCGACCGCAAACGTCATCGCCATCAGCTGAAACGGCGGCAACGCCCCGGTGACCACGGTGAGGAGCGCGAGCACGGCCCATAGCGCGATCGCCAGGAGACCGACGAGCGTCGCGCGGGCGGTGGCGGACATGGGCAGACCTTCCAACGATGAGGACCTCGACGCCGGGTCGATGCCACGGCGACGGGCGGTGACGCAACCCGGGATCACCCGCGCCGGTCGATCCCGGCCCGCGCCTCACGCGCCCTGAGTGCCTGGCACAAAAGCATCGAAGGCGGCGAAGAACAGGTCCCGGACCTGATCGCGTTCGTTCATCAGTTCATGCAGCGCACCGGGGATGGTGATGGTGCGCGTCACCCGCAGCGAACGCCCGAAGGCCTCCGCCGCTTCGGTCGATACGACGCGGTCGACGCCTGCTGCGACGATGAGGGTCGGCGTCCGCCAGCGCTGACCGAAATCGGGATCGCGCAACCGCTCCATCACGCGGAACGCCTCGTCGACCCAGCCGACCGTCGGCGCGCCGATGCCGAGTCTCGGCGCTGCCCGGATCACATCCGCCGCGCGCCCGTAGCGGGCCGGGTCGAGCGTCACCGGATTGCCGGCGAAGGGGGAGAGCTGGACCGCCCGAAGGCTCATGAACGGCACCTTCCACCGCCCCATGCCGAGGCCGCGCAGCGCAAGCGCCAGGAGCCGCGAACCCGGTGCCAGATCGGGCAGACCGATCATCGGGCCGACCGCGACGAAACGCTCGAACCAGAGCGGTCGGTCCGAAAGCATGTCGAACAGAACCGCCGCTCCCATCGAATGGGCAAGCGCGAAAAAAGGCGGCGGACAGTCCGAGAGGGCGACCCGCCGCATGAACACATCGACGTCGAGACGATAATCGGCGAAATCATCGACGTGACCGCGCCTGTGATCGGGCATCAGACGGTCGGAACCGCCCTGCCCGCGCCAGTCGAGCGTCGCGACGGCAAAGCCGCGCGCCCGCAGATCCGAGATCACCTCGAAGTATTTCTCGATGAATTCGGAGCGCCCCTGGAACAGGCAGATCGTGCCCTTCGCCTGGCCGGTGATCGCGGGCCAGCGCGCCGTGCGCAGACGACGACCGTCCGCCGTCGTCACCATCTCGACGATGGCACCCGACGGCGCGGCATTGCCGGGGATCTCGTGCAGAATCGGGGCGGGACGGGCAGGCTGCATCGGCGCGACCATAGACAAAGGATGCCGGCAGATTAACCGCTGTTTCGTGACAAGTTTCGCCGATCCCCTGTTGCGTGCTAGGGAGGTGTCATGCTTTCGACCGATTCCGCCCGCATCCGACCATGGGCGAGGCGGGGGGCGGCATCCCACCCGCCGTGCAACGTGAGTTACTCGCCGTCATGTCCAGGGATCAGGCTCTGCCGCCAGTTCAACTCTATCTGATGACGCCGCCGATCGCCGATGCGGAGGGTTTCGCGCCCTTGCTCGATGCGATGCTGGCGGAAAGCGACGTCGCCTCGGTGATGCTGCGCGTCGTCGCAGGCGACGATGCCAGTGCGAAGAAGATCATCAAGACTCTGGCGCCGGTGGTTCAGCGCCATGGCGCCGCGCTGCTCGTCGAGGGCTGGGCCGCGGTCGTCGCCCGGGCCGGCGCCGACGGCGTCCATCTGCCGGACCAGCGCCAGGGCCTGCGCGATGCGATCGACAGTCTCAAGCCCGAACGCATCGTCGGTGTCGGCGGTGTCCGTTCAAAGCACGACGCCATGATGCTCGCCGAATCAGGCGCCGACTACGTGATGATTGGCGAGCCGGCGCGGGACGGCCGTCCACCGCCGCTCGATGCGGTCGTCGAGCGGACGAGCTGGTGGGCGGAACTGTTCGAGATCCCCTGCGTCGCCTATGCGCCGGACCTCACGGCCGTTCCGCTTCTCGCCGATGCCGGGGCGGATTTCGTCGCCGTCGGGGATGCCGTATTCGGCAATGCTGCCGGTCCGGTCGAGGGGCTGCGGCTGGCAAGCCGTCTCCTCGCGCAGCGGACGGCCTGAGCCGTGACGCGCGTTCTTGCCGTCGCCCTGCTGCTGAGCCTCGGCCTCGCCATGCCGTCACAGGCGACGGAGGCCAGCGATCCCTTCCCGCCGCTCGAACCCGCCCCCGATCCGTCCGCGCCCGGCGCCCCCGACATCGCCTACGGTGCCTATCAGCGCGGCTACTACATGAACGCCTTCTACGAGGCGACGAAGCGCGTGGAAGAGCAGCAGGACCCCGTGGCGATGGTCCTGCTTGGGATCCTCTACAGCGAAGGCACCGGCGTACCGAAGGATCTCGAAAAGGCGGCGACCTGGTTCGATGCGGCTGCCCGCCGTGGCAATCGCGACGCGCAGTTCGCGCTCGGGCTGATGAAGCTGCGGGGCGATGGTGTCACGAAGGACGAGAAGGCCGGTGTCGCGCTTCTCGAACAGGCGGCCGCCGCAGGCCTGCCGCAGGCCTGGTACAATCTCGGGCTCGTGGCGCTGTCCCCGATCAACGGCAGCGTCGATGAGGCCCTCGCGGTCCAGCGGTTTCGCAATGCGGCTGCGAGCGGCGATCCCGATGCCCAGTATGCGCTGGGCGTCCTTCTGAAGGAGGGACGCGGCACCAAGGCCGATCCTGTCGCCGCAGCCGATCTCTTCCGCAAGGCGTCGGATGCCGGCCATGTCGAGGCCATGGTCGAGCTCGGCATCGCCCTGTTCAACGGGGTGGGTGTCGTGCGCGACGAGGCGGAGGCGGCCAAATGGTTCGAGCGCTCGGCGCGGCGCGGCTCGGTCGTCGGGATGAACCGCTATGCCCGCGTCGCTGCCGCCGGGATCGGCATGACGCGCGATCCGCGGACAGCGATGGTCTGGCATTTGCGGGCCAAGCTCCGCGGCCTCGGCGATCCGTTCCTCGACAATTTCATGCAGGAACAGCCGGAAGATATGCGGAAGGCCGCCGAGGCGGAAGTCGCTCCGCCCCAGTGACCGTCTGGTCAGGTCAGTCGAGCGCGTTCAGCGCGAAGAACGACGACAGCGACGAGGACTGGGTCCCGGTCAGACCGAGGCGCCGCGACAGACGGTGATGCTCCGGCGCATGGCTGTCGACGATCGAGACGAAGTCGCTCATCCACGTCACGCCGACCTCGTTGGCACGCCGCCAGACGAGGCGCGCCTCGGCGATGGTGCGCTCCTTCAGACGAACGACCTGAAAATACTCGGGAAGCGGCACGATGCCCGACATTTCGATGCGCGCGCCGGTCTGGCTGACATTGCGCAGGATGCAGTCGGCGATCAGTTCGCCGTTCGAATAGATCACCTTGCCGGCGAGCAGGCGGCGGACGCGGTTGCCCTTGCGGCGCTCTGGCTCGAGCGGCGCGTCGTCGGCACCCAGCATGCTGCCCATTCCGGGCTCGATCGGCAGGTCGCCGCCACGCACGGGCCCGCGCTGGGCGCTGGCCACCGGCTTCGGCGGGGATTTGCGAACACCAAACCTCTTTGCGACGATTCCAGTCATTCTTCGCGAGCCTTTGGTAGTCAATAACCTCTACTGTCGCGTGTGAAAATCGTCGATCTTGCCCGCGAGCGCAATCGAAAGAGACATGTTTGGTAAATCTTGATTCAATCAGAAAAACGAAGGGGAGGCGTTAACCTCCCCTTCTTAATTGCTGTTCGTGTTGTGGACGGATCAGAACAGACCGTCGATCAATCCATTCTCGTCGAGCCTGATCACTTCGGCCGACGGAACTTTCGGCAGGCCGGGCATGGTCATGATCTCCCCGCAGATCACCACGAGGAAGCCGGCACCGGCCGAGAGCCGCACCTCGCGGATCGGCACGACATGGTCGACCGGAGCCCCGCGCAGGTTCGGATCGGTCGAGAAGGAATACTGCGTCTTTGCCACGCAGATCGGCAGATGCCCGAAGCCCGCCGCCTCGATGTCGCGGAACTGGTCGCGCACCTTCTGGTCGGCGATGACGTCGGACGCGCGATAGATCTCCTTGGCGATCGTCCGCATCTTCTCGAGGAGCGGCATGGTGTCGGGGTAGAGCGTCTTGAAGCCGCGGCCATCGAGCGGCTGCTCGCCTTCCGCCAGCGCCACGACCCGGCGCGCGAGTTCTTCGGTGCCCTTCGAGCCTTCGGCCCAGTGGCTGCACACCACGGCCTCGACACCATACTCTTCCTTGCAGAAGGAGCGGATCAGGTCATGCTCGGCGGCCGTGTCGGAGGTGAAGTAGTTGATGCCGACGACAGCCGGGACACCGAACTTGCGCACGTTCTCGACGTGCCGGCCGAGATTGACGAGGCCCTTGCGCAGGGCGTCGAGATTCTCCTTGCCGAGCTGGTCCTTCGGCACGCCGCCATGCATCTTGAGCGCGCGCACCGTCGCGACGATGACCACGGCGGACGGCGTGAGGCCCGCCTTGCGGCACTTGATGTCGAAGAACTTCTCCGCGCCGAGATCCGCGCCGAAGCCCGCCTCCGTCACCACATAATCGGCGAGCTTTAGGCCCGCGCGGGTGGCGATCACCGAGTTGCAGCCATGGGCGATGTTGGCGAAGGGGCCGCCATGGACGAAGGCCGGGTTGCCCTCGAGCGTCTGCACGAGGTTCGGCTTCAGCGCGTCCTTGAGAAGCACGGTCATCGCCGAAGACGCCTTGATGTCGGCTGCCGTGATCGCCTTCTTGTCGCGCGTATAGCCGATGATCATCTTGCCGAGCCGGGCCTCGAGATCGGCGAGGTCCTTGGCAAGGCAGAACACGGCCATGACTTCCGAAGCGACGGTGATGTCGAAGCCGTCCTCCCGCGGAAATCCGTTCGATACGCCGCCGAGCGAGGAGGTGATGTGGCGGAGCGACCGGTCATTCATGTCGAGGACACGACGCCAGGTCACGCGGCGGGTGTCGATGCCCAGCGAATTGCCCCAGTAGATGTGGTTGTCGATCATCGCCGAGAGGAGATTGTGCGCCGAGGTGATCGCGTGGAAATCACCGGTGAAGTGCAGGTTGATCTGCTCCATCGGCACGATCTGGGCATAGCCGCCGCCGGCCGCGCCGCCCTTGACGCCGAAGCAGGGGCCGAGCGAGGGCTCGCGCAGGCAGATCATCGCCTTCTTGCCGATGCGGTTCAGGCCGTCGCCGAGACCCACCGTGGTCGTCGTCTTGCCTTCGCCGGCCGGCGTCGGGTTGATGGCGGTGACGAGGATCAGCTTGCCGTCCGGCCGCTCGGAAAGCCCCGGGATCGCCGCCAGATCGACCTTGGCAATGTGCTTGCCATAGGGTTCGAAAGCGGCATCCGGGATACCGGCCTTCTCCGCGATCGTCTCGATCCGCTGCATGCGAGCCGCGCGCGCGATCTCGATGTCGCTCTTCGGCTTCGTTCCACTTTCCGCCATCACGTCCCCCGGATTTCTGGCTTGGCGGGCAAGACCCCGCCATGTTCCCCGTCTCGATCGCCCCTCTGAGCCGAGGATCGATCACTATTCAAAAAACGACACTACGTCGTCATCACGACAGGTAGCAGGTTGGCGACGGCTCTGCTTGTCCGAAACCGTCACCAAGTGACGAACGAGCAATGGAGCGGATCGACCGACCCTGATCGGAATGCGGATCTGTTTCGGCCGTTACAGGCCCCATTTACCCAGCGCCTACAATCCCAAGCACCAGATTTCAGGGGCAGCGGGGTACGATGCGCGGCGAAATGACGATCCTGAGTGCGCTGATGATTGCGGTCAGCCTGGTCGATCCCGTCACTGCTGGTGAAAAATCCTTCCCCAGCGTGGAGGGCAATGTCTTCTTTGCGACACCCTCGGGCAATCTGTGGTGCGCCTACACCCCACCCGGCGGGGGCGCGGCATCCTATCCCTCGCCGAATGGTTCCGCACAGCTCACCTGCCACCGTCTGGCGCCGCGCTTCGCGGTTGTGGTTCTGGGCGAGCGCGGTCCGGCGAGCCGGGTCGACCCGGAGGGCGACTGGCCGCACCATGACGGGCTCCCGGTCCTCGGCTATGGCGATACCTGGCGCGCCGGGCCGTTCGACTGCACGTCCCGGCGGAAGGGTCTGACCTGCCGATCGACCGGAGGCGGTCATTTCACGCTGAGCCGATCGGCCGTCGCGGTCGACTGAGTGTCAGGCGCCGGTCTCGCGGCGTGCCCGGCGCTTATGCGCGGCAAGGAGCATCAGGTTACGGTCGCGCCAGCGCTGGCGCCGCCCGAGATCGGCCGCCGGCAGTTTCGCCCGCCGCTCGGCCTCGATCGTCTCGATCACCGGCCCCGCCCAATCCACGCGCCGCTGCATCGTCGGGAAGAGGCGCTCATAAATGCCCTGATAGCGTTCGACATAGTCGCGCACGCCCCCCGGCGCGTTGAGATCGATCGTCTCGAACGGTCCCATGAAGGACCAGCGCAGCGCCAGCCCCTCGCGGATGCCGATGTCGACATCCTCTATCGAGGCATAGCCGTCGGCGACCAACCGGAACGCCTCTTCCAGCAGAACGCCCTGCATGCGGTTCATGACGAAGCCATCAAGCTCGCGCTTCATCACGATCGGGGCGTGACCGGCCCCGAGCATGAAGTCGCGTGTCCGCGCCACGACTGCCGGATCGGTCCACGGCGCCGGTACGACCTCGACGGCTGGGATGAGGTAGGGCGGGTTGATCGGGTGTACGACGAGACAGCGCGCCTTGCCCGGCAGGTCCTGCGAGAACAGCGAGGGCAGGATGGCCGATGTCGACGAGGCGAGCACGGCATCCGGCGCCGCGATCCGGTCGAGGCTTGCGAAAACCTCACGCTTGAGGTCGAGGCGTTCGGGCGTGTTCTCCTGCACATGGGTCGCGCCGTCGAGCGCCGCCTCCAAGGTCGCGCAGGGCAAGAGACGCGCGCGCAGCGATGCCGTGCTCTGCCCGTCCAGCAGGTCGTTCGTCGCGAGATCAGGAAGGACACTGTCGATGAAGGTGATGGCCGCGGCTACGGCACCCTCCTGTGCGTCCCACAGCGCCACCTCATGCCCGGCTCTGGCGAAGGAGATCGCCCAAGCTCGGCCGACAAACCCGGCCCCGATTACCGCGACCCGCGCCATGCGCCTCTCCCCTCACAAGGTCTCGACGTTGCCGTCCACGCCGAGCGACTGCCCGGAAATGTTAGCGCCCATCGGCGAGAGGAGGAACAGAACCATGGCCGCGACGTCCTGGGGCGACACCATGCGGCGGAGCGAGACATTGGCGAGGTAGCGCTCGGTCATCTCGGCATGGCTCAGCCCGAGCTGCTGCGCGCGCGCGGCGATGACGCGTTCGATGCGGGGTCCCTCGACGACACCCGGCAGGATCGCATTCACACGGATCCGGTCGGGTCCGAGTTCCTTGGCGAGACTCTGGGTGAAGCCGATCACGCCGAACTTTGCCGCCGAGTAGGGCGAGCGATAGGCGTAGCCGTGCCGCCCCGCCGCCGATGACAGGTTGACGATCGACCCGCCGCCCGCCTCACGCAGCATCGGCACGGCATGGCGCGCGCAGAGAAACTGGCCGGTGAGGCAGACGTCGATGCAGCGCCGCCACTCGGCCGGATCGATGGCCTCGACGCCACCGGTCGGACCGGCGATGCCGGCATTGTTGATGAGGGCGTCGAGCCCGCCGAGCCGCGCACTGACCGCGTCGAAGAAGGCCGCGACATCCGCGTCCCGCGCGACGTCGCCCGTCATCGCGAGCGCGTCGGGATGGGCCACGCGAAAATCCGCGAGTGCCGCTTCGTCGACGTCGAAGATCGCGACGCGGGCACCCGCTTCGATCAAGAGGTCGGCGATCGCTCGCCCGATCCCGGCGGCACCCGCCGAGATCGCGACGCGCACGCCGGGATCAAGGGTGATCATGCTCCACCTCCCCTGCCCTATCCACGCCGCCGCCGCGATTTCGCGAAGGTGTCGAAGGCGACGGCCAGCACGATGATCACGCCGATGATGATCTGCTGGATGTAGGACGAGACGTTCATCAGCACCAGGCCGTTCAGGAGCACGCCGATCAGGATCGAGCCGATCACGGTGCCGAAAATCGTGCCGACCCCGCCGAAGAGGCTGGTGCCGCCGATCACGACCGACGCGATGACCGTGAGTTCATAGCCCGTGCCGGCGACGGCCTCGGCGGAGTTGAGACGGGCCGCCAGAACGAACGCGCCGAGACCGGCGAAAAAGCCCATGATCACGTAGACGCTGCAGATGATGCCGTCGACGTTGAGCCCCGACAGGCGCGCCGCCTCCGGATTGCCGCCGACCGCATAGACCCGCCGCCCGAAGCGCGTTCGCGACAGGACGATATGCGCGATCACCGCAGCCACGAGGAAGATGATGACCGGAACCGGAACCGGCCCGATACGCCCCTGTCCCCACCAGGCGAAGTCTGGCTGGAAGCCCGAGATCGGTCCGCCGGCGGCGAAAAGCAGGGCCGCACCGCGAAAGGCCGACATGCCGCCGAGCGTCACGACGAAGGGCGGCACTTTGAGGCGGGTGATGGCGAGGCCCTGGAGATAGCCGCCGATGAGGCCGACGACGATGGCAGCCAGCGCAGCCGCCTGCCAGCCATAGCCGATCGCCTCATCGCCAACCGTGAACCGGTCCTGCATGCCGCCCTTGGCGACGGCGGCGGCAACGAGGCCGGCGAAGGCAAGCAGCGAGCCGATCGACAGATCGATGCCGGCCGTGAGGATCACGAAGGTCATGCCGATCGCCAGAAGACCGGTGATCGAGACCTGGCGCATGACGTTGAACAGGTTCACCGACGACATGAAGCGCGGTTCGAGGATCGCGAAGGCGATCATCAGGACGATGAGGAAGATCAGCGGCGCAAAGCGCGCGAGAAAGCCAAAGACGTCGAAACCCGCCTTCGCATCCTGCCCCTGGGCTCGTTCTTGCGTGCTCACTCGGCCTGCTCCGTTGCAAGGGTCATCAAGGTCATGAGTTTCTGCTGGTCGGCCTCGTGGCGCATCACTTCGCCCGTCACGCGGCCCTCACGCATCGTGATGATGCGGTCGGAGACGGCCAGCACCTCCGGCAGTTCCGAGGAGATGACGATGACCGCGATGCCGTTGCGCGCCATCTCGAAGAGGAGATTGTGGACCTCGACCTTGGCGCCGACATCGACACCGCGGGTCGGCTCGTCGACGATCAGCACCTTCGGGCGCAAGGCCAGCCAGCGGGCCAGAACCACCTTCTGCTGATTGCCCCCGGAAAGGTTGCCGACGATCTGGTCAGGACCTGACATCTTGATGTTGAGGAGCCTACGATACTCCTCAATCAGCGCCGTCTCGCGCGCCTCGCTGATGAAGCCGAGACCCAGCGACACGCGGTCGAGCGAGGCGATCGACAGATTGGTCCGGATCGCCAGAGCCAGAAACAGCGCCTGCTGCTTGCGATCCTCGGGCACGAGCCCGATGCCCTGCGCGATGGCGGCACGCGGCGTGTTGATGGTCACCGGCTGTCCGGAAACGAGGATCTGCCCGGAATCGAACGGATCCGCGCCAAAGATGGCGCGCGCCGTCTCGGTCCGGCCGGCGCCGACGAGCCCGGCAAGTCCGAGAATTTCGCCGGCATGGACCTTGAGCGACACGTCGCGCAATTCCGTCGCATGCGGGTCACGACTGGTGCGCAGGCGGACGAGGCTGCGCGCCTCGAGCGCGACCGCCCCCTTCGGCGCCGGTTCATGCCCGCCATAGAGCGTGTCGACCGCACGGCCGACCATGAGCCGGATGATGTCGTCGACCGTGACGTCCTTGACGGCGCCGGAGCCGACATAGCGGCCATCGCGCAGCACCGTGTAGGCGTCGCAGATCTCGAACACCTCATCGAGGCGATGGGTCACGAAGATCGTCGAGATCCCCTCAGCCTTCAGCGAGCGGATGATGGCGTAAAGCTTCTCGACCTCCGCCCGGCTGAGCGCCGAGGTCGGTTCGTCCATCACGATGAGGCGCGAGCGCATCGACAGGGCGCGGGCGATCTCGACCATCTGCTGTTCGGCGACCGACAGATCGCTGACGAGCGTCGTCGGCTTCTTGTCGAGACCGATGCGGCGGGTGATTGTCTCGGTTTCGCGCGCCAGGGTCAACCAGTCGACGAAGAACCGCCCCCCGGGCTCGCGGCCGATGAAGACGTTCTCGGCAATGGTGAGGTTCGGCGAGAGGGTGAATTCCTGATAGATCGTCACGATGCCGGCGCGCTGGGCGTCCTGCGGGCTCGCGAAGGCCTGGCGCTGTCCGTCGATCAGGATCTCGCCGGCGTCCGGCACATGGGCGCCGGAGAGGATCTTGAGCAGCGTGGATTTGCCAGCGCCGTTCTCGCCCAAAAAGGCGTGGACCTCACCGGCAAGGACCTCGAAATCGACGCCGTCGAGCGCCTTGACGCCCGGGAAGCGCTTTTCGATGCCACGCATGCGCAGCAGGACCGGCCGCGCATCGTCGGCCGCTTCGGACTGAACCATCGCCATCGGCGGAAACCGGCAGTTTGAGGACGGACGCAGTCGGCGCAGGGTCAACCCCGCGCGGAGCACACCCCGGCTCGAGGCCGGGATGCGCCGTCGTCGATCGGAGACCTTTGGCCTCGCCTGGAGACTTCGGGCCTCGCCTGGAGACCTGAGGGTCCCGCTTACTTCACTTCGCCGAGACGCTCGGCGATGTTCAGGTTGTCCTTCGTCACGGCGACCGGCGTCAGCAGCGTGACCTTCTCGGCCGGCGACTTGCCGTTCTTGATGAAGTCGACGAGGATCTGCACGCCCGTGGCGCTCTGCTTGCCCGGGAACTGCTCGATCGTGGCGGTCATGCCGCCGTCACGAACCTGGGCGAGCGCTTCCGGCAGCGCGTCGAAGCCGATGATGACAATGCCGGAGAGGTTGCGGGCCTTGACCGCTTCCATCGCGCCGAGCGCCATGTCGTCATTGGCGGCCACGATCACCTTCGGCGGCTCCGGCAGGGCGGCGAGCGCCGCTTCCGTCACCGACAGACCCTTGGCGCGATCGAAGCCCGCGGTCTGTTCGAACACGATCTTGTACTTGTCCGCCGCCTTGTCGAGCACGTTGTGCAGGCCCTTGTTGCGGTCGATCGCCGGCGAGGCGCCCGACTGGCCCTGCAGGTTCACAATGGTGGCGCCATCGGGGAACAGCTTCATGATGAGTTCGCCCTGGGCTTCACCGCCCTTGACGTTGTCCGCGCCGACATGGGCGAGGATGCCCTCGACCGAGGCGACACGGCGGTCGACGGTGACGACCGGGACACCGGCCTCGACGGCCTGCTGGAGCGCCGGCGCCATGGCGTCGACCTCGTTCGGGCTGATGATGATGCCTTTGACGCCCTTGGCGATGGCCGCCTCGACGTCGGCCGTCTGCTTCGGCGAGGAGACCTGGCCGTCGCTCTCGATCACGTCGACGCCCTGAGCCGTGGCTTCCGCCTTGAAGGCGTTCATCATGTGAACAAAGAACGGGAACGTCAGACCCGGCACGGAAGCCAGGATCGTGGGCTTGTCCTGAGCCTGAGCAACAGGCGCGGCAGCGATGCCGATCGCCGTGGCGGCGACCAGCGCAGTGACCAGTTTGCGCATTTATTCCTCCCAATGCCCTGTTCTGATTTATCGGGCAAAATGAGGCTAGCAAACGTTTGCCATTCTGACAACGCAAAACGCCGCCGCCCTTTGTGAATGGGCGACGGCGGATCACGTGCGGCCGACGGACGAGCCTCGGACGGCCGTGTTTCAGGCTTTGGCCGGTCGAATGACCACCCGCCGCCGGGCGCGCTCAGAACCGCTGCCGACCTCGCCGCGGGCCTCGAGCCGCAGGCTCTCGGCGGCCACCTTGGCCTCGTTGACGAGGAAGTCACGGACGGCCTCGGCCCGCCGCTGCGACAGGGCGAGATTGTGCGTGTCCTTGCCGGAGCGATCAGCCCAGCCCTCGATCACGAACACCGTCTTGCCGTCGCCTGCGGCCTTTGCGATCTGGCGGGCGATGCGGCGAAGCTGACGCTTCTGATCCGGACCGAGATCGGCGCTGTCGAACCGGAAGCCGATGGAGGCGATTGCCTCGGCTTCACCTGTCCCGGCCGCTTCGGCCTGCGGCGCGATGCGCTTGAGCGCGGCACCGGCTTCCGCGAAGCGCGGCATCAGCATCAGGCTCGCCGCGTAATCGGCCTTCGCCGCATCCATCCGCCCGAGCCGCTCGTTCACGCGGCCGCGCTCGAAATGATTCTCCGCCTTGGTGTAGGTGGACTTGGCGGCTTCGATCGCATCGCTGAACGCGGTGAGCGCCGCCGCGTCATCGCCGTCGAGATAGTCGAGCACGCCGCGGAAATAGGCCGCCATGTCGCGCGCACCTGCATCATGCGACGCCATCTCGAGGAGGTTGCGCCCCTCGGACACCTCGCCGGTCATGGCCTTCGCCCAGCCCAGAAACGCCTTGGTTTCGGCCGCGGACTTTTCATCGAGCGTACCCGACGACAGATCGGCATCGGCAGCCGCGATGATGCGGTCGAAGAACGGTCTTGCCTTCACCAGTTCGCCGTCGCGCACGAGCAATTCAGCCCGCGCGCTCAGGATCCAGACGGAGGACGGTGCGAGGCGGATGGCCTCGTCGAGATCGGCAACGCTCCCGGCTTGGTCGCCTGTGAGGCGCTTGCCGAGACCGCGGAGATAATAGGCGTCCGACACGGTGGAATCGATCTTGAGCGCCGATTCGACATCCGCCAGCGACTGGTCAACCCGACCATCGATGAGATAGGCGCGTGCCCGATCGGCGTAAGACCAGCCGCTCGGATTGTCGAGCGCGAGCACTTTCGAGTACCACTCGATCGCCTCTCCCGCCTTGTCCTGGCGCAGCAGCGCATTGCCGAGACCGGTCAGTGCGAAGGACGACTTAGGATCGATCGCGACGGCCTCCCGGTAGAGCTTTTCGGCCCCCTCATTGTCGCCCTGGTCGAGCCGAACGCCGGCCCGACCCGACATGGCGTCGACAATCGTCGCATCGAGTTTGAGCGCGGTCTGATAGGCCTTGTCGGCTTCCTCATAGCGCCGGAGATTGTGCAGCGACACGCCCCGGTCGTAGTGCAGGAAGGGACGCGTCGCATCCTTGGCGGCGGAGGCGTCGTAATCGACGAGAGCGTCGGCGTAGCGACCGAGCAACGCCTTCGACCTGCCGCGATCATACAGCATCGACGGTTCGCCCGGGTTCTTCTCGAGCGCGGCGTCAAAATCGCGAATGGCATCGGCATAGCGCTGCAGAGCGAAGTAAGAGTTGGCGCGCCATTGCCGGGCGGACGTCAAGCTCGGATCAAGCTCGATCGCGGCGGTATAGTCGAGGGCCGCCGTCGTATAGTCGCCCAGTGAGTAATAGCCGTCGGCGCGGTTGGAATAAGGAATCGCCGAGTTCGGCTGCAGCGCGAGTGCCGCTGTGTTGTCGTCGATCGATTCCTTGTAGCGCGCGGCTGCATAATGACCGATCGCCCGATTGACGAGCGCGTCATAGCGCGCGTCGTCCGGTAGGGCGGACGTCCCCTCGAGCAGGGTCGTGCAGGCGGCAACGCCCGCATCCGGCGACTGCGCCGACGTGTTGCAGGATTGCCAGAGTTCCTCGGTGGTCTGCGCATATGCAGGCGCAAGGGCGCCGACGGCACCCAGACCGAGAAGCAGGGCCAGAACGGAAACGGAGTGGCGCAGCGCACCCATGGTGATCTCCCGAAAGGACGGCCAGCGGTACTGTCGAAGCAACAGTCGTGGTCTGTCAAATGTGCCGAGCGCCGACCGGGTCTGGCTGTGCCGGCGGATACACGTCACACAGGAGGAGACCGAGGTCGCGACAGGCGCTGATGACGGGCTGGCAGAGCCCCCGCGACTCGGCGTCTGCGGGATCAACGTCCACCCCGCATCGGAAAACCGGCAGCGATCCCCGCCTTGCACCGGTGCCTTGGCCGGCGGTCAAGACGAGCCCCTGCGCGCTTAGCGAAACATTAACCATGTTTATCATTGATGACGTTGACCCCTTGACGCGATGGACGAATGCGTGTCGCCGCGGCACGAACCGGAACTAGTGTCGCAGTTGCAACACAGCTTGGCATTGTCGATGGTGACCGGATCCCTAACCGGATGACAAGGATTGGGCGCCAAGCTACAAGGCTACCAAACGCATTCCGCGCGGAGAGACTGATTATGCGCGTCGTCCTCTTTCTCTTTCTCCTTGTGTTCTCGGCCTTCTCGACCCTCGAGGCCGTCGCCCAGACCGCGCCGTACAAGGTGCGTCCGGGCGACACGCTCGACATCACCGTTTGGCAGGATCCCAAGCTCAATCGGCGGGTGATCGTCGAGCCGGATGGCCGTGTCGCCTTCCCGCTCGCCGGCAGCTTCCAGGCCGGCGGCCGGCCGGTTTCGGTGATCGAGGCGACCTTGAAGCAGCTCCTTGCGAAGAGCTTCGCGGAAGAACTCGATATCAGCGTCTCGCTCGTCCAGAAGGAAGAGCCGCAGGTGCCGCCGGAGCCGGAGATCGATCCGTCCTTCTACGTGACCGGCGAAGTCGCCAAGCCCGGTCAGTTTGCCTTCAAGACGCCGACCAACGTGCTGCAGGCGATCGCGATGTCGGGAGGCCTCGGGCCGTTTGCCGCATCGAAGCGCATCAAGATCCGCCGCATCGTCGACGGTGAGGAAAGGCTCTACGACTTCAACTACGACGCCTTCATTTCGGGGGAGGACATGTCCGGCAACATGCGGCTCAATGCCGGCGATGTCGTGATCGTCCCGGAAAAGTGGCTTTTCGAGTGACAATGGTCGCCCTTCGGTAGAAGCGGTCCCGATCGCCCATGCGGATCATCCCGTTGGCCCTCAGCCTCGGCTGCTGCGCCCTCGCGCTGAGCGGCCCCGCGAGCGCGGGCGACTGGACGTTCGGGGGCTCCTACAGCACCCGCTTCGACTATAACGACAACTACTTCCTCGATTCGTCCGACCCGCAGTCGGTCTTCAGTTCGGTGTCGAGCCTCGGCCTGAAGGCCGACTGGCGCGACGACACGCAGACCTTCTCGCTCAACGGCAGCACGACCTACAGCCGATTCTTCGGCGAGGGATCCGACGTCCTCCTGCCCGCGATCGAGCCCCGGGTCTCGACGAGCTACTCGGTCAAGACCAAGCGCACAACCTACACGGTCGGAGCGTCGTTCACCTATGACGACATCAGCCGCCTCGATCCGACCGATCCTGACGGCTTCACGATCGACAATTTCCGCACGAGCTATGGTCTCAATGCATCGGTTCGCCATCTCGTCGATCGACGCAACACCGTGACTCTGTCGAATTCCCTGAGTTTCGACACCTTTAGCGGGTCGGGCGCGACCAATGACGATCGCTGGAGTTCGAACACCAGTCTGTCGTGGAACCATCTCCTCACGAAGCGCACGAGCGTAAGCCTCACGGGCAGCGTGTCGGACACGTTCATCGACGACGACGAAGAGACGCACCGGCGCATCTATCGTCTGTCCTCCAGTCTCAACACCCGCTTCAGCGATCGCCTCAGAGCGCGGGTCGGTGGTGGTGTGCGTATGCTCGAGGTGACCGAGACCGACATTGGCGCACCCGGCCAGCCGCGCTCCACGACCCGCTCGATCGGCGGCCTGTTGAATGCCGGCTTCGACTACACGCTCAAAACGATCACGGTTTCGATGAGCGCCAATTACGACGTGGAGCCCAATTCCGACGGCGACCTCCGCAACCGATTCGGCACATCGATTACGCTCCGTCACACGATCGACGATCTGTCGTCGATCGGCGTTACGGCGTCCTACTCGATGAGCATGTCCCCGACTTCGGCGAGCGCCAGCAACGCCACGTCGAGCCTCTCAATCTCGCCAAGCTATACCCGTCAGTTGAGCAGGCGACTGTCGATGACCGCCGGCTACCGTTTCCTGCTGCGCGACAACGGAACGGAGCAGGTCCATTCCAACAGCCTGTTCATGAGTGTCGGTGGATCCTTCTGACCGGGCAAAGCCGCTCGGTTCTCTCGTCACGTCAGCATCAATCCTCGATCGAAGCGCCGTGCGCCGGCTGGGCTCCCACTCCGGCATCCCGCCTCGACGTGGTCGGCAGGGGACTGGGTCGATCACCGTGCCGGCTGACGATCCGTACTTGCCCTTAGGATACGCGGAAATCGGGGACGTCACCGTGCCGCAGGCGGTGAAAACGCGGCCCACGAAAATAGGCATGATTGTGCAGTGCACCGTTCTTCTTGCTTTACCTTGCGGAGTTCGATCGAAACATAATGATGCCTCGTTCTGATCGGCACCTTCCGCAAGGTCCTCTACGCATTAACTCGAGGATTTACGGCTCTTCTGGTGGATTTACGCGGAGGCAGGACTGATTAACCATTATGAACAATCCGCACATATTCATGACGGTATCAAAGTAGCCGCCTCAGTTACTCGGCCTTTTTGCAACACGCGTTAACCTGAGTCACTGCCGGTGTTAAATACCTATTGACGTTGCTGGCCCGGACTGATTTATGTCATTAGCACGATGTTAACGATCCTGGACACGGTTCGGTGCTGGTTGCGGCGACCAGCGAGCGAGTGTCCCGATGTTCGTTAGCGCGTGGAGACAAGCGCCCCGTCGGCGCCGCAAACGGAGGTTTACATGATCAAGGCAACTCTGCTGGCCGCTGCGCTGGCTGTCGGAATGGTGAGCAGCGCGTCTGCCGTCACCGTCGCCGTCTACCAGGACAGCGTGGACGGTTTTAATTACGCGACCGCGGCGGCTTTCGCTGCGGCCAACTACACTGGGTCGGGCTCCGGCAACACGATCGAGAGCTTCGAGTCGTTCCAGGCTTACACCGGTCCGGGCACCGGCGACGCGAACCCGTCGACCTCTGTCGGCACGTTCGTCGCGACCGGCGCCTCGGGCAACGGTTCGAGCGCCGTTGCGCCGCTCGACAAGGCGATTGTGAAGTCGGCTGTTGCCACCGGTGGCCGTAAGGCCGTCGACGGCAAGAACTACCTCGACTCGAACGACAACAACGGCGTGAAGTGGACGGCGTCGATTGCCGGCCGCTCGATCACCAGCATCGCCTTCTTCCTGTCGGATGCGAACGACACCGGTCGCAACGTGACGCTGAAGATCGGCAGTGGCGTTGCCCAGACGATCCTGCCCCCGGGCCTGATCAACTCGAACCTCGCGTTCGTCACGATCTTCCTCGACGCTCCGGTTGAGTCGGTCGAGTTGGCGTTCAGCGCGAGCCGCAACGATGGCTTCGGCATCGACGGCATCCAGGTCAGCTCCGTGCCGCTGCCGCCGACCGCGCTCCTGCTCGGTTCGGCCTTCGTTGGCGCCGCTTTCCTGCGTCGTCGCAAGGCTGCCAAGGCCTGATAAGGATCGCAGAACGGTCGGTTTCACCGACCGGGATCGATTGTGGATGTGCGGACAGGAAACTGTCCGCACATTTTTTTGCTTCACGCATCCCGTCATTGAAGACCTCACGGCACGAAAGCGCTCACACCACACAGGCCGTTGCCGGTCCCTCTGCCGCGACCCCGCGGGGACGAGACGGCGGACTGGAGCGGGTTGAACCATTGGTGCACGCGGATGTTTACGACATTTCAGCATTCGCTTGTTTTCATGGCGTCCGGTTACGTCAACGCCGCGACTGCCGGTGCATGACACGGTCACAGGTTTGACACCGGGCACCCAGGCTCCCCCACTCGACCGAGGTCTTGTCGCGATGCTGCGAAATCCCGTGCACTTCGTCTGCCCCACAGAAAAGATCTGGCGCGAATTGCAGGGCGGCGAGTTCCCTCTGATGAGCACGAAGCGCCTGACCGAATGCTCGGGCGGGATCCTGAACAGCTGGGTCGTCCGCACCTATTACCAACTTGGCTTGGCCGGAGCGCGGGTAACGACGTCGCCGAGCCCGAGGCGCGATTCGATCAACATCGTGTCGGTCCGCGATTTCGGCCGCAAGGACCGCCCCATCGACGCCTTCATCGTCATTCCCCGCGGCGATGCCCACGACCCAAAGCTCGCCGACTTCGTCATCGAACAGAACGCCCAGAACCCCGAAACCAGCACGCGCAGTTCCGTGCCGCACTGGCCTCAGCCCGGCATCCTGCCACGCGACCCCTCGCGCGGTTTTCGGGTCGACCGTGTCTCGTTCAAAGGCCGGACAAACAATCTCGACGAGGGATTCCGCTCACAAGCATTCATCGACGATCTGTCGAAGCTCGGAATTCAGCTGGAGCTCGATACGATCGATGGCCTCTTGGGATCGCACAACTGGAACGATTACCGGCAGTGCGATGCGGTCATTGCCGTTCGAAACATGCGCGGCAACACCGCTTCCGCAAAACCGGCAAGCAAGCTTGTGAACGCATGGCACGCCAATACGATACCGATGCTGGGCCCCGAGCCGGCATACCGGGAATTGAAGCGCAGCACTTTGGATTACATTGAAATCTACAATCCCGGCGACGCACTACGGGCGCTGAAGTTGCTCAACGCCAATCCGGCCCTGTTCGAGAAGATCGTCGAGAATGGTCGGGTTCGCTGCCAGGAGTTCACCGACGAACGGATAACCCAACGCTGGATCGAACTGCTCAACGGTCCGGTCTCGGATGCATTCGAGCACTGGAAGCGCAAGGGCCTTGTCGAGAAGCTGTTTGGCTATGTTCGAATGATGCGGGAAGAGCAACGATCGAAGCAGCGCTATGTCGACGAAATCCGGAGTGGACCCTTGCTCCTGGACAGCGCCGCGCGACACGAAACTCTCTATGATGCGCCACGACACAGCACGTGACGGCGCTTGTCCGGCGTGAGCGCGGGCACCAACGAAATGCGCTCGTCAGAGTCACGATTCGGTACATCGTCGGCTCGGACAGGCCGTTCAAACACTCCGCCCCGCTCGACGATGCCGATGGACGACGCGCCCCCATCGTGAAGACAGGCCGGCACCCTGGAACCCGGCGCATATCTCGTCGGAAGCCGGTACCACGAAAGCCGCTTCGCTCGCGTCGCCTCACCACCACCCGAGCGCGTCGGCACCGTCGGGACTGAGCGTCGCGGCCCGTCTTGTCGACGTCACCCCGGCGCCATGGCGACGCGTCCGGAAACAGTCTGTTTGGCGGCACTCGACCGAATGGCGATGTAGCGCCCCATCAGCGCCCCGGCGACGATCCACGTGACCGGTGTGAGCGTCGCGTTCGGGATCAGGTCGATGATGTTCACGGTGAGCAGGAGACACAGTCCCGACGTCGCGAGGCTGACATGGCGTGCGCGGGTCAACAGGAGGGCTATCGGGATGCAGACCAAACCGAACTGCGCGATGTAGCCGAGCCAGCCATAGGTGCCGATGACGATGATCCACATGCCGTCCGTCACGCTCCGGTCCTCACCGGTCAGTTCGTCCATGACGCGGTTTCGGCCCCAGCCACCCCAGCCGGCAAGCGGCTTCTGGTTGGCCTTGGCGAGCAAGGCTTCCTCGTTCTCGAGACGAACCTGCAAGGACTGCGCCCGCTGGACGCTCACCGACTCGACATAGGCGTAAATCTGGTTGACCGGAACGAGACCTGTGCCGCGCACGATCGGATAAAACAGGATGATGGCGGCAAAGCCGGTCGCGACGATCAACTGGAGCCTGACCCCGAACAGCAGGACGCAAGGCAGCAGCAGCACCGTCACATAGAATGCGCCCGCGCTCTTGCCCCAGATCAGGATAGCGAAGAGATAGAGCGCCGCCAAAAGCCAAAGCGAGGCGGGTTTGCCCTGCGCGCGCCTCACCCGCCACAAGACCGCCGCCGCGATGACCGACATCGCCGTAAAGACGGCGACCCAGAGGCCGTGTGGCAGGAAGATCATCGGCCGGAAGCCCCCGTCGCGGACGTGCTGCAGGAAGGCGTGTTGGGCGAAGCCGTAAATGTTCAGATTGAGGAACGGCCCCATCCGCAGCTCATAAATGGCGAAAAGGGTGTATCCGAGAGAGGCCAAGGCCAGGATCTTGAGCAACAGGACGTGACTTTCCTCCGTGTCGAAGAAGCGTCGCGCCAGAAGAAACGGGATGATCATGATCGCGAGTTCGCCGATCATCGAAAAGGCGTCATAGAGTTGCAATCCGGGCAGGCTCCGCAGGCCGCCGAACAAGGGCTCCCCGTTCTGCAGCACGGTGATGATCGGCGACACCAGCATCAATCCAAGCAGGAGCGCGGCGACCACGACCACCGGCTCGCGTTTGCCGCGCGGTGGCAGATGCCTCTTCGATCGCGGGACTGGCGTTCCTGACCCGTCCGCGTCGATCCCCCTGCGCGCGTCGGCGGCGGCGAGGCGGCGCTGCATCGCCTGCTGGCTCTGGCTGTTGGCGAGGATGAAACACATCAGAAGCGCCGTCAGAGCCGGAATGGCGGTCTTGTCGATGGCCGGGATCAGCGGCAGGTCTAAGCCGGTGCGCGCAGGCAACAGCAGATATCCACCGATGATCGACCACGCGATCGCCGCGTTCAGCGGCAGGCGCTTGAACAGGATCAAGACGACGATCGGCCAACTGAACAAGACGACATAGGCAAGGATATTGGGCATGCTGATCCGGTTCGCACCCCGCGCCAGTTGCGGAACTGGTACTTCCATAGACGATCACTGGTTACAGGATAACTTATCCCCCGCGGAGCCGGAAGACACTGCGGGAGCCGGACCCGCGACGGCCGTCGCGCGCCATTGACCACGCGACGAGAACGTCGATGCAAGCCGAGTGGATTTTCTGTAATCGAATGCCTTCACACTGTTCAGGATTGGTCGGACCATGGGTGTTCGTCGCCTCCACCGCTCGCCAGCGCCGTCCCGACGGTGTTGCTGCTTGGCATGATCACGCGACCGAGCGCCGCATGACGCGATGGAAACACCGATGATCGACGCCCCAGCGAAAGCCCCGGATGCTCGGCCCGTCGACGTCGCGGTGATCGTCGTCAACTACGGCACCGCCGATCTGGCGATCGCCGCGGTCGAAAGTGTTCTCGCGCGCGACCATGGCGGCCTGTGCGTCGCGATCCATCTCGTCGACAATGCCTCACCCGGCGATGACGCGGCTCGCATCGCGGCGGCCGGTGCGCGGTGGCGTGAGCGGGTCGCACTGCATCTCGAGACCACGAATCACGGATTCGGACGTGGCAACAACCTGGTGCTGGACGTGCTCGGCGCCTTGCCGGCGCCGCCGTCCTACGTCTACCTGCTCAATCCGGACGCGAGCCTGAAGACGGAAGTGATCGCCGAGCTCCACGCCTTTCTCGAAAGCCACCCGAGGGTCGGCGTCGTCGGCAGCGGAATCGATCGCCCCGAGGACGGCATGCCGCTCGTGTGCGCCTTCCGCTTCCCGACCATGCTGTCGGAGTTCATCGGGGCCATCGGCTTCGGTCCGCTCAGCCGGTTGTTCGCGAGCAGCGCCGTTCCCCTTCCCGCCGAGACGCCCACGGGACCGGTCGACTGGGTTGCAGGTGCGTCGATGATGGCGCGGCTCTCCGCGCTGCGGGAGATCGGCTGTTTCGATCCGGACTATTTCCTCTATTTCGAGGAGGTGGATCTGATGAAGCGGCTGCGCGGCAGGGGCTGGGAGACCTGGCATTGCGCCGAGGCGCGCATCACGCATGTTGCCGGCGCGGCCACGGGCGTGCACGACAAGGACACGGCGCGCCGCCGGCGTCCGGGATACTGGTACGACAGCTGGCGCCTCTATTTCGAGAAGAACCACGGCCGTGCCTATGCGCGTCTGGCGAGCCTGCTTCTCCTGCTGGGCAACTGGCTCGGTGGCCTCGTCGATCGCCTGCGCCGCAAGCCGGTACGCAGCCCCGCCCGCTTCACCGGCGATTTCGTCCGCCGCGTCATCCGCCCGCTTTTCGCCGCGCCAGCCCGGGAGAACCAGTGACCATCGACAACGGCAGCGATTTCGGACGGGAGAACCGCAATCCGGCGGATGTCGGGTTCTGGGCGCTGGTGGCGGAGGACTATCGCACCCACGGCTCCGACCCCTTCAGCCAGGGTTTCTGGACGCTCTTCTGGCACCGCTTCGGCAATTGGCGCATGGCCGTCCGGCCACGCCTCCTGCGGCTGCCGCTGTCGCTGATCTACCGGATCATGTTCAAGGCCTGCGAGATCTTCTGCGGGATGATGCTGCCTTACACGGTCGTCGTCGGCCGCCGGGTTCGGCTCGACCATTTCGGCGGCATGATTCTCGTTCCGCGCTCGATCGGCTCGGACGTCGTCTTGCGCCAGAACACCACGCTCGGCATCGCGTCGACCCGTGACCTCGATGCGCGACCGGTGATCGAGGACGGGGTCGACATCGGCGCCGGCGCCGTGATCGTCGGCGACATCACCGTCGGCCGTGGTGCGATCGTCGGTGCCAATGCGGTCGTGACGCGCTCCGTGCCACCCTTCGCGGTCGTCGGCGGTGTGCCGGCCAAGGTGCTCCGCCTGCGGGATCCCGGGGGTGACGCCGGCATGACGCCACCGGACGAGACACCATGACCGCAAGCGCGGATGGCGGGCACGTCGGTATCGTTCTCATCGGCCGCAACGAGGGCGCGCGGCTCATCCGGGCACTCGCAGCGATACCGGCCGACGTGACACGGCGCGTCTATGTCGACAGCGGGTCGACCGACGGCAGCATCGCGGCGGCCCGTGCCGCCGGCGCCGAGGTCGTCGAACTCGACACGCGGCACGGCTTCACGGCCGCGCGCGCCCGCAATGCCGGCTTCACCCGGTTGATGGATGGGGGAACGGTCGATCTCGTCCAGTTCATCGACGGCGATTGCGAGCTTCGCGAGGGTTGGATCGACACGGCGCGGGCGTTTCTCGCGGCCAATGACGCGGTTGCCGTCGTGTGCGGGCGCCGGCGGGAGCGGTTTCCCGAGGCCTCGGTCTACAACCGGCTGTGCGACTGGGAATGGAATACACCGGTCGGCGAGGCGCTCGCCTGCGGCGGGGACGCGATGATGCGCAGCACCGTGTTTCAGCAGGTCGGCGGGTTCAATACGCGCCTGATCGCCGGCGAGGAACCCGAACTCTGCGTCCGGATCCGCCAGGCGGGCTGGCGCGTTTGGCGGCTCGACGCCGAGATGACGCTGCACGACGCCGCCATGACCCGCTTCGCCCAATGGTGGAAGCGGACGCGGCGCGCCGGCCACGCCTTCGCGGAAGGCGCCGCGATCCATGGCGCTCCGCCGGAACGCCACTTCGTCGCGCCGACGCGCCGGGCACTGCTGTGGGGGGTGGCGCTGCCCGCCGCGGCATTGGTCGCTGTTCCACCGACCGGTGGTTGGTCGCTGATCCTGCTGCTCGCCTATCCGGCGCAGGTGCTGCGCCTCGCCCGCCGCGCCGGCATTGGAGGCCGTGAAAGCTGGGAGAAGGCGTTTTTCCTCGTCCTCGGCAAGGTCCCGGAGGCAATCGGCGTCGCGGAATACTGGCTGCGCCGCCTGTTCCGCCGCCCGGCCGGCCTCATCGAGTACAAGTGAGGCGCGGATGTCGGGAACTGCGGCATGATCATCATCAGCGCGACCGATCTGATGAGGCCCGAATGGCGTTTTCTCGCCGATGCGAGCGATGATCCCTCGCTCGTCTGGCGCACCCATTCGGGACTGCCGCGCAATACGCTCGAACGGCTCATCCGCCGTCCGTCGCTCGGCCGTTGGCGGGCGGCGCTCGAGGCGGCGCTCGACGCACGCCGCAACCGCGATGCGCTGCTCGTCTCGCATCTGCCCTTGATGGCGGCGGCGACCAATCTGTTTCGCCGCCTCCTCTGCCCGCGGATCCGCCACATCGCCTTCGCCTTCAACTTCACCGACCTGCCGACTGGCTGGCGCCGGCGGTTCCTGTCCTGGGCCTTTCGCGGCATCGACGAGTTCGTCGTCTTCTCCCGTTTCGAGCGCGAACGCTATGCCGCCCATTTCGGCATTCCGATCGACAAGCTGCATTTCATTCCCTGGGTGATGGATGCACCGGTTCCAGGGTCGGTGAATCCGGCCCGAGACCTGAAGCCTTACCTGTGCGCCGTCGGCGGCGAGGGACGCGACTATCCGCTCCTCGTCGAGGCGATGCAGGACTTGCCCCATCTGCGTCTCGTCATCGTGGCGCGACCCCACAGCCTCGCCGGCGTCACGGTGCCGGCGAACGTCATGCTCCTGACCAACCGGCCGGTGCAGGAGACCTGGACGATCGCGGCGGAAAGCGAAGGCATGGTCCTGCCGCTGAAGACCGATACGACCGCCTGCGGTCACATCACGCTCGTCGGCGCGCAATTGCTCGGTCTGCCGCTGGCGATCACCCGTTCACGGGGCGTCGCGGACTATGTCGAAGACGGTGAGACGGCCCTTTCGATGGAGCCCGGCGACAAGATGGGCGTGATTCGTGCGATCACGTCGCTTTCCGAAGACAAGGAAGCCGCAAGACGGCGCGGTGCGGCGGCGCGGCGCCAGGCGGAAAGCCACACGATCGCAGACTGGGTCGCCTATATCCGCGGACAGGTCGGTCGGTGATGCCCGTCGCAATCGCGGCAGTCCTGCGACGGCGATATGCTTGTTCAGAGTACCGTCTTTCACCGCTACACCCATTATTCATGTCCGGAGATACCGCCAATTTCACTCCACTCGGCGGTTGATCGACGGGAATTCACGCCGTAAGTCCCGCATCCAGATCGACGATATGGTTGGGTCACGTAGGGAGACGCCGTTCATGAAGGCTGTGAAGACGTTGATCCGGAGGCTTCAGCGTTCCGTGACCACGTATCAGGTCCGCTTGGCGCGCCTGATCGGTGGCGCATCGATCAACGAGATCGTGATCGTGCCGCAGACCCATCCCGGCAGCATCGGGGACGCCGCGATGATAACCGGCGCCATCACGGGCCTTCGCGCTCGCCATCCTGATCGGCCCCCATCGAGTGGTCCGGTTCGAATGTTAGTTCATGGCCGGGCGTAGGGCCAGCGCGGGCGGCGTAGACGGTCGGGGTGGCGAAGCCGACCGCGCGGTGTTTGCCGGGATGAAGACTTCGGGCGCAGGCG
>JBKDKQ010000057.1:0-57004 GCA_046344875.1 Labrys sp. (in: a-proteobacteria) | reverse complement strand
CTCCCGGATCAGCTTGCGAACAACCGCAGACCCGATGAACCCCGCACCACCCGTCACAACAACCGTCTTCCCAGACACCCCTGACCCTCCAAACCCCGTTCGACACCATCCCGGCATCAAGCCTCAGTCGCGCGATGCCCTGTTTCGACGCACAGGATAGGGAAAGTTCGGATGCCGCAAAGCCGAACCGCGAAAGTGTGTTAATTCTTCTTTAGATCCGTATCCTGGGGTTATTCTTTGATGCTTTGATCATAATTTACAGTGCATTTACTTTTGACCTCCTGCACCGCCAGCAAGAGTCTGTCCTCGGAGCTCCTGAGCACGTCACCCCCACCCTGCAGCCGGTCGGCCCGGGACGTGGCCTTCCTCGCCCAATGTTTCACAGTCAAATGTCCGATCTTTTGAGGCTGTGATCGGATTTTCTTCAAATTATTCCTAAATGCTGTGTCGTCGAATGATTAAAAATTACTTCTCTCGCTCTGGAGTAAATCCTTATAAAAATGAGTCTTGCGTTTTCAGAGAGCCCAAACGCCGTTTTGTACGACTGCTTTTGGTCGGTATTCAGATGGTTGACTTCAATTTACCTCTCCCATAGCGATTAGGCCGTCTCCCTGTGGGTATCGCGTTGGGGGTTAAGCAGGCTTCGCAATGAGCGCATCCTTCGTTCTCGCCGATTGCGGGTGCAACGACGGGATTGAAGCGCGCAAGAGGAGATTTGAAGATGTCCATGTATGAGCTGAACAACGGACAGTTGCTCAAGGAACTCAAGAACGGTTTCGACGCCGCGGCGCGGGCCAAGATCATCGCCTACCTGAACGATGAAGGCGCAGGCGACACGCCCGACGAATATCTCGGCGGCATCGACGGAACCGGTTCGATCGTCACGCAGAAGACGGACGGTACGGGACCGCTCGACAACCGCGCCGAGCTCCTCGACCTGCGCGCCGCTGACGGCAGCGTCACGGTCGGCGTCAACAGCAATCTCGAGGCAATCGTCGTCAACACGCAGGAAGACTCGAGCTTCGGCGTGACCGTCAACTTCAACGGCACATCGGTCGGCGGCGTGGTCGACAACACGCTGGCGGTATTCGGCGGCAGGAACGACCAGACCCTCAACCTCACCGGCACCGGCAGCTACTTTGCCGACGGCGGCAGGGGCGACGACACGATCACCAGCGACGCCGGCAATGACACGCTGATCGGCGGCAAGGGTGACGACGTCCTCGACGGCGGCGCCGGCAATGACGAACTTTACGGCGGCAGCGGCGATGACCGGGCCTATGGCGGCGAGGGCGACGACCTTCTGGTCGGCGGACGCGGTGCCGACGAACTCGATGGCGGCACCGGCAACGACACCCTCTATGGCGGTCGTGACAACGACTATCTCTATGGCGGCGACGGCAACGACAAGATGTATGGCGATGCCGATGACGACACCCTGAACGGCGACGCCGGGGACGATCTCCTCGACGGCGGCGGCGACCAGGACGCCCTGTATGGCGGCGACGGCAATGACACGGTCATCGGCGGCACCGGCAATGACGAGGCGTCGGGCGACGGCGGCGACGACACGGTTGTCGGCGGCTGGGGCGACGACACGCTGTATGGCGGTGACGGCAATGACTTCGCCGACGGCGGCAACGACACCGACCGGATCTTCGGCGGCGACGGCAACGACACCGTCAATGGCGGCTCGGGCGGCGACATGCTTTATGGTGATGCCGGCAACGACGTCGTCGATGGTGGCAGCGGCAACGACCAGCTCTGGGGCGGCCTCGGCGCCGACACGCTCTATGGCGGCTCGGGCGACGACACCCTCTCGTCGGGTGGCGGCGACGGCATCGGCGACAAGCTCTATGGCGGCAGCAACAACGACACCTTCCTGATCTCGGGCACGACGGGCAACGATACCCTGTTCGGCGGCAGCGGGATCGACACGGTGGTGTTCCTCGATCGTCAGCTGGCCGACATCAATACCATCACCAAGAGCGGCCAGTCCTACACGATCAACTTCGACGACGGCCAGCAGATCCAGATCAACGACGTCGATCAGATCCGCTTCGGCAACAACCCGACGACCTACAAGCCGAACATCCTCGATCAGAACTTCTGACGCGGTTTTACCGGTTCGCCGGCATGGACGAAACGAACCCCGGGCCTCGCGCCCGGGGTTTTTTGTGCCGGGCTTCGGGGCGCCGTACTTGCAATCCTTTACCGTCGTTCATCGAAACCGCGGCATTTGACGGAACGATTCGACCGCATCGTAAGCTTTTCGTGGTCTCGTCCCGGCGTGGGTCCGGCGCGGTGGCGCGCCATCGCGGACCGTGCGAGGTTGAATGAAAAGCCGCCGTCTGCTCTCGCCGACACTGAACACGCTGCGACCCATGCTGCCGGCGTATCTGTCGCTGCTCGTGCTGTCGCTGCCGCTGCCGATCCTGTTCTTCGCGGCACCGCTCTATGCCGGCCAGGTCATGAGCCGGGTGATGACGAGCCGCAGCGAGACCACCCTCGTCCTGCTCACCGTGATCTCGCTGTTTCTGATCGCCGTCTATTCCGCGATCGAGTGGGTGCGCGAGCAGTCGCTGCAGCGCGCCGGCGTGGCGATCGACGCGAAGCTGAGCGGTCTCCTGTTCGACGCGATGCACCGGCCGAACGCGGCCTCGGGGGTGATGGCCTCGTCGGGAACGCTCAATGATTTCAACGTCGTTCGCGACACCCTGTCGGGTCGGTCCGTCACCGCGGTAATCGACGCCCTGTGGGCGCCCCTGTTCATCATCGCCATGACCGCGATCCACTGGGTCTTCGGCCTCGTCGCCGCCGCGCTGATGACGCTGACGGCGCTGATCGCAGGACTCAATTACTGGTTCGCCGACAAGGACGTGAAGCGGTCCTACCATCTGCATGCCAAGGCGCTCGAGTTCGGCCAGGCGGTGAGCCGCAACGTCGATTCCGTGCGTGCACTCGGCATGTTGCCGCGCCTGCGCGATCGCTGGGCCGCGATCCACCAGGCCTCGCTCGGCTGGCAGTCGGCGGCATCGTCGAAGGCGAACATCTTTGCCGCCCTGACGCGGTTCCTGCGCAACTCGCAGATGATCGTGATCTACGCGATCGGCGCGGTGCTCTACCTCAACCAGGAAGTCTCGGCGGCCGGCATCTTCGTCGCCATGATGATCATGATGCGGTCGCTCCTGCCGATCGACGCGCTGATCAGCAACTGGCAGAACTACACCCGCTTCTTCACCGCGCTGGCGCGGGTCGACGAGGTGCTGCGCGCGGCCGATGACCGACCCCGCCGTCCCTCCCTGCCGATGCTCGGCGGTGCCGTCACCGTGTCGAGGGTCTATGCCGCCGCTCCCGGCAGCGACCGGATCATCCTCAACGACGTCTCCTTCTCGGTCGAACCTGGCCGCATCGTCGGTGTCGTCGGTTCGAGCGGAGCGGGGAAATCCTGTCTCGCGCGCGTCCTCGTCGGCATCTGGGCGCCGCGACGCGGCAGCGTCAGCATGGGCGACCATGATCTCGCGCACTGGAACGAGGACGAACTCGGGCTTCGGGTCGGCTACATGTCGCAGGACATCGAACTCCTGCCCGGCACGATCGCGGAGAACATCGCACGGTTCGATCCGGACGCGGTCGAGGATCCGTCACGGGTGCTCGCGGCGGTGGAACTCGCCGGGATCCAGGACCTGATCAAGTCGCTGCCCGAGGGGCTCGCGACCCCGGTCGGTCCCGGTGGACACGTCCTGTCGGGCGGCCAGCGCAGCCGCGTCGCGCTCGCCCGTGCGGTCTACGGCGATCCCATGCTCGTCGTGCTCGACGAACCCAATTCCAATCTGGACGCGGCGTCGGAACAGACGCTGATCCGGGCGACGCAGCGCCTGCAGGCGCGGGGAGCGACCGTGTTCATCGTCACCCACAAGCTCAACATCCTGAACTATTGCGACGACGTGCTCGTCATGAATGCGGGCTCGGTGCAGGCCTTCGCTTCGCGCGAACTGATCGTCGATCGTCTGCCGCGCCTGCGCGCCCAGCCGACCCTGTCGGTCGTCGGTGCCGAAACGGAAGCGGGGGCCGCCTGAGATGGACACGGTCAACGACGATCTGCTCGCGGCGCCCCCCGCCTCGGCCGACTGGCGGCGCATGCTCGTCATCGGCTGGACGATGGTCGTCTTCACGCTCGTCGTGCTTGGCGGCTGGTCCGCGACGGCGCGGCTCGATGCGGCGGTCGTCGCGCAGGGCGTGATCTCGGTCGAGACGAACCGCAAGACGGTCCAGCATCTCGAGGGCGGCATCGTCTCGGAGATCTTCGTCCGGGACGGCCAGGTCGTGCGCGAGGGCGACATCCTCCTGAGGCTCGATCCGACCCGCAACGTCACCAATGAGCGCGCCTATCGTCAGCAACGGGCGATCGCGCTCGCGCTCGAGGCCCGTCTTCTCGCCCAGCGCGACGGCGCCGAGACCGTCGTCTTCCCGAGTGAGGTTCTGGCTGGGGCCGAGGATCCGGTGATCCGGGTCGCGATCGAGGACAACAAGCGGCAGTTCGAGAGCCGGCGCAAGCTTCTGGCGCAGTCGCTCGACATCGTCGACCAGCAGATCGCCCAGATCCGCAGCACCACCGAGCAGGCGCGCGTCCAGCGCAAGACCGCGGCCGAGCAGGTCGCGCTCCTGTCGGCCGAACTCGAGTCGCTCGAGCCGCTGGTGGCCAAGGGCCTCGTGACCCAGCCCCGCATCAAGGCGCTCGAGCGCGAGCGTGCCAATCAGCAGGGCAATCTCGACAGCGCCGTGATCGCGATCACCAAGTCGGATGAGCAGATCGCCGAGCAGCAGTCGCGGATCGGCCAGCTGCGTCAGGACTACCAGCAGGAGGCAGCCGATCAGCTGAATGGCGTGCGCCTCAGCCTGTCGCAGGTCGAACAGAGTCTCGCTCTGTCCGTCGACCAGCTCGCGCGGGCAGAGGTGCGCGCGCCGGTCGCCGGAACGGTGCAGCAGCTGCGGTTCTTCACGGTCGGTGGCGTCATCCGGCCGGGCGAGCCGATCCTCGACATCGTGCCGAACGCCGACCGGTTCGTGGTGCGGGCGCGCGTCGCGCCGGGTGACCGCGATCGTGTGCATGCGGATCAGACGGTCGAGGTGCGCCTGCCGCAATTCTCCCTTTTCCTGCATTCGCCGATCGCCGGCACGGTGGCGACGGTCTCGCAGGACAGCATCCTCGACGAGGCGTCACGCCAGAGCTATTTCGCCACCGAGGTGAGCGTCGACCGGGCCTCGATCCCGCAGGACATCGCCGGCAAGCTCACGGCCGGCATGATCGTCGACGTCATCATTCCGACGGAGGAGCGCACGGTCCTCGCCTATCTCCTCGGCCCGATGCTCGGCCATCTGGCGACATCGATGCGCGAGCGCTGATCAGTCGGCGCCGGCTTCGTCCGGCACGACGCTCGCGCTCTCCGGCGTCGTGGCGGGAGCGATGATCTGCATCGCCTCGAGATCGTCGAGCGAGAGCAGATCTCCATCATCGAGCAGCACGTCGCCGGCGCCGAAGAGGTCGATCGCGGCCTGCGGCGTCGGGCTCGGCCGCTCGGTGCCGGGCGGAAGGGCGCTGTCGGCGGCCTTGTCGAGCGCGCCCGCCTGAAGATGGCGCTGCGAGAACAGGCAGGCCATGGCGATGTCGAGGCTCGTGAAGGCCGTTCGGGCCATTGCCGCGAGGACACGCGGCGGCAGCGCCGCGAAGCGCCCGCGGCTGATCGTGTGGCACCCGCCGGCGGCATGACCGCCGTCAGCGCCCGCGAAGGGCACGAGCAGATCGGCGATCGCGAGATGATCGAGGAAGGGGGATGCGGCGGCGCGGCTGTCGCGGATCACCGACGCGAGATCATGGAGGCCGGTCAGCGTCGCGGTCGGCTTGCCTTGCGCGTCGAAGAGGGGCTGACCCTGCGTCCGGCTCAGGAAAGGTGTGACGCGGGGCACCACGAGGTCGCTTTCCGGGCTGCCGCCGGTTCCGGTCGCCTGGAACGGAAAGCAGCGCAGGGCGATTGGCAACGAACCGGCTTGCCAGCGTCCGGCGTCGTCGACGAGCGTGCGCGCGACGTGATCGCGCGACAGCAGGACGCCGAGAAGCCACTGATCCTTGATCTTCCGGATCGCGAGAGGAAGGTACTGGGCAATCAGATGCATTTCGCGCAGCGCGATCGGCTGCCAGGCGAGCGCCTCGATCCAGCGCTGATCCTCAGGCAGGTGATGGTGCCAGCCCTGTCGCTCGCTGAGCGGCACGAGGGAGGCCCGCGCGGATTTCGGACGTTGGCGGACGGGAGCCGATGTCACGAGGCGAGTTCCTGCGCAGGCAGGTCGGGCCGCAAGGCGTGGCGCGCCATGGTCAGGAGGATACCGGCGCGGTAGAGCGAGAGGCGGTGAAGGCCGAGCAGGCGAACGACCTCGATGCCGTGCTCGGCAAGGACCGGCTCGAAACGTCCGGTGTCGAAGGCCGAGCGGCGGGCGATCAGGAGATCGGGCACGGCGACGCGCCGGCCGGCGATCTCGAAGCTGAGCGACCAGGGCTCGAGCAGACCCGCGGTGGCGAGCGCGGCGCCGAGTGCCCGCGTCTTCGGCCAGGCGAGGGCGAAGCTGCGCAGCGTGTCGATCCGCTGGCGCGTGGCGAGGCCGGGCTTGAGCTCCTGCGTCATCACGGTCGCGCCGCCATCCGTCGGCTCGTCGGCGAAACTGTCGTCGAACAGCACCCGCGCCTGGGCGGGATCGATCGCTGGATCGAGGACGAAGGGATAGGCGGCCATCAGCATCGGCAGCAGGCCGCGGGCGCGTGGCGGTTGCGCGTTCTGATCGGCGACGAGCGCCCGCAGGGCGACGAGCGTCGGTCCGTGACGGCCGTCCTGCCACACGATGGGGAACCAGGACGCAAGCCGCTCGGCCTCGAAAAAAGCGATCGGCACGATCGGGGTCTCGCGCACGAGGCGATAGGCGGTCGGCGCATAGATGCGCCGCGTGACCACCGCGGCGTCGAGCGCAACGGGTCGCTCGGCGATCATGCCCGCCGCCCTGCGCGGTCGCGCTCAGTCCGCATCATCGCAGAAATCCAGTCCGCCCTCGGCGAGCCGCGCCCTGAGCCGATCAGCATCGACGTCCTCGCGCACGGCGAGCGCCCAAAGGTCGAAGGCTTCGGTCTTGGTGTAGACCGTCGAGAAGCCGGCATCGAGGAAGTGCCCCGCCAGCCGCTCGCCGGTGAAACCGGTCCGGTGCGCCATGTAGGAGTGTCCGCGCGCGATCGAGGCGCCATGGCCGTAGAGCATGTCGATTGGTGTCACCGGTCCGCTTGGGGAAATGTAGCCGACGCTGTCGGGGCCCTTTTCGAGCAGCAGTCGGCAGGCGACCTCGAGATCCGGGCAGCGCACGAGGGCAAATCCGTCGGGGCGAAGGATCCGATGGAATTCGCGCAGGGCCGCCGGTACCTCGTGCTTGGCGAGGTGCTCGATGGAGTGCGACGACCAGACCGCGTCGAAGCTCGCGTTGCCTACCAGCGTACGCAGATTGGCGAAGGAGCCGACGATGTCCGGCTTCACCGCCGGATCGATATCGAGCCGCACCTCGCGCCAATAGGGCGCGGTGAAGAAGGGAAAGCGCAACCGGCCCCGGCCGCTGCCGACATTGAGGACACGCTGTGCTTCGACGGAGAAGGACAGGTGGTCATAGGTCGTGTTCGCAAGATCCATCCGGGTCGCCCATGTCCTGCCCGCGGGTTCCGGTCAGACCGGAACCGGTCCGATGCCGGACCTGTCACACGGGTTTCCTCCATCCTTCCGGGTGCATTCCGACGCTCATCGCACCCGAATGCCGCCATGGTCTGACGCCACGGTCGATGCGGCAGGCCGAGGCAGTGACACACAGTCTCCACCGAGGCCCCCAACAGAGCGTTACGATGGCAAGATCCATCGGCTTTGACACGATTCATCGCCAGTCATGCTTGCCGGTCGGTTTCGACGTCCGGTCGAGCTTGAGTCAAAGATCGCGCTTTGATGCGATGCCGGTCACCAGGACGCCCAGAAGGGCCTTGTCGCCGCGAGGCGGTCGCGAGCCTTTTCGGCTGCCCGACGCAGGCGGTGTTCGTCACCGGCGGCGAGCCCGGCAATCAGTCCGGCGGCGAAGTGGGCTTGGCCGGCGACGCCCTTGTCCTTTCCGACCTCGTCGAGAAGATCGATCACGAGGCGTTCGGCCGTCGCCCCGTCGTTCAAGGCGCCGAGCCCGTCCTGAAGGGCCTTGAGGCGAGCGAGCATCTGCATGGCGGCCTTGCCTTCGGCGAGACCGGCGAAGGGCTCGATCATGTAGCGAAGCTTCTTCGCCGCAAGACGGACGTCGTGGCGTTCGGCGACCGTCTTCCGGCCGAGGTTGCGGGCGTCGCGGTTGAGCCGCCGCATGCGACGATCCCAGGCGGCGCGCAGGAAAGGCGCGAGCGGTTCATGCTCGATCGATCCGCCGGCCCTCCGGTCGAGACCCTCGGCCTCCCAGACCAGCGCGAGGCAGAGCCGGAGGCAGTCAGGAGAGGTGAGCGCGTCGCGTGCCTCGGCGAGGCGCCCGGCACGACGGCCCGCGAGATGATCGGCGAGGGCTGCAAAGCCCGGCGCCTGCGGGTGCGCGGAGCGTGCCGCCGTGAGGCGGTCGGCACAGAAAACGTCGAGATCGCGGAGAGCGCCGAGCCGGCGGGCGATCGTACGCAGAGCGTCACCGGTTTCCCTGACACCGGGCTCCATCGCTTCCGTCTCGACGAGCAACGGGCGGAACAGGCTGCGCAAGGCCCGCACGCGGCGCAGCGAGACGCGCGACCGATGGACCGATTCGACGGTCCCGGTCCGGTGTACGGCCTCGAAATCCTCAAAAAGGGTCCTGAGAGCAGCGGTCGCGGCCACTCGATGGGCCGCACCGATCGGTAACGAGTCACTCCCGGCATCGATCGACACGATCGCCGTTTCCTCGCCCAGCAATCGGTAGCCGCGATCGGCCTTGCCGGTCAGGGAGAGGAGCGTTGGAACCACCTGCCCGATCCGGCTGGCCATACGTCGCAATGCCGCAGGGTCGCCCGCCGTGAGCTCGATCTCCGCCTCACAGACCGGCGTCTCGGCGTCGTCGGTCGCAATGACCCCGCTGTCGAGCACGATTTCGAGCGCGTCATCGCCCTCGACCACGGTCCAGACATCGCGCTCGACATCGACGCGGAACACCGGCGCGAGCGTCTTGCGGATGCGGCCGCGCCCGAGAAATCGCGCGATCTTGTGGTCCGGTACCCGATCAGGCTCGGGACGGTCGCCCGCGATCGGCATATTCCATTCGCCGCGCCTGAGTGCGGGCCCGGCGGTCTTGACGGTCTGCACGGCGCCGTTGGCGTCGCGGCGGATGCGCAGCGACAGTCCCTCGGCGCGCAACGCGAAATCGGGCGTGTCGAAGTAGAGCGTGTGTGTCAGCTTTCGCCGTGGGTCACCACCGGCGCGGGCAAGGAGGTCCGACCGCGCCAGCGTCGCGTGGGATGTCGGCTCGAGCAGGAGCTTCAGTTCGCATTCCTGATGGGGCTGCACGTCGCGATGGTCCTCCCTCTGTCGCCGAGACTACCGGGACGCGTGAGGGTGTGGAAGGGCGTCACCGCGGACATATGGCTGTCATCGCTTGTCGGGAATGTCCCGCCGAATTGGCGCAGTGGATGGGGACGGACGATGGGCATGGTCAGAGCGGGCGTCGATGGGTCGAACGCGAGCGGCGCCTTGGCCGCTGTCTCGACCTCGTGGCCGGTCGAACCCGCCCCGCTCCTCGCGGCACTGGAGACCCTTCGTGCCGACATCGAGCGCGAGGCGGGCACGGTGACCGCCGGGTGGTCGGCGGTTTTGCTGGATGAGGCGTTTCGGCCGTCGGCCGAAAACCTCGCGGCCTATCTCGCCTTGCGTCGGCATGATCTGTCGGCCTTGCAGGGGGCGCTCTCAGCCCTTGGCCTGTCCTCGCTGGGGCGTTGCGAAAGTCATGTCCTTGCCTCGCTCGATGCCGTGATCGCGGCACTGGCGCGGCTCGCGATGATCGAGAACCGGCCCCTCTTCCCGCCCGCGACAGTCTGGCGCGCCGGGGCGGATCGGCTGGCAGACCAGCGTCGGGCCCTGTTCGGAGCCGACAGCGGCAGCACGGCGATCATGGTGACGCTGCCGAGCGAAGCGGCTGCCGACGGGGCTCTGGTCGATCGTCTCGTCGCAGCCGGAATGGATTGCGCGCGGATCAACTGCGCCCATGACACGCCCTCCGACTGGATTGCCATGGCGCGTCTGGTGCGTGAGGCGGCGTCGCGCCGGCGGCGGGATTGTCGGGTGGTGATGGACCTTCCCGGACCAAAATGCCGGATCGAGACGTTGTCACCCGAAAAGCCCGACCGGGTGCATGTCGGCGACCGGCTGCGCCTGACGGTCGCGCCGCGCAAGGCGGTTTCCGGCGTTCCGAGCCTGACCATCAGCTTTCCGGAAGTGGTCGAGCGCCTGCGCCCCGGCGCAGAAGTGTGGATCGACGACGGCAAGATCCGCGCCCGCGTGGTGTCGATCGAGGAGGGGCACCGGATCCTCGAAGTGTATGGTGCGCGCGAAAAGGGCGAGAAGCTGCGCATCGACAAGGGCGTCAATCTGCCGGACATGCCGCTCGGTCTGCCGGCGCTGTCGGCGGAGGATCTCGCCGCCATTCCGGTTCTCGCGGCCCATGCCGACATGATCGGCTTCTCTTTCGTCCAGCACCCGCACGACATCGTCGATCTCGACCACGCGGTCGCCGCCGCGGCGCCCGGGCGGGCGCTGATGCCGCTCATTCTCAAGATCGAGACGCCGGAAGCCGTGCGTAACCTGCCGCGCCTCATCGCCCAGGCCGCGGGATCACGCCCCACGGCGGTGATGATCGCGCGCGGCGATCTCGCGGTCGAACTCGGCCATGCCCGGCTCGCCGAGATCCAGGAAGAGATCCTTTGGCTCGGCGAGGCCGCGCGGGTTCCGGTCGTCTGGGCGACGCAGGTACTCGACGACCTCGTCAAGGACGGGTTGCCGAGCCGTGCCGAGACCACCGACGCCGCGATGGCGCAGCGCGCCGAATGCGTGATGCTGAACAAGGGTCCGCACGCCGTCGAGGCGATCGGTTTCCTCACCGACGTCTTCGCGCGGATGGCTCGGCACCAGGCCAAGAAATCCGCCCGCCTCGGTGCGCTGAACGCCTGGCCCCTCGAGGCACTGGCGATCCGCGACTGAAGCGGGCGGGAGGGTGGGAACGAGGGTCCGGGGTGGTTGGTCCCGGACCGGTTTTTCTGGTCGTCAGGCCGCCTGGGGGAGCCCCGCGCCGACGAGGCGCTCGCGAAACTGCACGGCGATCTCGCTCCTGTCGAGACGCAGCACGGCGGCCGGCGCCGTGCGGCCATCCGCCAGTTCGATCACGACGGGGTCACCCATCCGGATGCCGTCGACCGCGGCGAGGAGGCAGCCCGTCTCGCTGAGATTGATCAGGGTTGTCGACAGGCGGCGGCCGCCGACCGTGACGAAGACCGTCTCGATCATCCTGCGCCGGAGCGCGCCGCGACGGTCCTCGAGATCCTTCGTCACGTCGGAGAGGAACTGTTCGACGGAGTTCGCGAGCTCGCGCGCGACGTTGGTGAGCGTTTCGGAGGCGTTGTGCACGCTCCGCGCCTCGCGTGAGGTCTCGACGATTGCGTTGCCGACCATCGACACGTTGTGCGCCACCTGCGTGGTACCGTCGGACGCCGACTGGATCGCCTTCGAGATCTCCCGCGTTGCGGCCTCCTGCTCCTCGACGGCCGCTGCGATGGCGGGCGTTACGGAACTGATGTCGCCGCCGGTGCGGGTGATGGCTCGGATCGAGGCGACGGGTGAGCTGGTCGAGGTCTGGATGCCGCCGATCTGCGTCGCGATCTCGTCGGTCGCCTTCGCGGTCTGGTTGGCGAGCGTTTTCACCTCGGCGGCGACGACTGCGAAACCCTTGCCCATGTCGCCGGCGCGCGCCGCCTCGATCGTGGCGTTGAGGGCGAGGAGGTTCGTCTGCTCGGCGATGTCGCGGATCAGTTCGACGATGGCACCAACCTTTTCGGCCGCGTCGGCGAGCGTCGAAACGCTCTTGTCGGTCTGCACCGCCGTGTCGGTCGCGTTCTTGACGATCGAGGTCGCCTGGTCGGCCTGCCCGGCGATCTCCCGGATCGAGGCGGCAAGTTCCTCGGCGGCGGCCGCGACGGTCTGGACGTTGTTCGAGGCGCCGGACGAGGCGAGGCCGGCCGATTCGGCGTCGTTCGCGGCCGAACTCGCGACCATGTTGAGTTTTTCCGCCGTCGTGAGCATCGAACCGGTCTCGCTGTTGACGGACGTGAGGGTGCGGGCCATCAGGGCGCGGAAATCGGCGATGAGTGTCTCGACATGCGACTGGCGCTGCCGCTCCCGGTCGCGCTCCTGCTGCGCGGAATGTTCGAGGCGCGCGCGCTCCGACGCGTTGACGCGGAACACTTCGAGCGCCTGCGCCATTGCGCCGATCTCGTCGGTGCGGCCAAGATGGGGAACGTCGAGCGCCGTATTGCCGCCGGCGATGTCCTTCATGCCGCTCGTGATCTCGCGGAGCGGCCGCACGACCTTGCCGCGGGTGAACCAGAAAGCGGCGACGAAGGCGACGAGGGCAGCGACGAGGCTTGCGACGACAACCATGTTCGCAACCGTGAAGGTCGCCTCTGTCTCGGCGAAGACCTCGCCCGCGACGCGCACCTGCAGATCGACGAGCTTGCCGATGGCTTCGGTGGTTGGGTCGATCGCCGGATAGAGTTCCGTGGTGACGAAAGCGTCAAGTGCGGCCTGATCCTTCGCCGCGATGATGGAAAGAAGCTTCGCCACTGCCTGATCCGAGACCTTGGTGTGCTCGCCGACGGTGTTGGCGATACCCTTTTCCTCCTCGGTCAGATAGGTGGCGAGGTAGGCCGTCCAGCGCTCGTCGATCACCGCCTTGGCGTCCTTGACCGCCTTTCCTCCCGCTTCCCAGTCGAAAGCGCCGCTGCGCATCTTGTGCGTCGCGTCTACGATGTCGACGGCGTACTTGTCGGAGATCAGCTTGAGATCCTTCAGCGGCACGACGCGGTCGGCATAGATGGTGTTGAGGGCCTTGAACGCGATGCCCGACGTCATCCAGCCGGCGGTGCCGGCGATGAGGGCGGTGAGGAACAGGGCGGAGAGCGCCAGGGCGATGCGGCCGGCGATCGTGTTCAGGGACTGCATGGCGAAGCCTCGGTTACGTCGCCCGTCACTCTGTCATGACACGGTGAATTGACAGTAAAAGAATACCGATGAGCCGTACCGTCCTAATACTTAGGCCTGGTGATCGTGGCGGCTGTGCCACACTCAACCGCGTGCGGCGATGGCCAACCGATCCTCGACAATGGCGAGAATGCCGGCAAACTCGGTCACCTGCCATTGCGGCTTGAGCTTGAGGACGGGAACCGGATGCCCCGGATGCTGGATGTGGGCGAAGGGCAGTTCGGCGGCGAAGGCGGCTTCCGCATCAATCGCGCTGTCGCCGACGAAGAGCGTACGGGCCAGGCGGGCGCCGAGCTGGCGCCATCCGGCCGCGACAGGTCCCGGTGCGGGCTTCAGCCCATAGCCCGAATCGCCTCCGATCACCGAGCGGAAGAGCGTCTCGAAACCGGCGCGGCGCAGGATGGTTCGGGTGATCGCCTCGGGTTTGTTGGTGACGATGCCGAGCAGGACGCCATGCCGTGCCAATGAGTCGAGGAGAGCCTTTGCGCCCGGGTAGAAGCTCGGCATGCCGTCCGCGACGCGGGCGTAGTTCGCGAGATAGGCCTGATCGAGCTGGCGTCCGTCTTCCTCCGTGAGGGTCACACCACGTGCGGCGAAGGTCGTCTCGATCAGGCGTCGTGAGCCCCAGCCGATGTGATGGGCGATTTCCGCCGCGTCGAAAACGCGAAGATCGCGGGCAACGAAGAGGGGATTGATGGCCGCCGCGATGTCGCCGGCCGAATCGAGCAGTGTGCCGTCGAGATCGAAGAGAACCGCCTCGATCGGCGGGGGGCGGCGGTTCGGCATGGTTCACACTCCTGTCGCGGCGGTGCGGATGGCGGCGATGTTGGCGGCATAGGCAGCCGGACCGCCCTTGAAGACGGCGGAGCCCGCGACGAGGGCGTTGGCGCCGGCCCGGGCGACGAGCGGCGCCGTCTCCGGCGTCACGCCGCCATCAACCTCGATGTCGATCGGCCGGTCGCCGATCATCGCCCTGACCCGCGCGATCTTGTCGATCACCGCCGGAATGAAGGCCTGGCCGCCGAAGCCCGGATTGACGGTCATCAGGAGAATGAGGTCGAGCCGGTCGAGCACATAGGTGAGCACCGTCTCGGGCGTCGCCGGATTGAGCGAGACGCCCGCCCGCTTACCGAGGGCTCGGATCGTCTGCAGCGTTCGGTCGAGATGGGTGCAGGCCTCCGCGTGCACGGTGATGATGTCGCAGCCGGCCCTGGCGAAGGCCTCGAGATAGGGATCGGCCGGCTCGATCATCAGATGGCAGTCGAACACCTTGGCCGAATGCGGGCGCAGCGCCTGAATGATCGGCGGGCCGAAGGTGATGTTGGGGACGAAATGCCCGTCCATCACGTCGAGATGAATCCAGTCGGCGCCGGCCGTGTCGACGGCGCTCACCTCCGCGCCGAGGCGGGAGAAATCGGCGGAGAGGATCGAGGGTGCGATGACGAGGGGACGGGTCACGAAAGCGGCTCCGGGGCGCCGTTGAGGGCGCCGTTCTGGGTGATGACACGGCTCGCGAGAATATCCGGCGCGTCGATCGTCACAAGGTCGTCGAGCGTGACGCGGCCCTTCGTCTCGAAATGGCGGCTCGCCTGGCGCAGACGGGCACGGTCGAGCGCATTGCGGATCGAGCGGGCATTGGCGAAATGGGGCTGGGCGCGCCGCGCCTCGATGTAGCGGGCGAAGGCGTCGCGTCCGGCCTCGGAGAACCGATAACTCTGTCCGGCGAGCATCTTTTCGGCGATGTCGAGCAGTTCGCCCGGTTCGTAGTCGGGAAAATCGACATGATGGGCGACGCGCGAGCGAAAGCCCGGGTTGGACCGGAAGAAGATCTCCATCCGGTCGGCATAGCCGGCGAGGATGACCACGAGGTCGTCGCGCTGGTTTTCCATCACCTGCAGCAGGATCTCGATCGCCTCCTGTCCGTAGTCGCGTTCGTTCTCCGGCCGATAGAGATAATAGGCCTCGTCGATGAACAGCACGCCGCCCATGGCCTTTTTGAGGATCTCCTTGGTCTTGGGAGCGGTGTGGCCGATGTACTGGCCGACGAGATCATCGCGCGTGACGGAGACGAGATGGTTGCGGCGGATATAGCCGAGCCGGTGCAGGATCTCGGCCATGCGCAGCGCCACGGTCGTCTTTCCGGTGCCGGGGTTTCCGGTGAAGCTCATGTGCAGCGAGGGCGTGCCGGAGGTGAGCCCCAGCTTGCGGCGGACCCGGTCGACGAGGAGCAGCGCCGCGATCTGGCGGATCCGCTGCTTCACCGGCTTGAGGCCGATGAGTTCGCGCTCGAGCTGATCGAGGATGGGGCCGATCCCCGCTTCCGCGAATTCGGCCTGCAGGTCGATCGCGTCGGTTGCGGGGAGGGGTGCGGGGTCGGGACCGTCCATGGCGCGTCTCGCTGATCGTCGGTCTGGGCTTGGGGCGTCGCTGCCCGGTCGGTCTTGCCGACCGGATTGCGCGGGGTGTCGGTTCGGGGGTCCGGTCGACGGCGGAAGAGCGTCAGCCGGCCACTGGCCTCGTGGTCATCGCGTAGATCTGGTTGCGGCCAGGTCCCTCGGTCCGCGTCAGCGCCAGTTCGGGCTCGACGGGGGGCCGGTTGACGATGAAGCTCAGCCGCACCGTCTCCCAGCCATGGCTGGAATCGAAGGCGTTGATGCGGATGTACTTTTCGCCGTGGACCTTGCGGCACTCGTTGAGTTCCTGGACGACGCCGGCGGCATCGGCGAGGTCGAACATCGGCAGGCCCCACATTTCCCAGTAGGTGTTCCGCGGGTGCGGATCGTCGGTGTACTCGATGCCGAGCGCCCAGCCCTGGCCGATGCAGTACTGGGCCTGCGCCGCGATCTGCGTGTCCGTCAGATCGGGCAGGAAAGAGAAGGCGCCTTGGGTGATACGCATGGTCGCGGCTCCGATCAGTAGGACACGGACGGGGTCGGCGCGAAGTCCGACGTGTCGGTCGAGGTGTAGTTGAAGGTGATGTCGCCCCAGGTATCGAGGGCGGCCTTGAGCGGCTGGCACCAGCGCGCGGCCTCGCGCAGGATGTCGAGGCCCTCGTTCTTGATGTCGCGGCCCTCGTTGCGGGCGAGCACCATGGCTTCGAGCGCGACGCGGTTCGCCTGCGCGCCGGCCTGGATGCCCATCGGATGGCCGATCGTGCCGCCGCCGAACTGCAGGACGACGTCGTCGCCGAAGAGATCGAGGAGCTGGTGCATCTGGCCGGCATGGATGCCGCCCGACGCCACCGGCATGACCTTGCGGATCGAGGCCCAGTCCTGCTCGAAGAAGACGCCGCGCGGCAGGTCGACGGCGTTCTTCGTCTCGCGGCAGATGTTGTAATAGCCCTGCACGGTCATCGGATCGCCCTCGAGCTTGCCGACGGCGGTGCCGGCATGGATGTGGTCGACGCCGGCAAGGCGCATCCATTTGGCGATGACGCGGAACGAGATGCCGTGGTTCTTCTGCCGCGTATAGGTGCCGTGACCGGCGCGGTGCAGGTGCAGGATCATGTCGTTTTGCCGGCACCATTCCGAGATCGACTGGATCGCCGTGTAGCCGATGATCAGATCGATCATGACGATGCAGGAGCCGAGTTCCTTGGCGAACTGGGCGCGGCGGTACATCTCCTCCATGGTTCCGGCGGTGATGTTGAGATAGTGCCCCTTCACCTCGCCGGTGACGGCCTGAGCGCGGTTGACGGCCTCCATGCAGTAGAGGAACCGGTCGCGCCAGTGCATGAAGGGCTGCGAGTTGATGTTCTCGTCGTCCTTGACGAAGTCGAGGCCGCCCTTCAGCGCCTCATAGACCACACGGCCGTAATTCTTGCCGGACAGGCCGAGCTTCGGCTTGGTGGTGGCGCCCAACAGCGGGCGGCCGAACTTGTCGAGGCGCTCGCGCTCGACGACGATGCCGGTCGGCGGCCCCTTGAAGGTCTTCACATAGGCGACGGGAAAGCGCATGTCCTCGAGCCGGGCGGCCTTCAGCGGCTTGAACGAGAAGACATTGCCGATGATCGAGGCGGTGAGGTTGGCGATCGAGCCTTCCTCGAAGAGATCGAGATCATAGGCGACGTAGCAGAAGTACTGGCCGGGGGTGTTGGGCACCGGATCGACCCGGTAGGCCTTGGCGCGGTACTTGTCGCAGGCGGTCAGGCGGTCGGTCCACACCACGGTCCAGGTCGCCGTCGAGCTTTCACCCGCCACGGCCGCCGCTGCCTCCACCGGATCGACGCCGTCCTGGGGCGTGATCCGGAAGAGCGCGATGATGTCGGTGTCCTTGGGTTCGTAATCGGCATCCCAATAGCCCATCTGGGCGTATTTGATGACGCCGGCCTTGTACCGGTCCTTGCCCGTGAGGGCTCTGGGCTGCTCGTTCATGGCACGGTTCCTTTGTGTCCCGGAAAATCAGGCGAGTGTTTCGGCGGTGGCGATGATGGCCTCCGCTGTGATGCCGAAATGGCGGTAGAGGTCGGCGGCGGGCGCGCTGGCGCCGAACCCGGTCATGCCGATGAAGGCGCCGCGCTCGCCGATCCAGCGATCCCAGCCGAGCCGCGCGGCCGCCTCGATGGCGATGCGCGGCGCCGAGCCGAGGACGCTTTGCCGATAGGCGTCGGACTGGGCCTCGAACAGGTTCCAGGAGGGCATCGACACGACGGCGACCCGCTTGCCGGCCGTGGTCAGCCGATCGGCGGCGACGAGCGCGATCTCGACCTCGGAGCCTGTGGCCAGAAGCGTCAGGTCGCGCTTGCCAGCCGGCTCGCGCAGCACATAGCCGCCGAGCGCCGTCAGGTTCTTGCGCGTATCCGTGCGGACGGTCGGCAGGTTCTGGCGCGACAGGCACAGCACCGAGGGGGACGTGCGGCTCGACAAGGCGATCTCCCAGGCCTCCGCGGTCTCGACCGCGTCGCAGGGCCGGAAGACGGTGAGGTTCGGCGTCGCCCGCAGCATGGCGAGATGCTCGATCGGCTGATGCGTCGGGCCATCCTCGCCGAGACCGATCGAATCATGCGTCATGACATAGATGACCCGCTGGCCCATCAGCGCCGACAGGCGCATCGCGCCACGCGCATAGTCGGCGAAGACGAGAAAGGTGCCGCCATAGGGGATGAAGCCGCCATGCAGGGCGAGGCCGTTCATCGCCGCGGCCATGCCGTGCTCGCGAATGCCGTAGCGGACATAGCTTCCGGCAAAGCTGGTCGCGGTCACGCTCGTCTGGCCCTTGGTGATGGTCAGGTTGGAGTGGGTCAGGTCCGCCGAGCCGCCGACCATGGTCGGGATCGTCTCGTTGATGACGGCGAGGGCCATTTCCGAGGCCTTGCGGGTCGCGACCTTGGGTCTGCTGGTGACGAGGTCCTTCTTGTAGGCGGCGAAGGCGCGGGTGAATCGGGGCGGGATCTCGCCCGCGAGCGCGCTCTCGAAGCGGCGGCGCTTGCGGCTCGTGGCGAGCCGTGCCTCCCAGGCCTGCCGCGTTGCGACATGCCGGGAGCCGGCTTCGCGCCAGGCATCGAGGATCGGCGCCGGGATCTCGAAGGGGGCGGCGGTCCAGCCGAGCGCCTTGCGGGCGCCGGCGATCTCGCTTTCACCAAGCGGCGCGCCATGGGTCGCCTCGGTGCCCTGCGTGGTCGGTGCGCCGCGGCCGATGATGGTCCTGCAGGCGATGAGCGTCGGGCGCGTCGCCGCGCGCGCCGCCGTCAGCGCCGCCTCGATCGCGACGGGATCATGCCCGTCAATGCGCTGCACCCGCCAGCCCGAGGCCTTGAAGCGCGCGAGCTGGTCGGTCGAGGTCGACAGCGACGTCGAGCCGTCGATCGAGATGGCATTGTCGTCCCACAAGACGATGAGCTTGCGCAGCCGCAGATGACCGGCGAGGTCGATCGCCTCATGGCTGATGCCCTCCATCAGGCAGCCATCGCCGGCGATGACATAGGTGTGGTGATCGACGAGCGCCGCGCCGAAGCGCGCGCGCATCATCGCCTCGCCGAGCGCCATGCCGACGGCGGTCGAGATGCCCTGGCCGAGCGGTCCCGTGGTCGTCTCGATGCCGGCGGCGTGGCCATGCTCCGGATGACCGGCGGTCCTCGCGCCCATCTGGCGGAAGCGCTGCAGCTCGCTCATCGGCATGTCGGCATAACCGACGAGATGGTGCAGGGCGTAGAGCAGCATCGAGCCATGCCCGGCCGAGAGCACGAAGCGGTCGCGGTCGGCCCAGTCCGGCCTGGAAGGGTCGATCTTCAGGACTTTCGTGAACAGGACGGTCGCGACATCCGCCATGCCCATCGGCATGCCGGGGTGGCCGGATTTCGCCTTCTCCACCGCGTCCATGGCGAGGGCGCGGATGGCGTTCGCCATGGCGTCGTGGCCGACGGCCGTCAGGGGAGCGGATTTCAGGGCGGAAGCGGTCATGATCGTGTCTCCAGTCCGGCTCACAGCGCGCGCCGGGCGCGCTCGACGAGCTTCAGGATCATCGGGGTGAGGATCAGCTGCATGGCGAGGTCGAGCTTGCCGCCGGGGATGCAGATCGAGTTGGCGCGGCTCATGAAGCTGTCGTTGATCATCGACAGCAGGTAAGGGAAGTCGATCCCGCGCGGGTTCTTGAAGCGGATGACGACGATCGACTCGTCGGGTGTCGGGATCCAGCGGGCGATGAAGGGGTTTGAGGTGTCGACGGTCGGGACGCGCTGGAAGTTGATGTCGGTCTCGGCGAATTGCGGGCAGATGTAGTTGATGTAGTCCGGCATGCGTCGCAGGATCGTGTCGGTCACGGCCTCGGTGGAATAGCCACGCGCCGAGCGGTCGCGGTGGAGTTTCTGGATCCATTCGAGATTGATCACCGGCACGACGCCGATCTTGAGATCGACATGGCGGGCGAGGTTCACCTTGTCGGTCACCACGGCGCCATGCAGGCCTTCGTAGAACAGGAGGTTGGTGCCTTCCGGGAAGTCCTCCCAGTCGGTGAAGGTGCCTGGCGGCGTGCCGTAGAGCTGCGCTTCCTCGTCGTCATGGACATAATGGCGGGTGCGGCCGGTGCCGGTGGCGCCATAGCTCTCGAAGACGGCCTCGAGCTCCTCGAGCAGGTTCGAATAGGGGCCGAAATGGCTGAAATGATTGTTCCCGGCCCGAGCCGCCTCGGCCATCTGGGCGCGCATGTCCATGCGGTTGTAGCGATGGAAGCTGTCGCCCTCGATATAGGCGGCGTTGACGTTCTCGCGGCGGAAGATCTGGTCGAAGGTGCGCTTGACCGAGGTGGTCCCGGCACCCGACGACCCCGTGATCGCAATGATGGGATGATGAATCGACATGGCTGGTCCAAACGTTTGGCGATGTCAGGCGCGCAGGAGGCCGCGACGACCGAAAAGCGGCGATCGATCGGCGCTGTCCTCGGTCTCGAGGTGGTAGCGGCGGATCCGCATGACCTTGTCGAGCGAGCCGAAGACGAAGGGGATGCGCTCGTGGATGCCGCGCGGCACGGCGTCGAGGATGCGGTTGACGCCGTCCGTTGCCCCGCCGCTCGCCTGCTCGCTGAGAAAGGCGATGGGGCTCGCCTCGTAGAGATGGCGCAGACGCCCGCGCTCATAGCCCTTGCGGCGATCGCCCGGGTAGAGGAAGACGCCGCCGCGCACGACGATGCGGTAGGCGTCGGCCACGAGCGAGGCGATCCAGCGCATGTTGAAGTTCTTGCCGCGCGGCCCGTCGGCACCCTCGACGCAATCGTCGATATAGGCCTGCACCGGTGGGTGCCAGTGGCGGTAGTTCGAGGCATTGATCGCGAATTCGCGGGAGCCCTCGGGGATCACCAACGAGAGCTGGGTCATCACGAAGCGGTCGGTCTCTGGATCGAGCACCGCGATATGGGTCCCCGACCCCGTCGAGAAGACGAAGGAGGTCTGGGCGCCGTAGATGACGAAGCCGGCGGCGAGCTGGCGGTGGCCGGGCTGCAGGAAGGCGGCTTCCTCGACCGGCCCGGTCTCCTCCGGCGCGGGCAGGATGGAAAAGATCGTGCCGATCGGAATGTTGGTGTCGATGTTGGAGGAGCCGTCGAGCGGGTCGATCGCCATGAGGAGACGGCCTTCGGGATCAAGCTGCGTCGGGGCCGCCGTCTCCTCGGAGACGAGGGCACGGATGCCATAGCCGCGCATGCCCTCGCAGAACTGGATGTCGGCGAGGAGGTCGAGCGCTTTCTGCGAGTCCCCGTCCTGATTGGCCGCGCCGACCGCTTCGCCGAGCGGTCCCGCCAGCGCGCCGCGGCGGATCAGCTTGCTCACGGGCGTCGCGGCGCGGGCGATGGCCTTGAGCGCGCGCGCGATGTCGGCCGTGGTCGTCTGGTCGAGGAAGTCTGTCAGCGCCCGCCCGATCGCGTCGGAATGTGTCATGGCCGGTTTCCTCCCGGAGCGGCGGCCGCGAACCCATTGGACAGCGTCGCTCTGTGAATAGGAGTGTCACAGATTGTACATCAAAGAAAACTGACTTATTTTTTTGTTCTGTTCAGTTTTTTTGAATGACTTCGACCCCTGCGATCCCGGGAGTGCGCCATGCAGCCGATCTCGCTGCGCCAGATCGAGACGCTTCAGGCGATCGCCCGCGAGGGCACGCTGCATGCGGCGGCCGGCCATCTCGGCATGACTCCGGCGGCCCTGACGGCGCGGGTGAAAGCGCTCGAGGAGGCGCTGGGGCTCAGCCTGTTCGACCGCACGCCCGCTGGATTGAAGCTCAACATGGCTGGCGAGGTCGCGCTCGACCAGGCGCGGCGCATCGAGGGCGCGGTGCGCGAGTTCGGTGAAAAGATGGCGGCGATCCGCAGCGGCCATGGCGGCCGCCTGTCGGTGGCGGCGGTCTCGACGGCGAAATACTTCGTGCCCCGTCTGATCGCGGCCTACATGCAGCGCCATCCCGGCGTCGATCTGCGCTTCGTCATCGGCAACCGGTCCGAGACGCTCGCTTCGCTCAGGGGCTATGACGTGGACGTGGCGCTCACCGGTCGGCCGCCCGCCGATCTCGCGGTCAACAAGCTCGCCATCGGCCCCCATCCCTATGTGATGATCGCGCCGCCCTTCCATCCGCTGGTCGGCCAGCGCCGTGTGCCGAAGGAGGCCTTGGCGGGCGAGGCCTTCCTGTTCCGCGAGGAGGGCTCCGGCTCACGCTCGATCTTCGACTATTTCATCGGCGATCTCGCCTTGCGCGGAGCGCATGGCGGCATCGAACTCGGCTCGAACGAGACGATCAAGCAGGCGGTGATGGCCGGGCTCGGCATCGCGCTGATTTCGGCGCACACGATCGCCGCCGAGGTCGCCGACCGGCGTCTCGTCTGCCTCGACGTCGTCGGTCTGCCGATCATCCGGCAATGGTATGTCGTGCACCGGCTGGATCGCGACCTGTCACCGACGGCGCGCGCCTTTCGCAGCTTCGTCGAACAGCGCTGCGCCCATTTCCTGCCGCGCCTCGTGTCGGGAACCGAACCGACGACCGTGCTGCCGCCCGAGATCGACGACCCGCAGGATGATTCCGGGCCCGACGGGTGAGGGCGGTCTCAGCACCAGTTCCGCCGCTCCCCGGACCAGCGCTCGGCGAGGCCTTCCGCGACGAGCACGTCGCCGACGCTTCTCCCGTTTCGGACGAGGAGCCGTAACGGACGACCATACCGATCGCGATCATTGCCAGCGGTTTCGCGAATCTCGAAGGATCCGGCATTGACCCAGCCGAGCAGTCGCATCTTTGCGCGCTCGCCGAGGATCGCCTCGGATTGGCACTGCGCGCCGAACGTTTCCGGCGTGTTGATGTCGGCCAGGCGGATCTTCTCGCCGCCGAAGCGGATCGTGTCGCCGTCAATGACGCAGTTGTTCCTCACCGTATCCGAGCAGAGCGTGAAGGCGGTCTGTGCGATGATGCCGTGCGACCGCTGCCATGGAATGGCGACGCCTTCCCGATGGACGAACGAGACCGCGACGAAGGCAATGACGGCGGCCAGCAGCGCAAAGCGGAGGTCGCGCACCATCCGCCACAGGCCTCTTCGGCCGGCCGGCGGGCGGCCTCGTCGTGACCATCGCCGCCGGCTGGGCCTGAACGACAGGATTTGACCCATGCCACCCGGCCTCCACTCCGTCCGGGCAGCGTGAAGAGGAGGTCGGAAGGAAGCCTGAAAGAAGATCGGACGTTTCGAAGCATTTGGCGGCTCGCGATAGCCCCGTTTGCCGACATGGTGTCAGCGCTCATGGCAATCATCGCGACCGGCTCGAGCCTGTCGGGTCACAGGAGTGCTTCCGCCACCTGCTCATCCGTGACGAGGCGGGTCACATAGCCGGCCGTCAGGATCGCGCGGATGATCGGCAGTTTGTTCAGGCCGCCCGAGGCGAGGATGGAAATCGGATAGGCCTTGAGGTCGGCGGGCGCGAGCGACATGACGCAATGGTTGAGCGGATGATCGACCGGCTCGCCCTTCTCGTCGAGAAACACGCCCAGAAGATCGCCGACCGCGCCGGCCTCGCGCAGGCTTTCCAGATTGTCGTTGATCGTCTGGGTCGCGGTCAGGAGCGAGAGGGGTGAGAGATCTCCCGACGACACCATGGCGATGGTGCCGTCTCGCGCGCGCCGCATCACCTGCGACAGGCCGTGATGGGTGAGGAGCACGGAGCGGCTCTCCTCCGACGGGCAGAAGAGCGGCGCGACGAAATAGTAGCATTCGGCACCGAGATGGCTGGCATAGTCGGCCGCGACCTCGAAGGTGTTGACGCCGGACGCGCGGGTCAGGCCGCCCATCAGCGAGGTGACGTAGCTGTCGGCGAGCCGGCGCGGGGTCAGGCGACGGGTCGCGGCACGCAAGGTCCGGCCCCAGCCGACACCGAGGCCAACGCCATCGGTCAGAAGAGGATCGAGCATGGCGCCGGCTGCCTCGCCAATCTGCGCCTGCCGATCCTCGAGATCGGGAACACTCGGGATGACGGAGGCCGCCTGCAACCCGAAGCGCTCGACGAGTTGTTCCTCGAGAGCGATGCAGCGGGCGAGCGGCAGCTTGACGTCGATCCGCACCGAGCCGTCGGCGCGCGCCTGGCCGATGATCCGGTTGACCTTCAGGCGGGTGACCCCGAGCCGCTCGGCGATCGCCTGCTGCGTCATGCCGCCGACATAGTAGTACCAGACGACCCGAGCGACGGTGCTGTCCTCATTCGCTCCGCCCGCATGATGCAGAAGGAGGGGGTCGATGCGCTGGTCATCCACGGTCGATCCTCCCCGTCGTTGGCCGGCTTGGCGCCGGTCCTGTTCTCAACCCTCGCACGGTCGTGCGGGACACGACCGGCCGAACCGCTGCGGGCACGACGCGCGCTCCGTATCATCGACACATCCGTGGCCGGGGGCAGGGCACCCGCGGATGCACGAGACTAACAAGTGTAAAACAGGAACAGCAATTGCATTTTTCGCGATCTGCCGCGGTCCTCCTCAGACGAGGTCGCGCGGGATCGTCTCCTGCCAGGACCGGCTTGCGGCGAGCGTGCCGTTCTCATAGGCCTCGAGCGTGCCGTCGAGAACGAAGCTGTCCGCAGTCGCCCGCATGCCGGTGCGCACCGCGATGCGGATCCGCCAGCCCTCCCGGCCCATCTCGTAGTCCTGCGTCAGCCTGTAGCGTGCCGTGAGCGGGTCGTCGGCCGTGATCGTCAATTCGCGCTTCAGACTGTGCGAGAGCGTGGTGTCGATCTCGTCGAAGCGCTGCACGCCCTCCCCGAACAAGCCGCCCTCGCCATGGGTGACGTAGGTCGCCTGACCGGTCAGGAGGTCGAGCGCATGGGTCCGCGTGAAGCGACCCTCCGCCACCTTCGTGATCGGCGCGCGCGGCCCGTGGGCGGGCGGCTCGAACCGGATCACGGGTTCTGCCGGATCGACCGGGCGCACCGGCAGGGTGAGCGTCGCTGGGCAGCGCACCGTCAGGGTCGCGGCGCCCGGCGCCGGCCAGATCAGCGGCCAATAGGCGGAGGACACCGCGAGACGGATCCGGTGGCCGGGCGGGAAGGCGTGGCCGCAATCATTGAGCTTGACCCGCAGGCGGTAGAAGCGGCCGGGCTCGAGCGCGCTCGGCTCGGCATGGCTGTCGCGATGGGTCAGGTTCAGGACCTGATAGGAGACGCGGCGCGATGCCCCATCGGGCGCCACGTCGCACAGACGCACGCAGAGCTGGGCGACCGGTCGGTCGGCGGCGATCTCGACGTCGAGCACCGGCGCGCCGAGGATCTCGATCCGGTCCGCGAGCGGAAGCGTGTCGAAGACGAGCGACAGGCCGTCATCGAGCCGCTGGTCGGTCGGCTCCTCGCCCGCGACGCCCGTTCCCATCCATTCGCCGCACCCGGCCCCCGTCCAGGCCGGTGAACGGATCGAGAGTGTCGCCGCCTCTTGCGGTTCGGGCGCGAGCGTGCCGCGGCCGAGATGGAGCGTCATCGGCGTGATCCGCCGCGACGGCCAGTTCGCCTCGCCGACGAAACGGCCAGGCACGGGGTCGCGATGCCCGGGGGGCGTCGCCTCCTCGATGAAGGCACGCAGCATCGGCTCGGCCATGATCCCGCTGTCGCGGCCCTTGAGCCACTGGTCCCACCAGCGCATCGCCTCCTGCAGGAAGCCGATCGCGGGGCCGGGGGAGCCGTCCTGCGCATAGACATGCGCCCAGGGGCCGATCAGGCCCAGGCGTGGTACGGACAAACCTTCGAGCAGGCGCGGCACCGCATTGGTGTAGGCGTCGGCCCAGCCGCCGACGGCGAAGACCGGCACGGTGATCGCCGAAAAATCCTCGCAGACCGAACCGTGCCGCCAGTAGGCGTCGCGGCGCTGATGCGAAGCCCAGATCGCCGGGAAGAACGGCATGGCGGCGATCCGCTCGAGCCATTGCGCCCGCCAGGCCTCGCCGACGAGGGCAGGGTCGGCCGGCCGGGCCTGATAGCCGAGCATGATGGTCGCCCACCACAGATTGTCGTTGAGCAGGCAGCCGCCCATGTAGTGGATGTCGTCGGCGTAGCGGTCGTCTGTCGAGCAGACGGTGAGGACCGCCTTGAGCGCGGGCGGGCGCAGGGCTGCGATCTGCAGCGCGTTGAAACCGCCCCAGGACTTGCCCATGATGCCGACCGAGCCGTCGCACCAGGGCTGCGCCGACAGCCAGGCGATGACCGCGCAGCCGTCGTCGAGTTCCTGCTGCAGATATTCGTCATGCATCAGGCCGTCCGACTCGCCGCTGCCGCGCATGTCCACCCGGATCGCCGCATAGCCCTGCTGCGCGAAGAAATGATGCATCGGCTCGTCGCGCCCGCGCGTGCCGTCGCGCTTGCGGTAGGGGATGTATTCCAAAACGGCCGGAACCGGCTTCGCCTCGGCATCCGCCGGGCGCCATAGCCGCGCGGCAAGGCGCGTCCCGTCGGCGAGCGGAATGAAGAGGTGCTCGATCACCTCGACTTTGGTCATGACGGTTCCGTTCCGCGTCAGGCGGCCACGGCGCCGCGCTTGGCGAGCACGCGGTCGAGCCAGGTCGTGTCCATGTCCGGCACGGAGGAGAGCAGTTTCTCCGTGTAGGGATGATAGGGCGGCGCGAAGATCTGGGCGGTCGGACCCTGGGCGATGATCTCGCCCTGGAGCATCACCGCCGTGCGATGAGCGATGCGGCGCACCGTGCCGAGGTCATGGGTGATGAACATATAGGCGAGGCCGAGCTCGTCCTGCAGGCGCTTGAGGAGCTTCAGCACCTCCTCCGCCACCAGCGGGTCGAGCGCGGAGGTCGGTTCGTCGCAGATGATGACGTCGGGTTCGGCCGCGAGCGCGCGGGCGATGCACACGCGCTGCTTCTGCCCGCCCGAGAGCTGGGCCGGGCGGCGCTGCGCGAAGGCTTCCGGCAGGCCGACGAGCTTCAGAAGATCGCTGACGCGCTTCGCCACCTCGCTCGACGAGCGGTTGAAGTAGAACGACACCGGTCGGCCGATGATCTCGCCGATCGACTGGCGCGGGTTCAGCGCCACGTCCGGCATCTGGTGGACCATCTGGACGCGACGCAGCTGCTCGCGCGTGCGTTCCTTCAGGGCCGGCGAGAGGAGGTCACCCGACAGGCGCACCTCGCCCTCGCGGCGGGGCAGAAGACCGACCACGAGACGGGCGATCGAGCTCTTGCCGGAGCCGGATTCACCCACGACCGCCAGCGTTTCGCCGCGGGCGATCGACAGCGAGGTCTTTTTCACCACCACCTTGTCGCCATAGGCACCGATCACGCCCGAAACGTCGAGCAGCGGCTTGGCGTTGGCAGGCGGGTCGATCAGTTCGAGCGTCCCGGCATCGCGGCGCTCATGCACCAGCGCCCGGGCATAGTCGGTCTTGGGATCCTCGAGGATCTGCCTGGCGTCACCGACCTCGACCATCTTGCCGTGGCGCAGCACCATGATGCGGTGGGCGATCTGGGCCACGACCGCGAGGTCATGGGTGATGTAGAGGCCTGCCGTGCCATATTCGCGGATCAGGTCGCGCAGGAGCGCCAGGACTTCGATCTGGGTCGTCACGTCGAGTGCGGTCGTCGGCTCGTCGAGGACGATGATGTCGGGCCGGCAGCTCATCGCCATCGCGGCCATGGCGCGCTGCAGCTGTCCACCGGAGACCTGGTGCGGATAGCGCTCGCCGAATGTGTCGGGGTTCGGGAGCTGCAGCTTGCGGAACAGCTCGACCGCGTATTTCTCGGCCTCCGGACGGCTCATCACGCCGTGCACGACCGGCGCCTCGCAGAACTGGTCCATCAGCGTCATCGCCGGATTGAACGAGGCGGCGGCGCTCTGCGCGATGTAGGCGATGGATTTGCCGCGGATGTTGCGGCGCTGCTGCGCGGTCGAGGGCCGCAGTTCCATTCCGCCGATCCGGATCGAGCCGCCGGTGATGCGCACGCCGGCGCGCGCATAGGCCATGGCGGCAAGGCCGATGGTCGACTTGCCGGCGCCCGATTCACCGATCAGGCCCAGCACCTCGCCCCGCTTCAAGGTGACGTCGACATTGTCGACGATGACGCTGCCCGAGATCGATTCGACGCGCAGGCCGCCGAGGAACAGGATCAGATCGTCGCTCTTGCCGTTTTTCGGTTCGCTCGCCATCGCCGTCTCTCCTCAGATTTCCGCCTGCGCGCCCGAGGGACGCGCATCGATCGACAGGAGCCAGTCGACCACGAGATTGATGCCGACCGTCAGGAGCGCGATCGCCATGGCGGGATAGAGCGGTGCGAGCAGGCCGAAATTGATCGCCGGCGCGTTCTCGCGGACCATGCCGCCCCAGTCCGCATAGGGCGGCTGGACGCCGAGGCCGAGGAAGCTCAGGGCCGCCACGAAAAGGAAGTTGAAGCAAAAGCGCAGGCCGAACTCGGAGAAGAGCGGCGCCATGGCGTTGGGCAGGATCTCGCGACGGATCACCCACCACAGGCCCTCGCCGCGCAGGCGCGCCGCCTCGACATATTCGAGCACCGACAGGTTCATGCCGAGGGCGCGGGCAAGACGGAAGACGCGGGTCGAGTCGAGCACCGCGATGGTCAGGATTAGCACCGGGATCGAGGAGCCGAAGACGCCCAGAATGATGAGCGCGAAGATCAGGAGCGGGATCGACAGGATGATGTCGACGAGGCGCGAGAGGACGAGGTCGACCCATTTGCCCATCACGGCGGCGATGAAGCCGAGCGTGACGCCGATGGTGAAGGAGACGATGGTCGTGGCCAGCGCGATGCCGATGGTCATGCGCGCGCCGTAGATCAGGCGCGTGAGCATGTCGCGGCCGATCTGGTCGGCGCCGAAGATCATCGCCGCGCTCGGCGGATCCCAGGTTCCGCCGACCGATTCCGACTGGGAATAGGGCGCGAGCCACGGCCCGAAAATGGCAACCACCAGGTTGAGGCCGACGATGAACATCCCGATCCAGGCGGTCAGCGGCGGCTTGTGTCCGAAAATCGTCATGGGTCGCAACCCTTCAAACGCGGAATGCAGGATGGCGCGAGCCGGCCGCGGCCGGCCCGCCGACGGCTAGCGCGGATGTCTCAGCCGCGGATTGACCATGATCGCCAGAATGTCGGCGAGCGTGTTCAGGCCGACGAACACGCCGGCGAAAACAAGACCGCAGGCCTGCACGACCGGAACGTCACGCTTGGCCACCGCATCGACCATGTACTGCCCGACGCCGGGATAGACGAACACGCTCTCGACCACGACCACGCCGACGACGAGATAGGCGAGGTTCAACGCGACGACCGAAATGATCGGACCGGCGGCGTTGGGCAGAGCATGTCGCGTCACGACGCGTGAGCGCGTCAGGCCCTTCAGGAAGGCCATCTCGATATAGGGCGTCGACATGATCGACAGCACCGAGGTGCGTGTCATGCGCAGCATATGCGCGGTGACGAGCAGCGTCAGCGTCAGGGCCGGCAGGGTGGTGACATAAAGACGCTCGACGAGGCCCATGTCCGGGAAGACCGTGGCGAGCGAGGGGAAGATCGGCCAGTTCACCGCGAAGACCGCAATGAGGATGTAGCCGATGAAGAATTCCGGCACCGAGATGGTGATCAGGGTGAGGATGTTGGCGGCACGGTCGGAGAATCGACCTTCGCGGATGGCCGCGAGAATGCCGAGACCGACGGCGAGCGGCACCGCGATGATCGCGGCGAAACCGGCCAGGAACAGCGTATTCTTGAAGCGCGGCCACAGCTCCGAAAAGATGTCGCGCTTGTTGGTCAGCGAGGTGCCGAGGTCGCCCTTGAGAACGCCGAACAACCAGTCGAAGTAACGCAGATACGCGGGCCGGTCGAGGCCGAGCTCCTGGCGGAACACTTTCAGTGCTTCCGGCGTCGCGGACTGACCGAGAACGGCCTGCGCCACGTCGCCGGGGAGGATCTGCGTACAGACGAAGATCAGCACCGAGACCGCAAGAAGGGTCAGAACCCCGAGACCGGCCCGTGTTGCGATGAGTCGCAGCACGGGCGGGTCCTTTCAGGTTTGGAGAAGCATTCGGCCGAGGATCAGCCCTCGAACCAGCCCTTTTCAGCGAGGCGCTGGTCGTTCATGTCGTAGCGGGCATGAACGTCGTTGCCACGAACCTTCTTCGAGTAACCGTCGAGGAAGTCGGCGATGGCGTAGCACACCATGCCGCCGTCCTCGTTGATCATGGTCTGGGCTTCGGCATACATCTGCGTCCGCTTGGCGTCGTCGAGCTCGACGCGGGCGTCCGTGATGAGCTTGTCGAAGTCCGGGCGCTTCCAGGCCGTGTCGTTCCAGTTCGCGGTCGACAGGAAGGTCTGGGTGAGCTGGGCGTCGGCGGTCGGACGGCTGCCCCAGTACACGGCGCAGAACGGTTCCTTGAGCCAGACGTTCGACCAGTAGCCGTCGCCCGAGACGCGCTTGACGTCGAGGGTGATGCCGGCCTTCTTGATCGCTTCCTGATAGAGCACCGCGGAGTCGGTCGCGCCGGGGAAGGCGCCTTCCGAGACCTGGAGCTGGATCGGGCCGTCATAGCCGGACTTCTTGAAGTGGAAGGCCGCCTTGTCCGGATCATAGGGACGCTGCGGCAGATCCTTCGCGAAGTACTTCTGGCTCGGCGCGATCAGATGGTCGTTGCCGAGCGTCGCATAGCCCGAGAGCACGGTGTCGATGATCTTCTGACGGTCGATGCCATACTTGAGGGCGAGACGCAGATCGACATTGTCGAACGGCTTGTCGACGCAGCGCGCGACGAAGGCGTAGCGATAGCCGGTGCCGGGCGAGCGGACGACGGCGACGTTCGGCGCCTTCTGGACGAGCGCGACGGTGCGGGGGTCGAGGCGGTTGATCGCGTCGACCTGGCCGGTGATGAGGGCCTGGGTACGGGCGGCGGCGTCAGGAATGTAGCGCAGTTCGACGGCGTCGAAATTGCCGCGCCCTTCCTTCCAGTAGCTGCCCTTCGACTTGGTGATGACGCGGACGCCCGGCTCGAAGGCTTCGAGCGTGTAGGCGCCGGTGCCGTCCGGCTTCGAATAGTCCGTGAAGCCGTTGGGAACGACGAGCAGCTGATAGGCGGCCAGGTTCGCCGGGAGGTCGGCATTGCCGCTCGACAGCGTGATCTGGATCTGGTTTGCCGACAGCTTCTTGACGTCGGTGATCGAGGAGATCAGGTCCTTCGCGCCCGACTTGGTCTCGCCGCGGTGCAGGTTGATCGAATAGATGATGTCGTCGGCGTCGAGCGTCTTGCCCGAGGTGAAGGTGATGCCCTTGCGGACGTTGAAGATCCACTCGGTCGCGCCGGGCTTGGCTTCCCAGCTCTCGAGCAGTTCGCCGGTGGCTTCACCCTTGGCGTCGATCTCGACCAGGCCGTTCCACAGCTGATAGCCGTAGGAGATCGGGATCGAGTCCGCATAGGTGCGCGAGTCGAGGCTGTCGGAGGCGCTGCCGCCATCCATGCCGAGGCGCAGGGTGCCGCCCTTGACCGGGCCGGCGGCGCGGGCCGGGCTCGTGCCGAAGCCGACACCGAAGGCGAGGCCCAGTGCGGCGGCGCTCGCCATGAGTTCGCGGCGGTCGAGAATCAGGCCGTTGGTGCGGCCGTTTGAGTTATTGTCTGACATTCTTGTCTTTCCCTCTCTGGTGGCAGACACGTCGGGTATTCACGCTCCCCGGAAAAACCGTAACCGCTTTCCGGGCGCCTTTCCAGAACCTTGCGCAAATTCGCCGTAATTCGCCGGACGCGCGCGCAAAGCGTGGCGCGAACGGACGGTTCTTGGTCGCAGATGGGGAACTTTGACGCATGCGGATGAAACCAATCGGCAGCCCTGCGGTGTGCGAATCCGTTTCTGCCATCACAGGTTATCCTTGACCTCGATCAAGGCGTGCCGTCGCGGACTGTCGCATGCATGAAAAGGTGGAGCATCGCGCGGGCACAGGAGGGCGTCCATGTCGCAGACCGAGGCTGCGCCGGAGCTGCGGATCCGCGCGGTCGGGCGCGCCGACATCGCGGCGGCGCTCGCCGCGGGCCTGCGCGATTTTCAGCACGCGCCGCGCCTCGGACTTCTCTACGGCGGCCTCTACGCGCTCGGTGGCATGGCGATCGTCCTGTGCGTCTCCGGTCTCGGCCTCGGCTATCTCGCCTATCCGCTCGCCGCCGGGTTTGCGCTGATCGGCCCCTTCGTCGCGGTCGGCTGCTACGAGGTGAGCCGCGCCCGGGAGGCGGGCGGCGTCGCCACGCTCGCCGGGACCCTCGCCGTGATCCGCGCCCGCGGCCAGATTCTCTGGATGGCGCTCGTCACGGTCTTCATCTTCGTCTTGTGGATGTATCAGGTGCGCCTGCTGATGGCCCTCTTTCTCGGGCTCAACACCTCGTTCTCCACGATGCGCGAATTCATCGCGGTGGTGCTCACGACTCAGCAGGGCCTCGTTTTCCTGATCGCCGGCAACATCGTCGGCGCGGTCCTGTCGCTCGTCGTGTTCAGCTTGACGGTCGTCTCGTTTCCGCTGCTGCTCGACCGCGACGTCGATTTCGTGACGGCCATGATCATGAGCGTGCAGGCGGTCATCACCAATCCGGTACCGATGATCGCCTGGGCGGCGATCATCGTCCTTCTGATGCTTGTCTCGATCCTGCCCTTCTTTCTCGGGCTTGTGGTGACGATCCCGGTGCTGGGCCACACGAGCTGGCACCTCTATCGCCGGATCGTGGAACCACCCGTGACGGCGGCCCCCGTCTGAGAGGGGAGCCGCCCCTGAAGGCTTGTGCCTCGCGCACCTTTTCGTTGACGTCCTGACCGGCGTCGGGGACGCCAATCAACGGACGTGTCCGGTGGTTCTTTGCCTTGCAGCCTGCTCCCGCTAGCTTAGGAACGAATCCGCGCGTCGCCGCTGGCACCGCGCCGCGTCCGCGTTCGGCTGGATGATCCATCGACTTCGGGAGGGAATGACGCGTGAGTGTGGGTCTGCTTGCTCTCCTGGACGATGTCGCCGCCCTCGCCAAGGTCGCGGCCGCCTCGCTCGACGACGTCGCGGCGAACGCGGCCAAGGCCGGCGCCAAGGCAGCCGGCGTCGTGATCGACGATGCGGCGGTGACGCCGCGCTATGTCGTCGGCTTCGCCTCCGAGCGCGAACTGCCGATCGTCGGCAAGATCGCCTGGGGATCCCTGCGCAACAAGATGCTCGTGCTGTTGCCCGGCGCGCTCGCGCTGAGCCTGCTCGCGCCCTGGGCGATCACGCCGCTCCTCATGATCGGCGGCGCCTTCCTGTGCTTCGAGGGTGCCGAGAAGATTCACGGCGCCCTTTTTCCGCATGCCCATGCGGATGACCACGCCGAGGTCGAGACCGGGGACGCGACGCCGCAATCGGTCGAGGATGATCGGGTCGCGGGCGCGATCCGCACCGATTTCATTCTTTCCGCCGAGATCATGGCGATCACGCTCGCCGCCGTCCCCGACAGCAGTTTCGCCATGCAGGCGCTGGTCCTCGCCGTGGTCGGGATCGGCATCACCGCGGCGGTCTATGGCGCGGTGGCGCTGATCGTGAAGGCGGATGACGCCGGCGTCGCCATGGCGCGCGTCGCGGGGGGCTCAGCGCCGGCGGCGCTGACCCGCTTGCTCGGACGGGGTCTCGTGCTCGGCATGCCGGTCTTCCTGTCCGTCCTGAGCGTCGTCGGCACGGCGGCGATGATCTGGGTCGGTGGCGGCATTCTCCTGCACGGGCTCGAGGTCTACGGCCTGCCGGGGCCGGCCGATGCCATTCACGGCGTCGCGGCCGCGATCGGTGGCGCCATGCCGGTCGCGGGCGGGTTCGTCACCTGGCTGGTCGATGCGACGGGCGCGGGCATCATCGGCCTTGCGATCGGCGCGCTGCTCATTCCGGTGACGACGCGGATCATCGCACCCGCCTGGGCGCTCGTCGCGCGCCGCGGCTGAGGCGGCGCATCACGGCTCCATGGCGGCCGTCACCCGGTCGGCGGTCAGCGTCTCGAGGCAGTCGAGATGGCCGAGCGGGCAGACACGTTTGCGGCAGGGCGAGCAGGGGAGCGCGAGCGACACGAACCGCGCCGTCTCGCTGAGCGCCGGCGTGTCGTCGGGCGAGGTCGAGCCATAGACGCCGATCACCCGGCAGCCGACGGCCGCGGCGACATGCATCAGGCCGGTGTCGTTCGCCACCGCGACGGGGGCCGCCGACAGGAGGTCGATCGCGTCCTCGAGGCGGGTCCGCCCGGTCAGGTCGACACAGTGCGGCCAGCCGTCTGCGATGGCCCGGCCGATCTCGGCGTCCTTCGGCGATCCGAACAGCACGACCCGCCGGCCCTGCCGGTCGAGACGGACGGCGAGGTCGATCCAGTGGCGCACCGGCCAGCGCTTCGCAGGCCCGAACTCGGCGCCCGGAATGAAGGCGACGAAGCCGCCCGCCTCGAGCCCGTGATCGCGCAGCAGCCGATCGCGGTTGGCGGGATCGACGGCGAGCACCGGCGTTTCGCGCAAGGCGGGCTCGGACGCGGCGGTGGGGTCGACCAGCGCCTGATAGGCGATCGCCGTCTTGCGTTTCAGGGCCGGATCGATCGTCCGGACCTCGTTGATGAGCCCAAAGCGCATCTCGCGCAGATAGCCGATGCGCCGCGGGATGCCGGCGGCAAAGGGGATGACGGCCGACTTCCAGCTGCCGGGAAGCACATAGGCCGTCTTGTAGCGCCCTGCGAGGGAACGACCGAGGCGCACCCGCTCGATCAGCGCGAGATCGCCGTGGCGGAAGGGCGAGCGCACGATGGCGCGGACCGGAGCAAAGCGCGCCGCGATCGGCGCCACCCAGTCGGGCGCCAGAACGTCGATGGCAAGGTCGGGATCATGCCGCCGGAGCGCCTGCAGCAGACAGCCGGCCATCACCATGTCGCCGACCCAGCCGGGCGCGATCACGAGAGCGCCGGTGATCCGGGTATTGCGGGGAGTGTCGAAGCCGATCGCCATGCGCGCTGGCTTGACGCATCGACGCCCGCCATGCAAGTCGTGCGCTATTGCCCGGGTGAGGACATGGCAGGGTTGTTCCGGCGGCACCGATCGACGCGATCAAGGTCTGCATCCGCCGCGACGCCGGATGGTGCCCGCGCATGACCACCGCATGACCGCCCTTCTCGACCGCATCATCGCTTTTCGCGGCGCACCCGTTGTGGTGCTGGGCGACCTCATGCTCGATCGCTACGTACATGGCGACGTGCGGCGCATCTCGCCCGAGGCGCCGGTGCCGGTCTTCGCGATCGAGCGTGAGGAGGACCGACTCGGCGGGGCGGCGAACGTCGCCTGCAACATTGCCAGTCTCGGTGGAACGGCGACGCTCATCGGCGTCGTCGGGCGTGACGCGGCGGGGCAGGCGCTAGGCAGGCTTGCCGCGGACAGGGCCGGACTGACGGCACGGCTGATCGCGGATCCGGCCCGCGTCACCTCGCTCAAGACGCGCTTCGTCGCCGCCGGGCAGCAGCTCTTCCGGGCGGATGCGGAAGAGACGCAGGCGATCGGCGCGGGGTCGGTCGAGGCCGTTCTCGCCGCACTCGCCGAGATGCTGCCGGCGGCGCGGGCACTGGTGTGCAGCGACTATTCCAAGGGCGTTCTCACGACCGAGGTGCTGGCCCGCGCCATCGTCCTCGCGCGGCGTCTCGGCACACCGGTCATCGTCGACCCGAAGTCGCGCGATCTCGCCCGCTATGCCGGTGCCAGCGTCATCACCCCGAACGCGCGCGAAGCGTCGGCCGCGACCGGCATCGAGTGCGACAGCGACGAGGGCGTGGCCGAGGCGGCGCGCCGGATCTCGGCGACCATCGGCGGCGGCATCGTCATCGTGACACGGGGCGGGCGGGGCATGAGCGTGTTCGAACCCGACCAAGGTGGCGGTCGCATCGCCCACCTGCCGACCCGCAGCCGCGAGGTGCACGACGTGACGGGGGCCGGCGACACGGTCGTCGCGACGCTCGCGCTCGGCCTGGCGACCGGTGCGCCGCTCGATGTCGCCGTGGCCCTCGCCAATGCGGCGGCGGGGCTTGCGGTCGGCCTGCACGGAACCGTCGCCGTCGAGGCGGCGCGGCTGATCTCGGCCCTTCACGCCGCGCCGGTCGAGGCCGATGGCGGCAAGGTGGTCTCCGTCGCGACGGCGGCCGGCGTCGCCGAGGCCTGGCGGCGGGAGGGGCTCGGCGTCGTCTTCACCAATGGCTGCTTCGATCTCCTGCATCGCGGCCATCTCGGCCTGCTGCGCTTCGCGCGGCGGCAGGGCGATCGGCTGATCGTCGCGATCAACGCGGACGCGTCCGTCCGCCGCCTCAAGGGGCCCGAGCGTCCGGTGCAGGGCGAGGCCGAGCGCGCGAGCCTGATCGCGGCGATCGGGCTCGTCGATCTCGTCGTCGTCTTTGCCGACGACACGCCGCTCGAGGTGATCACCGCGATCCGGCCGGACGTCATCGTCAAGGGCGCCGATTATGCCGAGCACGAGGTGGTCGGGGGCGATTTCGTGAAGAGCCTGGGCGGGCGCGTCGCTCTGGCGCCGATCGAGGCGGGTGCCTCGACCACGGGGCTGCTGCGCCGCGCGCGTGGCTCCGAGATGCCGGGCGTGGCGAAGGAATGAGGCGATGACGGTTTTCGCGGTCACCGGCGGAGCGGGCTTCATCGGGTCGAACGTCGTCGCGGCGCTCGAGGCGCGCGGGGACGACGTCATCGTCGCCGACGTCTTCGGCCGGGACGCCAAGTGGAACAATCTCGCCAAGCGCCGCCTCCTCGACATCGTCGAGCCTAACGCGATCATCGCCCGGCTCGACGCGCTCGACGAGCCGCCGGGGGCCGTCATCCATCTCGGCGCCGTTTCCGACACGACCGAGACCGATGTCGACCGGATCGTGGACCTGAATTTCCGCAGTTCCTGTCGCCTGTGGGAGTGGTGCGCCGCGCATCGGGTGCCCTTCGTCTATGCCTCGTCCGCGGCGACCTATGGCGACGGGTCGCTCGGCTGGCGCGACGATGACAGTCCGGCCTATCTCGCGGGCCTTCGGCCGCTCAACGCCTATGGCTGGAGCAAGCATCTCTTCGACCGCTGGGCGGTGCATCGCGCCAGCACGGGCGGTGCCGCACCGCCGCGCTGGGCGGGCCTCAAATTCTTCAACGTCTACGGCCCCAACGAGGCGCACAAGGGCCCGCAGCGCTCCGTCGCCGCCCAGATCTTCGACGCGATTGCCGCCGGTGAAAGCGCCCGGCTCTTCCGCTCCGACAATCCCGCCTATCCCGATGGCGGGCAGATGCGGGACTTCGTCTGGGTCGGCGACTGCGTCGACGTCATCGTCTGGCTGATCGAGGGCGCGCGGCCGAACGGGCTCTACAATGTCGGATCGGGCGTGGCGCGCAGCTTCGCCGATCTCGCCCACGCCGCCTATGCCGCGCTCGGGCTCGAGCCTCGGATCGAGTTCATCCCGATGAATCCGGCGCTTACCGGCAAGTACCAGTATTTTACGCAGGCCGACATGACCAAGATCCGCTCCGCCGGTTTCACGGCGGCGGCGACCGCGCTCGAAGATGGCGTCGGCGCCTATTTTCGGTCATTTCTTCGGCGTCAAGATCCCTATCGCTGATCCGGGCGTTCGAAGCCGGCACAGCGGTGGCGGATCAACGACGAGAAGACGAGGACTTCCATGCAGATCGATGCGACGGCGCGGATCGAGGACGGTGCCACGATCGGGCCGGGCGCCGTCATCGGCCCCTATTGCATCATCGGCCGGGACGTGCGGATCGGGGCGGGCTGCGAACTCGTCGCCCATGTCCATGTCGAGGGCCGCACCAGCATCGGGCCGCGCACGGTCGTGCATCCCTTCGCACGGCTGGGCGGGCCACCCCAGTCCGTCGCCTACAAGGGCGAGCCCACCACGCTGTCGATCGGCAGCGACTGCGTGATCCGCGAATCGGTGACGATGAGCCGGGGCACCGCCCAGGGCGGTGGCGAGACGGTCGTCGGGGATGGCGGGTTCTTCATGGCCTACAGCCATGTCGCCCATGACTGCCGGGTCGGCTCGCATGCGATCTTCGCCAATTCGGCGACGCTTGCCGGTCATTGCACCCTCGGTGACCACGTCTTCCTCTCGGGTCTTGTCGCGGTGCACCAGTTCTCGCGAATCGGCTCTGGCGCCATGGCGGCGGGCGTGTCGGCGGTGCGCGGCGACCTCATCCCCTACGGTCTCGCGGCCGGGGCGGAGGCGCGCCTCATCGGCATCAACGTCGTCGGCATGCGCCGCCGGCAGTTTCCGCTCGCGGATATCCGGGCGGCGCGCCTCGCCTATCGGCTGATCTTTCTGGGCAAGGGACCGCTCGCCGAGCGCATCGACCGCGCCGAGGGCGAGCTCGGGCATGTGCCGGCCGTCGCCGAGATCATCGCCTTCCTGCGCGCACCGCGCAAACGCCCGCTCTGCCAGCCGCGCGCCCGCGGCAGGAGCACGGACGAGGCGGCGATCACCGAGTGAGATCGGGGGCCGGATCGGGGCCGGCGCGGCGCAACAGGCGCCATCCCAGAAGCCCATGCGCGAAAAGACCGAGGAGGTCGAACCGGCTGACCGTCGGGGGCGCCGGTCCGCGCAGGAGCCGCCGCAGCGCCCGCCGCGCAAGGGCCTTTTCGGCGTGGTTCAGGGCGGCGAAGACCTGCGGCGAGGGCAGATCGAGCGTCTCGTGATCGCGCTCGGCGCCGCTCTCCTGCGCGCCGGCCGCGAGAAAGCGGTAGAGCCGCGCCTCCTCGCGGAAGGCGACGGGCAGGGCGTCCGGCGATTGCCAGTCCGGCGGCCTGTCGAGACCCTCGAGCGGATCGATGCCGATGCGTCGCCGCTCTGCCGCGGCCCGTCGCGCGAGGCGGGCCGAGAACCCCTGCTCGAGCACGCGGCGCCGCGTGACGCTGCCGCCATGCAGGCGGTAGCGCACCAGAACCTCCGGCAGGATCGCGACCGTGCCGACTTCGGCGAGGCGCAGCCACAGATCATAGTCCTCGGCATGGCGGCAGGCCTCGCGATAGAGCCCGACATGGCGCACGGCCGCGGCCCGCATCATCACCGTCGAGTGCACGAACGGGTTGCGGTCGACCAGAAGGGTCATGAGGCGCGCCGGATCCGTTTCCGGGCGCAGGGTACCGATGGTCCGGTCCTCGGCGTCGATTTTTTCCGCGAAGCTGCCGAGCAGCACCAGAGCATCATCCGCGTCGAACCGCGCCGTCTGTCGGGCAAGCCGGTCGGAGAGGGCGATGTCGTCGGCATCGAGCCGTGCGAGAAGCGGCGCACGGGCGGCCTCTATCGCGCGGTTCAGGGCCGTCACGAGGCCCAGCGGTGCCTGCCTGAGCACCTTGACACGTGGATCGGCGACGGCAAGCGCGGCGACCACGTCGGGCGTTGCGTCGCTCGAGCCGTCGTCGACGATGATGAGTTCGAGCGCCGTGAGGGTCTGGCGCAGGATGCTCGCCACGGCCGCCTCGATCCAGCGCGCGCCGTCGCGGACCGGAAGCAGGACGCTGACCTGTGGATCACCCACCCCAAAACCCCTCATGCCACCCAAGAGCGGTCGAAACGCGCCCCTCCGGCAAAGAGTTTGCGCCAGACGAGCCGCCTGTGGCAAACATCGCGCGGGGAAGAACGGCGCCGATGCGTCGTCGTGGGTGACAGCGAACGGATCGGCCCGACATCAGGTGAAGAGCCTCGCACACCGCCCCTTCGAACGCATCCTGCTGATCAAGCTGTCGGCGATCGGCGACGTTATCCACACCGTCCCTCTGCTGCATGCGCTGCGGGCGCGCTATCCGACGGCGCGGATCGACTGGCTGGCGAAACCCACGCCCGCGGCTTTCCTGCGCGGTCTGCCGGGGCTCGATCGCGTCCTCGTCTATGGCGAGAACCAGACCGAGGCCCCTCGCTACAACTGGGACGGGGTGACCCATTTCGCGCGCCTGATCCGCGACCATCGCTTCCTGTCGATGCTCGCCGATCTGCGGGCGGCGCGCTATGACCTCGTCATCGACATGCAGGGTCAGATGCGCAGCGGCTTTGTCGCTATGGTGACCGGCGCGCCGGTGCGCATCGGTTTCGACCGCCCCCGTCCGGCCGTCTTCGAGGCCGAGGGTAAGGCGCTGCCGCCGGGCACGATCGGCCGCGCCTGGAAGGGGGCGCGGGAAGGGTCCTGGCTCGCCTACACTCATGTCGTGCCGCTGCCGACGCTCGCGCTCCATGCGGTCGATCGCTATCTGCGGGTCGGCACGCTCCTCGGTTTCGAGACGACGAGCCCCGACTTCACCCTGCCACCCCGCCCCGAGGCGGAGGCGATCGTCGAGCGGCTGCTGCGCGAGGTTTGCGGCGCCGGCGCTGACGCGCCGGTCGTGATCGCACCGGCGGCACTTTGGGAGACGAAGCGCTGGCGGCCGGAGAGTTTCGCGGCCGTCGCCCGCCACTTTCTGGCGCTCCGCCGTCCGGTCCTTCTCGTCGGGGCGCCCGGCGAGGTCGCCGAGTGCGGTCACATTGCGGCGATGGCGCCCGGCGCACAGGTGCTCGCGGGGCGCACGAGCCTCGCCGAGCTCGCCGCGCTTCTTGCCCGCGCCAGCGTTATCCTCACCAATGATTCCGGACCGATGCACCTCGCCGCGGCGCTCGGACGACCCGTCATCGCGGTTTTCGGTCCGACCCACCCGGTCTGGGTCGGGCCCTATCGCCGGGCCGACGCCGTGCAAAGGGCCGGCACCGCCTGTTCGCCGTGTTATCTGCGTGATCTGTCACGCTGTCCGCACGACCATGCCTGCATGCGCGAGGTGGCGCCGCAAACCGTGATTGCCGCCATGGAAGCGGCGCTTGGCCGCGGCGATGCTGTGACCGGCGGTGCCGCCGACCTTGCTTCGGGCGGCGATGCGGACTAGGGATCGAGATGTTTCGAGGACCTCGATTGTATTCACCGGGTACTTCATGACTTTTGCCATTTCGAAACCGCAATTGCCGTGTCGAAACAGCGCGGACGTGGTCGCAGCCGGTGCGGTGATCATGGACCTCCTTCATCGGGTCCCGGGAGCGACATGCCCGCCAATGTGATGGACTTCATCGACCTTGCGGCCCAACGGCGTCGGCTCGGTGACCGGATCGACCGGGCCATCGCCCGCGTCCTCGACCATGGGCGTTTCGTCCTCGGGCCGGAAGTGGAGACGCTCGAGCAGCGGCTCGAGGCCTTTTGCGGCGCGCGGCACTGCATCACCTGCGCCAACGGGACGGACGCTCTCGAACTCGCCCTGTCGGCGCTCGGCATCGGGCGGGGCGACGCGGTGATCGTGCCGGCCTTCAGCTATGTCGCGACCGTCGAGGTGGTGGTCAGCGCCGGCGCCACGCCGATCTTCGCGGATGTCGACCGCACGAGTTTCAACATCGTGCCGGCAAGCGTCGAGGCGGCGATCGCCGTCGCGAAAGGCATGGGCCTCGTTCCCCGTTGCCTCATGACCGTCGACCTCTTCGGCCAGCCGGCGGATTATGCGGCGCTCAGGGCCATTGCCACCGCCGAAGGGATCACCCTGATCGCCGACGCCGCACAGAGTTTTGGCGCGCGCTCGCCCTGGGGCCGCGTCGGCGCGCTCGCCGACATCACCACGACGAGCTTCTATCCGGCGAAACCGCTCGGGTGCTATGGCGACGGCGGCGCGATCTTCACCGACGATGCTCGCCTCGCCGAGGTGATGCGCTCGCTGCGCAACCACGGCCATGCGGCGCAGGGCGGCGCTTTCGTCCGTGTCGGGCGCAACAGCCGTCTCGACACGATCCAGGCGGCGATTCTCCTCGAAAAGCTCGCCGTGTTCGACGACGAGATCGCGGCGCGCAACGCGGCGGCGGACCGCTATGCGGCGCGCCTGCCGGCTTCGATCACGCCGCCGGTGATCGAGGCGGGGAAGCAGTCGGTCTGGGCGCAGTACACCGTCAAGGTCGCGAGCGGGCGTGACGCCCTCGTTGCGGCCGTGCGCGCCGCCGGCGTGCCGATCGCGATCCATTACATGACGCCGCTGCATCTGGTGCCGCCCTACAGCGGATTTCCACGCGCAACCGCCCGGCTCGAAGGCGCCGAATATCTCTCCGGCGCCGTCTTCAGCCTGCCGATGCACGCCGATCTCGACGCCGAAACACAGGATCGCGTGGTCGGAGCGCTCGAGCGGGCGACCACCGCCACCACGGTCGTGCCCCGGCGCGCATGATCACCGACCTCCGGTACCGGATGGAGTATGCGCTGGTGCGGGTCGCCGGCGCGCTCCTGCGCGTGCTTCCGATCGACTGGGCCGGGAGTGTGGTGGGACGAGTGGTGAGCTGGGGTGCGCCCTACACATCGCTGCATCGTCGGGCCATGGCGAATCTCGAAACGGCCTTCCCGGAATGGTCGGCCGCTGAACGCGCCCGCGTTGCCTCAGCCATGTGGCGGAATACGGGACGGATCATAGCAGAGACGATGTTGCTGGATCGAATTCTGGCAGAGCCGTCTCGCCTGATCGTTGAGGATACGGAACGGGCGCACGAGTTCGTCGGCCGTTCAGGCGCGGCAATCTGCCTGACCCCGCATCTGGGAAACTGGGAGGTGGCTGCCTTGGCCTATGGTTTATGCGGCGGTAGGCTCGCCGGCGTATATCGCCCGATACGCAATCCATACATAGACCGTTATCTGCGGCGCATCCGAGCACCGCATTATCCGGCAGGTCTCTATGTCAAAGGTAAGCCGAAGAGCGCGATGCCGATGAGCAATGCCGGGACCGCCGTCATCAAGCAGCTGCGCGCCGGTTACCACCTTGGGTTGGTCTGCGACCAGGTTGACCAAAGCGGTCTCTTCACGGTTCCCTTCTTTGGCAAGGAGGCGACGTTCACGCCGGCACCGGCCATGATCGCACGCCATGTCGGCGCCCGCGTCTGTGTGGTCCGATGTTACCGGATTGGACGTACATCGAGATTTCGTATGGAAATCTTGGAACTCCCGGTTGCATGGACGGAGGACAGGGTGGCCGATCTTCGGTGTCTGACGGCGGCCATGGCGCGCCATTTCGAACTCTGGATTCGTGAAACACCGGATCAGTGGATGTGGTGGCAAAGGCAGACCATCGCAGGCTAAACTGAGGATGGCGTCATCCATGCCGTGTGGGTCTCGGCGGCGCGGGAACGAGGAAGGCGGGTCATCGTGGCGAGCATGTCCGTAGGCGGGAAGGCCAGCCCCATCCGCGTCGCCGTGGTCGGCACCGGTCATTTCGGGCAGTACCATGCCAAGCACTATGCCGCCAATCCGCGGGCCGAACTCGTCGCCGTGGTCGACAGCAACCGCGACGTAGCTGAGGCGATCGCCCGCACCCATGGCTGCGCCGCCCTCTACGACCACAGGGATCTCGCCGGGCGCGTCGATGCCGTCAGCATCGTGGTGCCGACCTCGCTGCATTTCGAAGTGGCGCGCGACCTGCAAAAACTCGGAATCGACACGCTTGTCGAGAAGCCCTTGACCGACACGGTCGACTCTGCCGAGGCGCTCATGCGGCTCGCCGAGGAGCGCGACCTCATCCTTCAGGTCGGCCATATCGAGCGCTTTTCGTCGTGCTTCCGGGCGCTGACGACAAAAGTCGACCGACCTCTCTATTTCGAAAGCAACCGCATCGCGCCGTGGAAGGAGCGCAACCTCGATGTCGACGTGATCTTCGACCTGATGATTCACGACATCGACATCATCCTCGGTCTCGCCCGCTCGCCCGTCACCGGCGTCAGCGCGGTCGGCACGCGGCTGTTCAGCGACAAGGTGGATCTTGCCAACGCCCGCCTCACCTTCGCCTCGGGAAGCGTCGCGAACATCACCGCCAGCCGGGTGAGCCACAAGGTCGAGCGGAATCTGCGTGTGTTCCAGCCGAGCGGCTATCTTGTCTGCGATTTCGTCAGCCACCGCATCTTCACCTATTCGATGAAGGGCGAGCCCGGGAAGGTCGGCCTCGACGCGATCGACAGTCAGATCATCGAGGTGCCGCGCGAGGACAGTCTTGCCAACGAGATCGACTCGTTCCTGACCTGCGTGTGCGACCGGACGCGCCCGACCGTCGACGGCAGGGCAGGGTTCGAGGCAGTGCGAATCGCCGAGCAGATCAACGACAGCATCGCGGCCCATCTCGCCGCTGCGCGGCTCCCCTGACGGCCGGCGCCCTCAGCGCCAGCGGCGGTGAACCCAGAGCCATTGGCCGGGGTTCTCGCGGATCCAGCCTTCAAACAGGTCGGCGACCATCTGCACCGAGGCCTGCACGTCGACGAGACCGCGGGCGTCACGCGGCAGCGTCAGTGCCGGTGTCAGTTCGATCCGGAAACGGCCGGCGGGCAGGCGGATCACACGCACCGCATGCACCGGGCAGTCGATCTGACGGGCAAGCCGCGCGAAGATCGGATTGCCGGTCGTCTGGTGACCGAACAGCATGATCTTGGGGCCGAGGCCGTAATGCTGGTCGACCAGCATGCCGACATGGCGTCCGGCCTCCAGCCGCGTCGCCAGCCGATGCAGCGTGCCGGGGCCCGATTCGATCAGGTCGGCCATGGTGTCGTTGCGTCGCGCGACCACCATCCGGGCGATCCAGCGGTTGCGGGGTCGATTGTAGAGCGCCGTCGCGTCGAGACCGTGGCGGGCGGCCGCGACCATCGGCAGTTCCCAATTGCCGAGATGGGCGGAGAGGATGATCGCCGGCTTGCCGTCATGCGCGAGCTCGATGAAGCGCTCGATCCCGTCGAGATCGAGCCGGCTCGGCTTGCCGCTGCCGTGTTCGTAATCCCAGATCCGGTCGATGTAGAAATACTCGGCGGCCGTGCGCGCCATGTTCTCCCAGCTGTCGCGCAGGATCGCGTCGCGCTCCTCGGGTGTCTTGTCGGGATAGGCGAGGGTGAGGTTGCGCCGGCCGATTCGCACATAGCGCGGGATGAGCATGCCGACCCGCCGGCCGAGATAGCCGACCGCGCCGACGACGGCGCGTTCCGGCAGGAGCCGCGTGAACAGCCCCGCAATGAGCGCGAGGCTCGCCAGCGCCAGGTCGCGGACCTCGCGGATCGCCCGCTGGACGAGGGTCAGGACCGTCGCCCGGTTCATCGATCGAGGCGCACCACGATCTTGCCGAAGACGTCGCGCTTGCGCAGCCGCTCGATCCCCTCGCCGAAGGAACCGAGTGCGACCTCGGTGTCGATGGTCGGCGCGAGGCCGATCGCCATCTTCTGCAGGCCGTCGCCGACATTGCGGATCGAGGCACCGAAGGAGCCGATGATCCGGTGCTGCTGCTGGAACAGCGCCATGAGGTTCATCTGCGCCGTCGGCCCGGAGGTCGCGCCGCAGGTCACGAGGCGCCCGCCCCGCCGCAGCACCAGAAGCGAGCCGTTCCAGGTGTCGGCACCGGTGTGTTCGAACACCACGTCGACGCCGCGCTTGGCGGTGAGCTTGCGCACCACGCTCTCGAAACGATCCTCGCGGTAGTTGATGGCATGGTCGGCGCCGAGCGCGCGGGCCTTTGCGGCCTTGGCGTCGTCGCCGACCGTGGTGATCACGGTGCAGCCGGTCGCCTTGGCGAGCGTGATCGCCGCCGTGCCGATGCCGGAGCCGCCGGCATGGACGAGAATGGTTTCGCCGCGCACGAGACGGGCATTGTCGAACAGCATGTGCTCGACGGTCGAGAACGTGATGCCGGCGCAGGCCGCCTGCGCGGTCGGGACCTTGTCGGGCACCGGCACGACGAGGCGCGCCGGCATGGTGACCACGTCGCGGGCGAAGCCGTCGATGTGGAAGCCCATGATCCCGCCCACGGCCTCACAGAGATTGTCGCGCCCGGCCCGGCACTGGGCGCAGTGTCCGCAGGTGCGGGCGCCGTACATCACCACGCGCTGACCGCGCGCAAGACCCGTCACGCCCTCACCCGTCGCGATGATCTCGCCGACGGCCTCGGCGCCGACGGTGATCGGCAGGGTGCGCTTGGCGAAGGCCATGCCGCGATAGCCCCAGACGTCGATGTGGTTCAGCGCAACCGCGAGCACACGGATCGAGACCTCGCCGGCGACAGGGGCGGGAGGCTCGGGACAATCGACGAGTTCGAGCTGCTGTTCGGCAATCAGGCGGAGAGCGCGCATGTCGGTCCTGTCGTTCGCCCGTCAGGGCGGATCACGTGGCTGCATGCGGTATATTGCTCGTTCAAGCGACGTCAACCGCGATCATGCCGCGTGCGGCCGACCAGCCTATCGATCGGGGCTCGCCTGTAGCACCAGTGATACGTTCTGGCCGCCGAAACCGAAGGAATTCGACATGACGGTGCGCACCGGCATGGCGCGCGCGACGTTCGGTACCACGTCGAGTTCGATCGTCGGATCGGGCGTGCGGTGGTTGATCGTCGGTGGCAGGAGGCCCTCGCGGATCGTCTGGAGCGAGAAGATCGCCTCGACCGCGCCGGCCGCGGTCAGCGTGTGGCCGATCATCGACTTGTTCGACGAGATCGGCAGGCGCGCCATCCGCTCACCGAAAACGGTCGAGCAGGCGAAGGCCTCCATCTTGTCGTTCTCGGGCGTGCCGGTGCCGTGGGCGTTGATGTAGTCGACGGCGTCAGGCGCGATGCCCGCATCGGCGAGCGCACCGAGCATGGAGCCGATGATGGCGCTGCCGTCCGGGTTCGAGCGGGTGCGGTGGAAGGAATCCGCCCGCTCGCCACAGCCGGCGATGACGCCGAGGATGGTGGCGCCACGGGCTCTGGCGGAAGCGAGGCTCTCGAGCACGAGGGCGCCGCAGCCCTCCGCCATCACGAACCCGTCGCGATTGCGCGAGAAGGGACGGGACGCCTCCTCGGGCACCTCGTTCTGGGTCGACAGCGCGGAGAGAAGCGAGAAGCGGATCAGCGCCTCGACGCTGATCGACCCGTCCGTCCCGGCGGTGAGTGCCATGTCGGTCTCGCCGCGCCGGATCGCCTCGACGCCCATCTGGATGGCGGTCGCGCCGGAGGCACAGGCGGTCGAGATCGAGACGGGGGAGCCCTGCGTGCCGAAACGGTCCGCGATCCGCTCGGCGACGCCGCCAAGAAGCAGGAGGGAGCGCATCTCGGTGTGCCGACCCGCCGCGGCGAGCTCGGACAGCGCGCGGTAGGTGATCGGCTGATCGGCCGGAAGCTCGGCGGAGAGGCTCTCCCGGCCGGCCCATTCGAGCTCGACCGGGGGAACGGCGATGAAGAGCGGGCCGGGGAAATGCCCGGTTCCCTTGATCCGCGCGCTGTCGATCGCCTCGGCGACCGCGAGTTCGGCGAGTGCGTAGGAGCGGTCGGGCGAGGGGGCGCTGTCGGGCAGGACGAAATCGACCGTGCCGCCGATCCGGGTTCTGAGCCCCTCGGTCTGGAAGCGTCGGATCGCCCGGATCCCGGACTGGCCGGCGGTGAGCTTCGCCCAGTTGTCGGCGAGCCCGACACCGAGCGAGGTGACGACGCCCATGCCGGTGACGGCGACGACGGGACGGCCCTGTGTGTCGACATCCTTCATGCGGATCCTCCGCTCGTCGCGCGACGCAGGAGCACGAGGCCCTCGCCGCGCCAATGGCCGAAGCTCGTCACCGCGATCTGCTCGGGGGCCTTTGTCGCCGGCCGTTCGATCGTGTCGGTCTCGAAAGGCGGATAGAAGGCGCGATGGCCGAGCGCGAGGGCCGCAAGACCGACATTGGCCGGCACCGCCGCCTCGATGCCATGGCCGAGCAGCGTGCCGCTCGCACGCACGACGATCTCGCGTCTCGCTGCGGCTTCCTCCAGCATCGTCCGCTCGACGCCCGTCACCGGCTCGACGCCGGTCGCGCCGGACAGGACGCCGAGCGGGCCCGGCGCGAGCGCAGGCTCCATCCGCGACCAGAGGCTACGCGCCATCGCCAGGGTGCTGTCGCCGGTGCGCCGCGAGCGGTCGGAGAGGACCGGGCCGAGCGTCGCGGCGATGCGCGCGCCGCGCGCCTCGGCATGAGCCCGGGATTCGAGGAGCAGGAACGCGCCGACCGAGCCCAGCACCATGCCGCCGCCGCGGCCCTGGCGCGACCAGACCGGCGCCGGATCGCCCGACAGGAGCGCGCCGCCGAGCGCGAAGACGAGCGCCATGTCCGGGCGCGGCGCGGAATAGGCGCCGCCGACGAGTCCCATCTCCACGTCGCCCGAGCGGATCCGCGCGGCGACGCTCGCGAGCGCGTCGAGGCCCGCCGCTTCCTCGCCCATGAAGGTGCGCGAGGAGCCGGTGACGCCAAAAATGATCGAGATGTTGCCGGCGAGGAGGTTCGGCAGCTGCGCGAGGAACAGGGTCGGCCGCAGATTGTTCGACAGCTGTTCGTTGAGATAGGCATCGCGGTCATTGGCGGCGCGGATGCCCGTCATGATCGCCTCGTCGGTGGCGATGTCGCGTTCGCCGCTGCCGGCGGCGACGATCATGTGGATCTTGGGCAGAAGCTCGGCATTGCCGAGGACGCCGCCGTCGCGTAGCGCAAGGCCGGCGGCGTAGACGCCGAGGCGCTGCCAGGGCTCCATCTGGCGCTGGTCGCTCTTCTTCGGGATCAGCGTGTCGAGGTCGAGCGGGGCGAGCGGGTGGATCGGATAGGGCGCCGTCGCCGTCAGGTCATGGACCGGGGTGGCGCCCGTGCTCAGGCGCTCGAAATGCGTCTCGCCGCCCTCACCGAGGGAGGAGACGAGACCGATGCCGGTGATGACGACGTCGCGCATGATCCGGTCTCAGGAAAGGGATGCCATGCCGAGGCGGGCCGCCTGATCGCGCATCATCGTCGCGAAGGCCTCGCTCGGAAAGGGCATGAGCCTGAACATCAGTTCGGCGTCGCACACGCGCTTGCCGTCCTGGGTGATGCGGGCGGTCGTCACGGCATAGCCCGAGCCCTCATGCGCGAGCGTCGCGGCGATCTCGATCGGCGTCGTCGGCGGGATGAAGCTGCGCAGCTTCGCCTCCTTGACACCGGCGAGGAAGGGCATCGCGCTGAAGCGGTTGAGGCCGAGGGCGAGATAGCCCGAGGCCTGCGCCATGGTCTCGATCAAGAGCACGCCCGGAACCAGCGGATGCCCCGGAAAATGCCCCTCGAAGACGGGGCTCTCATCGGGCACCGTCGACCGGCACGCGATGGTCCGGGCAGTGTCGTCGAAGGCGACGACCCGGTCGATCATCTGGAAGTATTCGAGCCGCATCGTCGATCCGCCGCCTCGCTGCCGGGGAGCCGGCGCTCAGCCCGCGGCCTTCTTGGCCTCGACGAGTTCGTCGATGGCGCGCACCAGATTGCCGAGCACGAAATAATCCTCGGTCTTCGCCTTGCCTTCGCTGATCTCCTGCGTCCAGCGCTCGACCGGCAGCTTGATGCCGAACTTCTTGTCGATGGCGAAGGTCACGTCGAAAAAGTCGAGACTGTCGATTCCGAGGTCATCGATGACGTTGCTTTCCGGCTTGATGGTGTCGCGCTCGAGATTGCACGTCTCGGCGATAATGTCGGCGATCGTATCAAACGTTGACATATCCTGCTCCGGGAGGCCGACGGTACTCCGTCGGCAGCGCCTCTGCCGGTCCATCGCCAGCACAGATTTCACCAGCATTTAAGCGGTCGCGCCGGTCGCGGCAAGCGTGCAGGAGCGAGGAAAGCACTCTGTGCGGACGAAACGTCAGGCTGTGTCTGTCGGGTCGATAGCGGCGAGGATCGCCTCCGCCGCCCGGCGCGAGGCGCCGCCGGAGCCGAGCTTGGCCCGCAGTTCGACGGCGGTCGCCTCCGCGGTCGCAAAGGCCGCCCCGTCCGTCAGGAGCGCGTGCGTCGCCGCAGCGAGCGCTTCGCCGGTCACGGCGTCCTGGAGGATTTCGCGGGCGATCTGGCGTTCGGCGATGAGGTTGGCGAGGCCGATGAACGGCACGCGGATCACCCGCTTCGAGATGGCGTAGGTGAGCGCCGACGTCTTGTAGACGATCGTCATCGGTCGGCCGACCAGCGCCGTCTGCAGCGTTGCCGTCCCCGAGGCGACGATCACCGCGTCGCTTGCCGAGATCACGTCATAGGTCCTGTCGGTGATGATGGTCAGCGGGACGCCCGCCTGTGCCGTCACCTCCTCGATCAGCGCCATCGGCAGGGAGGGGGCATGGGCGAGGACGAAGTGGAGCCGTCGCCCTGCGCGCGCGCCGTCCGCATGGAGCCTGCCCGCGGCCGCCAGCATCGGCGGCAGGAGGCGCCCGATCTCGCTCTTGCGGCTGCCGGGCAGGAGGCCGACCACGGTCGTATCCGGTTCGATGCCGAGGTCCAGGCGGCTGCGCTCGCGCATGAAGGGCGGATGCAGCTTGTCCATGATCGGATGGCCGACGAAGGTGCAGTCCACGCCAGCCTTGCGGAAATAGGCTTCCTCGAAGGGCAGAATGGCGAGAAGCCTGTCGACATAGGCGCGCATGCGCTTGATGCGCCGCTCGTTCCAGGCCCAGATCTGCGGCGCGATGTAGTAGATGACGCGGTGTCCGGCCCGCTTCGCGACCCGGGCGAGGCGCAGATTGAGGCCGGGATTGTCGATCAGGATGACGGCGTCGACGGAGGTCGACTCGATATGGCGGGAGAGTTTCTTGAACACGGCGAGAGCGCGGCGTAGTTCGGACCAGGTAGGAATGCCGATGATGTCGAGCTTCTCGATGCCCTCCAGAAGATGCACCCCCGCCGCCGCCATCTTGGCGCCGCCGATGCCGTCGAGCTCGATGTCGGGCCGGGCGGCCTTGAGGGCACGGGCGAGCGCCTCGCCATGCAGGTCGCCGGAGGCTTCGCCGGCGAGAATCAGGAGACGCGGCATGCACCCGCCAAGGCTGGTTCGTTGTTGCAGGATCGACGCTACCCTTGCCCCAATGACGGGTGAGGGGCAAGCGCGCACGCGGCCGGACCCGGGATGCCCTCGTCGGGGCGGTCGCGCATGAGGATCGCGATCGGTATCGTGAGTGTCTCGGAGCAGGGTGGCCTGCAGCGCGATTGTCTCGCGCTCGCCGCGGCGCTCGAACGGCGCGGCCATGCGGTCACGCTCTATGCCGCCCGGACCGTGGCGCCCTGGCGCGCGCCGCGCCCGGTGACGCTGCTGCCGGTTCGGGCGCGAACCAATCACGGGCTCGATGCGGCGTTTGGCGCGGCGTTCGCGGCTGCGGTGGCCGGCAAGGCCGATCTCGTCATCGGCTTCAACAAGCTGCCGGGTCTCGACGTCTATTATGCCGCCGACCCGTGCCACGCGGCGCGAAAGATCCCGTTCTGGCAGCGCCTCCTGCCGCGCCACCGTGCCCGTCTTGCCCTCGAGCGGGCCTGCTTCGGCCCGGAAGCGACGACGGTCGCGCTGATCCTAGCCGAGAGCGTCGGGGCCGATTACAGCCGGTCCTGGGGCACGCCGCCGTCGCGTCTTCGGCAGTTGCCACCCGCCATCGCGCCGGACAGGGCGCGCCCGGACCTGCGCGAACCGCCCGAGCGCCGGGCGGCGACGCGGCGGGCGATCGGCGTCGGGCCTGATCCCGTCGTCTGGCTCTGGGTCGCGACGCAGCCCCTCACCAAGGGGCTCGACCGGGTGATCGAAGCGCTCGCCCGCAACCGCAAGGCACGCCTCCTCGTCGTCGGCCTGCCGGCGGCCGACAGAAAGGCGGCACCGCATGTCGCACGCGCGCGGCAGCTCGGCGTCAGCGAGCACATCCGCTGGCTCGGCCATCGCGACGACGTGCCCCAGGTGATGGCCGTCGCCGATCTTCTCGTCCATCCGGCGCGGCTCGACGTTACCGGGCAGGTGATCCTCGAGGCCATGGCGAACGGCCTGCCGGTGATCGTCAGCGCTGTCTGTGGCTTTGCCGAACATGTGCGGGCGGCTGAGGCCGGTCTCATCCTCGCCGAGCCCTTCGAGGCGGGTCACCTCGATGCTGCTCTCGCCCATCTCGCCGATTCCGGGCGGCGCGCGCGGTTCGGCGCCGCCGCCATCGCCTATTGTGAAACAAAGGGTGTAGCCCGCGGTCTCGAGGCTGCCGCCGACGTGATCGAGGCGATCGCCGCCGAGAGGTGATCGGCCTGCCGGCCCGATGTCATGCTCGGCTGATTGGGCGCGATACTTCGGGACGTGGACGCATCGTTGCCGGCGATCCAGTCGTCGCCAGACTCCGCACGGGGTCGGGCGATGTCGTCGTTTCGCGCCGCGGGCGCGCTGATCTCCTGCCAAGGGCAAGATCCGGCCTAGACCCGCTCGGTTGTGTGCGGCGGTGCGTCGATCGTCGCCGCCTTCGACGGCGACGACACCTCCCGAAGGAGCTTTTCCGTCATGGCGCGACGAAAGTCTGAGATCGTGTCGGCTGCAATGACGAAGGCACCGGGCCCGCCAGCCACAATGGTCGAGTAATAGGTGAGAAGTCGCCGCGAGCCATAGGTGATCGGCAGGCCGTTGATGGTGATGCCGGCGCGTACGGCGCGGTCGCGTGCCGTGGCGACGTCGCCGCCATCGTTCTCCTCACCGTCGCCGGACACGTCGATCACCAGCCGTTCGGCCGCGAAGGGCAGCCGCGCCAGGATGTCGGCGCTGAAATCGATCGCCGCAGCCAGTCCCGTGCCACCTGGTTCCCAGACGCGCATGGTCGCCTCGACCTCGCCGGCCGCCCGGTCGAGATCATCGAGGTCGATGAGGATGCGCCAGGGAAGCGTCACGCTCTGCTTGCGACGGCTCGACCATTGCACCAGCGTGAGCCCGATGCGTCCATGCAGCCCCGAGGCGATCGCTGCGGCCAGCATGGGATTGCGCAGGGCATGCGCGATCCCCGCCATCTGGAGCCTGAAATCGGCGGCATCGACGCTGCTCGAGCAATCGGTCGCGAGCACGAGAGCCAGATCGACCGGCCCCTCGGCGCCAGCCCGAACGATCGGCCGATCACGGGCGGCCTTGACGCCCGGTGGGCCGGGGTCGATGCCGATCTGGCCGGCCATCAGCCACGATCCAGAAGCATGCGCGCCGTCGCTTCGTCGGTGACGAGCGTGTTGATCACGCCGCGCTTGAGAATGGCACGAATGACGGGGACCTTGTGCGCGCCACCCGCGGCCAGGATGACGTTGTCGATCGAGGCAAGATCGCCGAGCCCGATGCCGATGACCCGTTCGTTGATCGGATGGTCGATCGGATGGCCCTCCGCATCAATGACGACGCCGAGCACGTCCCCGACCGCCCCGCGGGCGATAAGATCCTCCATGGTGACGTCGGACGGCAAGGCGTCGCGCATCAGGAGCGACAGCTTGGAGATGTCGCCCGCCGCGATGGCGAGCGCGTCGACGCGGCGGATCTTCTCCAACACGTCGCGGAAGACGTCGAGCTGCATGATCGTGTCACGGCTCTCGCGGCAACCGGCGTAGAGCGGGGCGGTGAAGTAGCTGTGCCGGGCGCCGAGGAGACCGGCGAGACGCGTCGTGATCTCGAAGCTGTTGAGATCCGAGCCGCGCGTGAGACCGCCCATGACGCTGATCACCTCGAGATCGGGCCGCTTCATGGCGGTGATGAACCGGGTCGCGACGTTAAGCGTGCCGCCCCACGACATGCCGAAGGTTCTGACCGTCGGATCGGCGAGCGTCTCGGAGAGGAGATTGCCCAACGCCGCGCCGGTGATCATCTGGACGTCGCGACGTTCGAGCGGCGCGGGAGCGACATAGGCCTGTCGCAGGCCGAACCGGCCACTCAGCGCTGCCTCGAGTTCCGCGCAGGCGGAAAAGGCGGTGTTGAAGGTGATCCGGATGAGGCCACGCGCACGCGCATCCGACAGTGCCTTGTTCACCCGAAGGCGCGTCGCGCGGAGCTTCTCGGCCACCTTCTCCTGTGTCAGGCCCTCGACGTGATAAGCCCACGCGACCTGTGCGAGGAACCGCTCCTCCGTATCGATCTGTAGATGCTTCGGCGCGCGTGCCATGATCAATCCTGACTGCCCGCACTCATGGCGAGGCCCCGGGCGAGGTTCTTCGGCGCTCAGGCCGCCAAGATCAAGACTGGTCCGACAATCAGGGTCGATGTCGCCATGGTGTTCCGGTCCAATGCGCTGTATCCGGACACGAAGGCGTGGGAAGTCAAGGATTTCGGGATGAAGGCGAACAGGGCCGTCGACGGCGTGTCGCCCGGTCTGATGCCGACCGGAGCGGTGGGGCGTGGGATCCGTCCGAGCGGCGATGGGTGCGGGCCAGCCGTTGACGGGGTTGTGGCATGACCGGCGCCGATCTCATCGCGCGGGCCGTCGCGCGCTCGGCCAACATCGCCGAGGTCCTCATCGGACGTGGCGTCGTCGACGAGGCCGGCGCGATCTACAGGCGCCATTTCGGCGGGCCGGCGCTCCTCTTTGCGGATGATCGCGGCTGGGCCGCGGCGGGGCCGCGCGTCGAAGCCTCGCTCGCTGCCGTCGGCATCGCGACACGCCGCCACGTCATCCCCGCACAGCCGCGTCCCAAGCCCTCGGTCGATCTCGCCGATGCGCTGCGCGCCGAACTGCGCCCCGGCGAGACGCCGATCGCGATCGGCTCGGGCGTGATGAACGACGTCGTGAAGTACGCGGCCTTCACCGCCGGCATCCCCTATCTGTGCGTTGCCACGGCCGCCAGCATGGACGGGTACAGCTCCGCCGGCGCGCCGCTCACCGAAAAAGGGTTCAAGAAGACGATCCCCTGCCGCCCGGCGCGGGCACTCGTTGCCGATCTCGACGTGATGGGCGCGGCTCCTCCCGAGATGACCGGCTGGGGTTATGGCGATCTCGCCGGCAAGGTGCCCGCCGGCGGGGACTGGATCATCGCCGACGCACTCGGCATCGAGCCGATCGACACGGTCGCCTGGCCGATGGTGCAGGACGGACTTGAGGGCTGGCTCTCGCACCCCGACCGCATTGCCGCCGGCGACCCGGATGCGATGGAAGGACTGTTCCTCGGGCTGACCCTGGTCGGCTTCGCCATGGAGGCGCACGGCTCCTCGCGGCCGGCCTCTGGCGCGGACCATCAGATCGCGCATCTGTGGGAGATGGACGACCTGCACCATGAGGGCGAGCGGGTGAGCCATGGCGCCTGTGTCGCCGTCGGCACGATGGTTGTTCTGCGACTGTATGACTGGCTTCTGGCGCGCGATCTGACGGGGATCGATCCGGCCCGTCGCGCGGCGGCGGCGCCGAGCCTCGCGGCCAAGGAGGCCGAGAGCCTCGCGCGCTTCGGCCCGGGCGAGATCGCGACGCGCGCTACGGTCGAAACCCGGGCCAAGCATGCTGAGGGCGTGGTGCTGGAGACCCGGCTCGCCCGCCTGCTCGAGCTCTGGCCGACACTCTCGCAGCGATTGCGCGCCCGCGTCTGGACCGCCGAGCGCATGGCCCGGCATCTTTCGCGCGCGGGCGCGCCGATCGATGCCGCCGACATCGGCGTCGATCCGGCTTATCTCCACCGAACCATCCTGAAGGCGCGGTTCCTGCGCAGTCGCTACACCCTGCTCGATCTGCTCGACGAATGCGGGTTGATCGAGGAGGCGGCCACCGCCGTGCTGCCGGCGAGATGAGCGACGCCGTCGCCGGCATCGAACCGGCCGTGCCGGGTGCCGCGGTCGACGAGACTGCGCAGGCGCGTCGCACCGCCTGCCAGGGCGTCGGATGCGAGGTGTTGCATGAACAGTTCGGCGACGAGGATGGGGCGTGGAAGCGCCACGACGATCCGACGCGACTGGGTCGTCCGATCCGCTCCCGAAGTGACGGTTTCTGGCTGGTGACTGGGTCATTCCGGCAGGCGACGTCATCGTCTTCACCGGACAGCGCGTCTGCTGGCCCCGACACGTGACCCGCGATTGCCGGCAGCTTCGTCGCGGCCCTGTTCTCCTTGGCCCTCAGCTATTCTTCGACAAAGAAAAGGGCCTGATGTGGCCGCGGCGATAGGCGATCCACAACAGGACAAGCCCAGCCGTCGTGTCGAAGAGCAGGGCGAGGATCGACCGTTCCATGCCAAAGCTGCCGCCGGTCATCAGGTCCGACCCCACGATGGTCTTCTGCAAAAGCCCGGGCTCGGCCACGCCACCTGACACGATGCCGGAAAACACCGCCGACTGCACATAGTTCCACGACATGTGAAAGCCGATGCACAGCCAGAGCCGCCGCGTGGCCAGATAGGCCGCAGCGAGCAACAGACCCGCCTCGATGGTGATGAAAATGGCGCCGCCGATGGTGGCGTCGGGGTTCACAAGATGCAGAAAGCCAAAGACTGCCGAAGAAATGATGATTGCCGCCCAGCTGCCCAGCATGTCCTCGGTGGATTTGAACAGAACGCCACGGAACACCAGCTCTTCAAAGACGCCTGATTTCAGGGCCATCCCGATGGCCGGGATCAGAAAGGCCCACGGGTTCAGCCCCTGGATCGTGAAGATGCCCATCGCCATCAGGACCAGCACGCAGGCAGTGTACAGGCCCGCACCCAACAGCGCCCCGATCACCCATTCCCGCGCCATCCCGGGGGTCGAAAGCTCCGTGACCTCTCGCCCCTCGACGAAACGGCCATAGGCGACATAGATCGCCATACCCAGCAGGCAGAAGGCCAGCGCGATGCCCACCGCCGTCAGGGGCGTATCCTTGTAGGGGATCATCACCTCCTCGGTGATCCACCCCCATTGAAATGGTCCACCCTGAGGTATGTCTTTGGACAGAAGGAGGACCGACAATGCCGAGAAAGCGCCACAAGCCCGAAGAGATCGTTGCGAAGCTGAGACAGGTCGACGTGATGGTTTCGCAAGGCCA
>JBKDKQ010000056.1:0-3630 GCA_046344875.1 Labrys sp. (in: a-proteobacteria) | reverse complement strand
ACCGCGTCTTCGAGACCTACGACGACATCATCGACGCCGCATGTGAAGCCTGGAACAGCCTCGTCGCGCTGCCCGACACCATCACGTCCATCGGAATGCGCAACTGGGCACACATCGGTCAATCATGAGGGCCGATGGTATCACCTGCTCGATCGTGACCGTGGACGCGGCTGAGAAGCTCGCCTCCTCGATCGAGGACAGCGGCAAGCGCGGCGAGGCCATGAAGATGGTCGAATCGATGAAAGCCATGTTTTCGCAGAACGATGCAGCCAAGTGTAATGAGCAGATGGCGCAGATCTGGTCGTTCTTCTCGAAGTGATCCGGAGATGGCGGCGCATGCGTTTGCGCATGCTGCCGCCATGTCCCGCCCGTTATCAGCCACCCCATCCGCCAGCCCGGCTCTCTCGGTCATGACGGGATGGGCAGCGTCCACGACAGGGGTGTCCGATGTGCACGCCAACCGGCAATCGGCCGGATGATCCCGAAGAGCCCGCGCCGCTGCAGCGTTTTTCGCTCACTCATGCCGCGCTTCTGACGGCATCGGGCGCGGCGGGCCTGGTTGTCCATCATCTCGTCAGAAGCCTTGCGGGAGCGTCGCGACCGGACAATCCGACGCCTGTATCGGGTGCGGCGTTTGACGGGCTCGCCGCCTGTGTCGCCGGCTCGCCGATGGGGTGCTGGTCGGCGGAGGCGGTGCTCGCGCTTGTGTTTCTCGTGCTCCTGCCGATGAGCTACTGGATCGCATCCCGCGAATTCGCGGAGACACGCAGCCTGTTCGCCGGGTTTGTCTGGGCGGTGGCTGCAACGCTCGTCGCCGGCGCAATGCTGACCGTGAACGGTCCCGGTGATGTCGCGGCGCTTCTGGTCGGGAGCCTTGCCGTCGCCGCCGCGTTCGAGCGCGGAAGCGATGTGCTGCGCCTCACTTTCGGCCGCCCGGGCCGGGGCGCAGTGGGCCGATCCTGAACGAATCGCTCCCCTCCGCTGACAGCCTTATGCTCCTTCGGCAGACGAACCCGTCCGCGGTTCGCCTGGCGGAGGCCGTTCTGCGTCCGGGTCCTGGCGAGGGCCTGCGACCCGATGGCCCGATCGCTCATCCGGTCGTCCGGCACGCGGCCCGCGTCTGCCAGGCCCGAGGCGTGCAGCCGACGACACGATGGAACGTCGACGAGAAATGCTGCTGGGACGAGAAGCCGGCGTCGAGCGCCGTCTGCGCCAGCGGAATGCCGCCGTCGATCAGGCTCTTGGCGAATTCGATGCGGCGGGCGATCAGATACTGGTGCGGCGTCGTGCCCATCGACTGCCTGAACAGCGCCGCGAAGTAATTGACGGAGACGCCGACCACGGCCGACAGATCTTCAAGGCCGATGTCGGCGCCGAGATTGTCCTCGATGTAGTCCAGAACCCGGTCGAGCTCCACGGCGCCCAGCGTCCGGCGCTTCACCGGCTCGGCGGGATCCGTCGTCTCGAAATGTCGGATGATCGTCGCGGCGAGCACGACGGCGCGCGCATCCATCTCGAGGCGCGTCGGCGGATTGACCATGTCGCGCGCCCGCTCGGCGTAGTCCTTGACCAGTGTCACGATCGCCGGGTCGTCGGCAAAGATCCGATCGACGATCAGGTCGGCTGCCGTCACGACCGTGCCGCGCTCGGCGAGAATGTCGTCAAACAGGCCACGCTGCAGATAGAGCTGCGTCACGGGCGAATTCTCGACCGCGACATAACTGCGGTCCTCCTGCCCGCCGGCCAGGGCGAAAGAGTGCGACCGGCCACCACCGCGACGCCCCTTCATCGGGCCGTCGAGCCGTTCGAACAGGGCGCCCTGCCCAAATATGCACAGAACGGCATCGCAACTTGCCGGCAAGGTGACCTCAACACCGCGCTGATATCGAATGACGGCGCACGGTACTTTCCAACCATGCTCGGAGCCGAACAGGTCGACACGTTGAATAACGGGTTCCACCTTCAACAAGTGGGCCACTGTGGGCGGGATACTGACGTCAGCTGAGAGCACGGTGCTTCACCAGGATGCGGCTAGATTTGTATCTACACATGAATTTACACAAACTATGAGGTGCGTGCTTCACATTGATCACATGCAGGTCTCACAATCAGGTGAAAGTTATTTGTCCGGTCCGTGATCGTGGAATTCGGGCAGCTCGGCACGGCTTCGTTGGCACCCTTGGCGGCATGGGTCGGCGGGTCATCCCTCACTGTCGGCGGCTGCCGGCGGATCGTTGGCACCATGGATACCGGCGGCTCGGCGCCACCGGCTCGGCGGACATCCGACATGGTTGCGGAACGCGAAGGAGAAATGCTGCGGGGACGCGAATCCGCATTGCTCGGCGATCGCCGACAGCGGCAGTCCCTCGAGGATGAGCTGTTTGGCGCGATGGATTCGTCGATCCATGATGTAATGGTGCGGCGCCATGCTGAACGAGTTCTTGAAGGCGCGCGACAGATAGGATTCCGAGTATCCCAGCAGTGCGGCGATCTCACCGATCGTGATGTTGTCGGAAAGTCGCGCCTCGACATGGTCGATGACGCGCTGCTGCTGGCGCTGGCTGAGCTTGGCGGTCCAGCGCGTCGAGCCGGCGTGCCCCGCGGTCAGGCCGGTAATGCGCAGCAGGCGCGCATAGATCAGGATCGTCCAGGCGTCCGCCTCCGACCGCAGCATGACGTCGGAGAGTTCGAGCAGCTTGAAGGCGTAGGAGGAAACCAGACGGTGCAGTTCGCCGTCGACGTCGAAGTATCGGTCGAAGAGCTCCATGTCGATCGTGCGCGGGTGCCCCTCGCGATCGCAGAACTCCTCGAAGTCGGCACGCTGCAGGTAGAACTGCATCACGCCGGAGGGGGTCTTCGCGCGATACCGCCGCGCCTGCACACCGGAAGCGAGCGTGTAGCTCGCCGGCACGGAGCCTCCGCTCACCCCGATGCGCGGTCCGCTCACCATTTCGAAGCTCGCGCCGCGGCGGAAGATCGACAGGACCGCCACATCACTCTCGGGAAAAGTGTGCTCGATGCCGGTCGCCCAGCGCCAGACGGCCATGGGCATGCGAAACGACCCGTCGAGGCCGATCGCGCGCTCGCAGATGATGTCGTATCGCCTCCCCGTCAGGGATGCAGCCGGCTCGAACATTCCGGGGGTCCTTCGATCCCGTATGGCCGTCGCACGACCGGCGGAGGGAGTGATGCTCCCTCGGCCGGCCGTGCACGCGCAGGGTTTCGGTGATCGGTCAACATGCCCACGCCGCGCTCAGCGCAGGGCACGCGTGAAGCCGACCAGGGTGACGGCGTAGTCCATCTTCATCACGCCGGCCTCCTCGACGGTAAAGCGCGCGAGTTTCGCCCGCTTGAAGCCGTCCACGAGTCGGGCGTAATCCGAGCTTCTGGCCTTGATCTCGATCTCGCACACGCTCGCCGACCCGTTCTCGAAACGGCACTCCTCATCCGTGAAGACATGCGAGAAGAGATCGCGATCGGACCGATCGAGGGTCGTGTCCCACCGGGTGGTGTAGCTGGACGGTAGCGAAGCTGCCCGCCCGCGCGCCTCCATATGGCCGGAGCGGGCGGGCGGCTTCGCGGGGGGTGGTCATCGGTGGATCGTCGGGCAAGGTCGGGTTTGCGACACGC
>JBKDKQ010000055.1:0-81373 GCA_046344875.1 Labrys sp. (in: a-proteobacteria) | reverse complement strand
CAACGAGGTCCGGCCCCACAGCGCGATCGGCAACAAGGCGCCGATTGCGCTCATGAATGGCTCCCCGGCAACCCCGCCGGGATGAGCCTTAACCCCGGAAAATTCCAGCCACGGCTGGCCCAAAATCGGGTAGCGCTTCACAACCAGAACGGATTCTGGTTATGAACGAGGGCATTCAGGGGGCAACGTCATTCGCTGTCCCGCAATGCCGCTCCGATAGCCTGGTGCATATCAAGATAGCGATACGTCCCAAGACGCCCACCGAAATGGACGTTTGCTTCGTTTTCTGCTAACTGGCGGTAAGCAAGATAGCGTCGCTTGTCGTTCTCGGTACCAATTGGATAATATGGCTCATCGTCACGACCAGCGAAGCGAGAATACTCGCGAGCAATGATCGTTCTATTTGAAGTATATTGTCTATGTGGATGAAAATGCTTAAATTCGACGATGCGTGTAAACGGATTATCCTGATCGGCGTAATTCATGACCGCGGTGCCTTGGAAGTCGTTTTCGTTTAATCTTATAAATTCGAAATCAATTGTCCTCCATCCCAGTTCGCCATAGCAATAATCGAAGTATCTATCGATTGGGCCAGTGTAAGCAGTGTAGTGAGCTTTTATTGTATTTTTAATGTCGAAATAATTTGTTTCAAGAAGAAGTGATATGTTTGGATGATCGAGCATACGTTCAAATATATAGATGTAACCATTCACTGGAAGGCCTTCGAATTGATCGTTGAAGTAGCGATTGTCAAAAGTATAGCGTACCGGTAAGCGTGTTATGATGCTTTCAGGCAAATCGCGTGGATCTGTTTGCCATTACTTGACGGTGTAGCCATGGATAAAGGCTTCATATAGAGGCCGACCAATCAGTGAAATAGCCTTTTCTTCGAGATTGGATGGATCTCGATTACATAGCTCGGCGGTCTGTGAAGCAATAAGCTCCCGAGCTGAGCCCGGTGTAAGTGCTTTTTCAAAGAACTGGCACATTGTCGATAAGTTGATTGGCATTGAAAAGATTTTGTCTTTGTAGCGCGTAAAGACACGATGCTGGTAATTGGTAAATGAGGTGAATGTATTAATATAGTTCCATACGTTGGTGTTTGATGTATGGAAGAGGTGCGCACCGTATCGATGTACTTCGATGCCAGTGTGCGGGTCAATTTCTGTATAGGCGTTTCCGCCGATATGATTGCGCTGTTCAACAACCAGACATTTTAATCCCGCTGTCGCCGCGCGTTCAGCGACTGTGGCGCCATAAAACCCAGTTCCAACAACTAATAGGTCAATCATGTTCTGGTCCAGATTGTTTGGCTTCGAAACAATATTGTTACGAGCGCAATGAAGGTGTAAAGCGAAACAGACTATACGATTTTGTATCTATAAAATGGGTACGTTGCGTATTCGATTATACACAAGTATGTTTGGCAAATTAGCAATCTGTGATCGTTTTGATATTTGAAGCCAATGTTGATTGTTTTGAGAGTATTCGTCAATACGGTTGTATCCACCAGTTTTGATCATTAAATCAGTTCGAAACATGACCGAAGAGTTACAGATGGCGCGAAACCGTTTTTCTATTTGGTGCGTTATGATTTTGTGTTGCAGTGGATATCTTGTTTCGGTTCCTGCAATGAGATTGCCGTTCTCGTCAATCAATTGGGACTGCGTTCCGACCAAACCGATTTCGGGGGTCCTGTTCAAAATAGTGAGTTGAATAGCAAAGCGTGTGCAGTGAGAAACACTACTGCAGTCGACCTGCGCAGTGTACGGCGTTGATACCTGCGAAAGGCCATAGTTAAATGCGTCCACCAGGCTAAAACCTCGATTTTCTAAGATACGAATACGAGTCGGTTCTCTAGCCTGATAATTGTAAAGTATTTCGGATAAGCGATTATTTGATGAATCATGCACGATCAATAAAAGATGGTCGGAAAAGGTCTGTTGCAAGAGGCCGTCGATCGCAGTTGCCAAAAAGGCATGATTTCTTTTGGCAATCATGAGGGCGGTCAATAATTTAGATTTTGTCATGGAGATTGACGGGAAAGGTAATGAAATAAATGAATCAAGAGAGTGCGCGGTGATGTTACAAATATATTGGGAAATGTAAATGCCGCGACTGCGAAGTTGTTGAATAATCGATGTTCCCTCTACAATTAATCGTTTATTTCGGCTGCGCTGGACGATGCACCGCCCTCGGGGCTATGAGCGTGCTGCATTGCGGTAGGGCGAGCGAAGGGGCTGGGCATGCGGATTGCGATGATCGGGACGGGGTATGTCGGGCTGGTCACCGGCGCGTGCCTCGCGGATTTCGGACATACGGTCGTGTGCGTCGACAAGGATCCGGCCAAGATCGCGAGCCTGATCGCCGGGCGCATGCCGATCTACGAGCCGGGGCTCGAGGACCTAGTGGCGCGCAACGTGCGTGAAAAGCGCATCTCCTTCACCACCGAGCTCGCGCCGGCGGTGAAGGCGGCGGATGCCGTGTTCATCGCGGTCGGCACGCCGTCGCGCCGCGGCGACGGCCATGCGGACCTCTCCTTCGTCTATGCGGCGGCGCGCGAGATCGCGCTCGCGGTCGACGGCTTCACCGTCGTCGTCACCAAGTCCACCGTGCCGGTAGGGACGGGCGACGAGGTGGAGCGCATCATCCGCGAGACGCGGCCCGAGGCCGACGTCGCCGTGGTCTCCAACCCCGAATTCTTGCGCGAGGGCGCAGCGATCGACGATTTCAAGCGGCCGGACCGCATCGTCGTCGGCACCGAGAACGATCGCGCCCGCGCCGTGATGGCGGATGTCTACCGCCCGCTCCACCTCAACCAGGGGCCGCTGCTCTTCACCGGGCGCCGCACGGCCGAGCTGATCAAATACGCCGCGAACGCCTTTCTCGCGACCAAGATCACCTTCATCAACGAGATCGCCGACCTGTGCGAGAAGGCCGGCGCGAACGTGCAGGAGGTCGCGCGCGGCATCGGCCTCGACAACCGCATCGGCTCGAAGTTCCTGCATGCGGGGCCGGGCTATGGCGGCTCGTGCTTCCCGAAGGACACGCTCGCGCTGCTGCGCACCGGCCAGGATTTTGGGGCGCCGCTGCGCATCGTCGAATCGGTGGTGAGCGTCAACGACGCGCGCAAAAGCGCGATGGCGCGCAAAATCGTCGGCGCGATGGGTGGCGACGTGGCGGGCAAGACGATCGCGATCCTCGGTCTCACCTTCAAGCCCAACACCGACGACATGCGCGAGAGCCCGGCGATCCCGATCATCCTGTCGCTGCTCGACCGGGGCGCGAAGGTCCGCGCCTATGACCCGGAGGGCATGCACGAGGCGCGCAAGATGATGGCCGACATCGCCTATGCCGACAACGCCTATGACTGCATCGACGGCGCCGACGCCGCCGTGATCGTGACCGAGTGGGACGAGTTCCGCGCGCTCGACCTCGACCGCGTCAAGCAGTCGCTGCGCGCGCCGATCCTGGTCGACCTGCGCAACATCTATCGCCCGGACGATCTGCTGCGCCGCGGCTTCACCTATGACAGCGTCGGCCGGCCGCAGAAGGCCGGCTGAGCGGCGGGTTTGGTAAAACCGATTAGACGGCATCCCGTTACCAAAGATTAAGACGAATCCGCGAGGTTCAGGCCCTCTGTCCGCCTCAGGAGGGTGTCGTGCGTCTTCGGTCCCTGTCTCTCAAGGCCTCGCTTCTGGCGGGCCTCGCGCTCGTCGCCGTCTTCGCCGTGGGCACGACACTGGTCGTGCGGGAGGTCGCGAGCACGGTGGAGAAGGAGACGCGGCTCATCCACACCGAGACGGCGCAGACGCAGTCGCTCGCCGTGCGCCAGCGCCTCGACACGGCCGCGAAGGTCGCGAGCGGGATCGTCAACGCGGCCGCCGCGATGCGCGGCGCCGGCATCACCGACCGCGCCGCCTATGACGCGATGCTCAAAACCTTCCTGGAGCGCAACCCGGAAGTGCTCGGCACCTGGGTCGGCTTCGAGCCGAACGCGCTCGACGGCAAGGACGCCGAGTTCGCCGGCAAGGAGGGCCACGACGCAACGGGCCGCTACGTGCCCTACTGGAACCGCGGCGGCGGCGAAATCAAGCGCGAGATCCTCGTCGACTACGACAAGGAGGGCGCGGGCGACTATTACCTGCTGCCCAAAAAGCTCGACCGCGCCATGGCGATCGAGCCTTACATCTACCCCGTCGCCGGCAAGGACGTGCTGATGACGTCCTTCAACGCACCCGTGAAGGTCGACGGAACCTTCGTCGGCACCGGCGGCATCGATCTCGACCTTGCCGAGATCAACGCCGAGATGGAGCGCATCAAGCCCTTCGGCGACGGCTATGTCGCCCTCGTCTCCGCGGGCGGCCTCGCCGTCTCGCATCCCGACACCAAGGCGCGCGGCAAGCCGCTGGCCGAGTTCGACGCCCCGCTCGCCACCGTCGCCAAGACGGCGATCAGCGCGGGCAAGGCGCAGGAGGTCGAGGCGACGGGCGCCGACGGCGCCTCCTGGCGCTATGTCGCGCTGCCGATCTCAGCCGGCCAGACCGCCGACAGCTGGGCCGTCGTCGTCGCCGTGCCGACCGCGACGCTGATGAAGCCGGTCACCGAGACGACGCGCTCGCTCATCGGCCTGATCGCGGTGTCGACGCTGATCGTTGGCCTGGCGCTCTATGGCCTGCTGCGCCTCCTCGTCGGCACGCCGCTGCGCTCGCTCGCCGTCACGGTCGACCGGATGGCGAAGGGCGATTACGACGCCGAGGTCGCCGTCGCCGCGCGCGCCGACGAGATCGGGTCGATCGGCGGCTCGATCGCCCGCTTCCGCGATGCGCTGAAGGCGAAGTCGGCGGCGGATGCTGCGCGGGAACTCGAGCAGGCCGCGAGCGCCTCCGGCGAGCGCCGCGCGATGATGCACCGGCTGGCGGATGAGTTCGAGCAGGCGGTCGGCGGCATCGTCAACGGCGTCGCCTCGGCCGCGAGCCAGATGCAGTCCTCGGCGCGCGTTCTCGACGGCGCCGCCTCCCAGGCCTCGGGCCTTTCCGCGACCGTCGCCTCCGCGACCGACGTCGCGGCCGGTAACGTCCAGGCCGTCGCCGCGGCGAGCGAGGAACTCTCCGCCTCCATCGGCGAGATCGCCCGCCAAGTCGAGCAGTCGAGCGCCATCGCCGCGAGCGCCGTGGCGGAGGCCGGCCGCACCGACAGCCGCATCAAGGACCTCGTCGTCGCCGCCCAGCGGGTCGGCGAGGTGGTGACGCTGATCCAGGCGATCGCCGAGCAGACCAACCTCCTCGCCCTCAACGCCACGATCGAGGCCGCCCGCGCCGGCGAGGCCGGCAAGGGGTTCGCCGTCGTCGCGAGCGAGGTGAAGACGCTCGCCAACCAGACGGCCAAGGCCACCGAAGACATTTCCTCGCAGGTCGCCACCATCCAGGACGCGACGCAGGGCTCGGCCGACGCCATCCGCTCGATCGGCGACACGATCCGCCGCATGAGCGACATCGCCGGCTCGATCGCCGCCGCCGTCGAGCAGCAGGGCGGTGCCACCCGCGACATCGCGCGCAGCGTCCAGCAGGCGGCGCAGGGCACCGAGGAGGTGGCACGCACCATCTCGGGCGTGCACGAGGCGACGAGCGAGACGGGCAGCGCCGCCGCGCAGGTTCTGGCCGTGTCGCAGGATCTGTCTCGCCAGTCCGAGGCGCTGAAGACGCAGGTCGCGGCCTTCATCAGCCGCTTGAAGTCGGCCTGAACCGCCGGCGCCACGCGCGCCGGTCATCACGCAAACGCGAACGACCCATGAGCAAAATGCGCTTGTCGATGGCGTGAACCGTGCGACAACCCATACCCCGACACCACTCCCGGTGCGGGTTCCGTGCACGTATGGGTGTCGCCATGTCTCCCGCCATGCTCCGCCTGGCGCTCGTCCTCGGCTTGATGGGGGCGATCGGTCCCTTCGCCATCGACATGTATCTGCCGGCCCTGCCGACGATCGCCGCCGATTACGGCACGAGCGTCGCGGCGACGCAGATGACGCTGACGGCCTATTTCCTCGCCTTCGGCGCGGCGCAGCTCGTCTATGGACCTCTGGCCGACCGCTATGGCCGCAAGCCGCCGCTCTATGTCGGGCTCGTCATCTTCTTCATGGGGTCCATCGGCGCGGCGCTCGCGCCGTCGATCGAGAGCCTCGCCGCCTGGCGCTTCGTCCAGGGGCTCGGGGCGGCTGCCGCCATGGTGGTGCCGCGTGCGGTCATCCGTGACCTGCACACCGGCACGGAGGCAACGCGCCTGATGGCGGCGATCATGCTCGTGATCAGCATCTCGCCGATGCTGGCGCCGCTGGCGGGCAGTCTTCTGCTCCTCGTCGGCGGATGGCGCGACATCTTCTTCGTGCTCGCGGTCGCGTCCGGCCTGAGCCTCGTGCTGCTGTTCTTCCAGCTGCCGGAGACCCTCGCTCCCGCCAATCGCGTGCCGATCGAAGCCCGCACGCTGCTGCGCGATGCCCGGCGGCTTCTCACCGATCGGACCTTTCTGGTGCTGACCTTCGTCGGCGGCTTCGGCATGGCGAGCTTCTTCGTCTTCATCGCCAGCGCCTCCTTCGTCTACACCCAGCAGTTCGGCCTCTCCGCCTTCGGCTTCAGCCTCGCCTTTGCGCTCAACGCGATCGGCTTCTTCGCCGCAACGCAGTTCGCGGCGACGCTCGGCGAGCGCTACGGCATGGCGCGGGTCGTGAGCCGTGCGGTGATTGGCTTTGCGACCTGCGCCTTCGTGCTGCTGGCGCTGGTACTGGCGGGGCTCGGCAGCCTGTTCGTGATCGTCGGCTTGCTGTTCCTCGGCAATGTCTGCCTTGGCCTCGTGATCCCGGCGACCATGGTGATGGCGCTCGACGAGCATGGCGACGTCGCCGGTCTCGCCTCGTCGCTCGGCGGCACGCTGCAGATGGTGGCGGGCGGTGTCATCATCGCGGCCGCCGGCCCGTTCTTCAACGGCTCGGCAACCCCGATGGTCGTCTCGATCGCGCTCTGCGCGGCGGCGGCGCTCGTTCTATCGCGGCTGATCGTGACGGCGCGAGCGCCGGCGGCAGCAGACGACGCCGACGGCAATCGGTGATTGCTACTGGAGTTCGGCCGGGAAGCCCGGCGCGCGCAGATCGGTCTTGAGCGCGTCCTCCAGAAGCTTCACCACCTGTGACGACCAGGCGTCACCGCCGAACGCTTCGCGGGCGCGGATGAAGGTCTGATAGGTCATGCCGGCAAGATCGAGCGGCACGCCGAACTCCTGGCCGAACTTCATCGCGAAGCCGAGATCCTTGCAGGCGAGATCCATCGTGAAGTTGATGTTGTAGGAGCCGTTCAGGATCACCTGGCTCTCGGTCTCATGGACGAAGGAGTTGCCGGAACTCGCCTTGATCGCGTGGAACGCCTTGGTCAGATCGAGACCGCCGCGCTTTGCGAGCATCAGCGCCTCGCCGGCCGCGACCAGATGGATGAAGGCGAGCATGTTGGTGATCACCTTGATCACGGCCGCCTTGCCGAGCGGACCCATGTGCAGGATCTCGCCGCCCATCGCCTCGAAGGCGGGGCGGTGCCGCGCAAAGACCGTCTCGTCGCCGCCGATCAGAATGGTGATGTCGCCCGCCGCCGCGCGATGAACGCCGCCCGTGACCGGCGCCTCCAGCGTGTCGATGCCCTTTTCCGCCGCCAGCGCCGCGATCCGTTCGATCTCGTGCTGGTCGTTCGTGCTCATCTCGATCCAGGTGCCGCCCTTGCGCAGGCCCTCGAGCACACCGCCCGGACCGGTCAGCACGCGGGTGGAGGCAGCCGGGGAGGGGAGGCAGGTGATGACGGCGTCGACGCCGGCCGCGGCCTCCTTCGGCGTGTCGGCCCAGCGGGCGCCCGCCGCGAGAAGGGACGCTGCCGCGCTCTTGTTCAGGTCGCAGACCGTCACGTCGAAGCCATGGCGAACCAGGCTTGCGGCAAGATGTTTTCCCAGATTGCCGAGGCCGATGAAGGCGTATTTCATGGGTGTTTCTCTCTCAAGGCGCCATTCTTACTGGTCGAGGCCGACCGGGCCGAAGGTCGGGACGAGGTGCAGGCTCTTGCCCGTATAGGGGTGGGCGAGCGCCACCGCCTCGTCGAGCTCGACGCCAAGGCCCGGCTCCGTCGGCGGGATGACATAGCCCGCCTCGAACCGGATCGGCTTTTTCAGGATCGACGCATGAAAGCCCGTCCAGTCCTCGATGCTCTCCAGAATGAGGAAATTCGGTGAGCAGGCCGCGATCTGGATATTCGCTGCCCCGACGATCGGACCGCAATAGAGGTGCGGGGCGATCTGGGCATAGCGGGCCTCCGCCATGCCGGCGATCTTCTTGGCTTCGAGCAGGCCGCCGACACGGCCGAGATTGATCTGCAGGATCGAGGCGGCGCGCTGGTCAAGCAGGCGCATGAACTCATACTTCGTGGTGAGCCGTTCGCCGGCCGCGATCGGAATCGTCGTCTGCCGCGCGACGATTGCCATTTCTTCCGGCATTTCGGGCGGCACCGGTTCCTCGTACCAGAGCGGATCATAGGGCTCGAGGCACCTGGCCAGCCGCAGGGCGCCGGACGTGGTGAACTGGCCATGGGTGCCGAACAACAGGTCGCAGGAGGTGCCGACTGCCTCACGGATCCGCTTGCAGAAGCGCTCCGACAGCGCGAGCCGCTCGAGGCTCGGCTGGCGCGGGTCGAAGGTCGAAAAGGTGCCGGCCGGGTCGAACTTCACGGCGGTGAAGCCCTCGCGGACATAGTCGACCGCCCGCTCGGCGGCCACGTCGGCATCGCGATAGACAGCCGGATCGCTGTAGGCGTGACCTTCGTCGCGGCGTGGATAGAGATAGGTGTAGGCGCGCAGCCGCTCATGCACCTTGCCGCCGAGGAGCTCGTAGACCGGCTTGCCGACGGCCTTGCCGACAATGTCCCAGAGCGCCATTTCGAGCCCGGACACGACGCCCATCAGCGAGATATCGGGGCGCTGCGAATAGCCTCGGCCATGGACGTCGCGCCAGAAGCGCTCGATCCGGAACGGGTCCATGCCGAGCACATGGTGCTCGAACACGTCCTCGATCATTGACGTGATCACGCCGGGCGCGAACGTTGCATTGTAGACCTCACCGACGCCCTCGATCCCATTCGAGGTCACGAGCTTGAGGAAGATGAAATAGCGCCCGCCCGTATAGGGGGGTGGGTTGCCGACGATGAACGTCTTCAGTCCGGTGATCTTCATGCCCGCTGCCCTTCCGTCCGGGGCGATCCGCCCCGGTCGCGGCGACCCTAGCGGCAATCGGGCGGCGCCGTATAGGACCAGCGGCGGGCGCGTCCCTGCGCCTTGTGGACCGGGCCGGGGCCGTCCCCGTTCACGATCAGCGCACCGGGCCGTCCGACGACGTGATCACAGGGTTAAGGATCGACTAACGAGATCGGACGGGTTTGTCCTGAATTGGGGCGGTTCAACAGGTTGGGCCTGTGAATCGTGTGCCGTCCGGAGCGGCGGCTCACGCCGCGCCCTGGATGCGCCCGCGGGCAGGATCGCAATGAAACGTTTCATGATGTCACGAGGGCGGGGCACCCGCAGGCCGAGGTGTCGATAAACGGATTAAGTCGAATTAAGTCGAGTTGACGTGACGTAAGTACATATCCCCATGAATCATCGGAAAATCCTTGATTTCTCTTCATCAGAAATCTTGGTCGATGCAACGAAGCATTTGTGAATGGGCTTCTAGTTTGCCGCGCTCGTTCGAAACGGTACCCAGAAATGTCCCTCCACCTGCTGGATCTTGCGCATGACGGATCGCGCGCCGGTCGTCTGGCTTTGCTGCGTAAGCTCACGCATGCCTATTTCACGGGCGCCTCGGCCCGCTCCGAAGCGGAGTCGACGCTGTTCGAGGAAATCGTCATCCGCGCCGCCGGACAGCTCGAGCCTTCGGCGCGCGCCGAGGTCGCGGGACTTTTCGCCACGGAGGCGACGGCGCCGCACGAGATCATCGTCTTCTTCGCCTGCGACGCGATCGAGGTCGCCCAGCCGGTGTTGCAGCTGTCGACGGTTTTGACGGAGCAGGATCTGATCGAGGTGGCGCTGAGCTTCTCCGAGCCGCATCTCGTCGCGATCGGTCGGCGGCGGACGATTTCCGAGGCTGTGTCGGACGTGCTCGTCCGCTGTGGCAGCAACACCGTGCTCGCCCTCGTCGTCGGCAATCCGGGTGCGCATCTGTCGCTCTACGCCTTCAGCGTCCTTATCCGACGTGCCTACGAGGACGAGCGCCTGCAGCTCGAACTTCTGTGCCGCTCAGACCGTCCCACCCAGCTCGAAAGCGAGTTCCGGTCGAGCCTCAACCTCAGTCTGGCGGGCCTGTTTCGCGAGGCCAACGAGACGAGGCGCCGGCGCATGGCGGGCGACATGCTGCAGAGGCTGATCGCCAGGGCGACCCGCGAGCGGGCACCCCAGCGCAGCGGCATCCAGGATCTTTTGCGTGACGTCCGTCACGGCACGACCGATCTCGGAACCGAACTCGTGATCCTGGCCGACGAGGATCGGGCGATCGATTTCGCGACGGTTCTGACGGTGCTCACGGGGCTTGATCTCTCGGCGATGATGACGGTTCTGACCGGCGCAACCACGGCGCCGCTTTTTGCCGTGCTGCGCAGTCTTCACCTACCCTGGACCGTGGGCGAGGCCGCGCTTCGCCTGCGGGCACGCCGCCGCCGCCGATTCTATGCCCCGAGGCCGGCAGATCGTCAGGCGTTCGAGAAAATGAGCGATGCCGACATTCGCCAGGCCTTCCGGCAGATTGCGGCTAGCGAGCGCCCCAAAAACCTGCCCCAGGGGCTCGCCAGCTAGCCGTAGCTTAGGCGCTGCCCGCGTGCGTGCCGGATCTTGTCGTGCGATGGACAGGAATCGGCCATATCGAGCGAGAGCCATGCGGCCGTCGCTGGCTGCATGGGCGTCGTTTGCGGGGACTGGTCGGGTGGAAGCGGATTTCGTCATTGTCGGCGCGGGATCCGCCGGGTGCGTTCTGGCAGAGGCGTTATCGCGCTCCGGCAGACACTCTGTTCTGGTGCTCGAGGCTGGTGGCACCGATCACCGCCTCTGGATCCAGATCCCGCTCGGCTACGGCAAGACCTTTTATGACAAGGCCGTCAACTGGGCCTATGTCACCGAGCCCGATCCCGGTCTCGGCAACAAGCCGGACTACTGGCCGCGTGGAAAAGTGCTCGGCGGGTCGAGCAGCATCAACGCCATGGTCTATATCCGCGGCCAGCCCGAGGATTACGAGGACTGGGCCGCGGCCGGAAATCCCGGCTGGGGCTGGCGGGACGTGCTGCGCGTCTATCGCGCGCTCGAGGATGATCCGGCCGGCGATCCCGCGATCCACGGCCAAGGCGGGCCGCTGCCCGTCACGGATGTCTCGCGCGATCTGCACCCGCTGTGCCGCGCCTTTTTCGCCGCCGGACAACAGGCCGGGCTGCGGTTCAACCCCGATCTGAACGCTCTCGATCCGGAAGGCGTCGGCCCCTATCGCATCACGACCAAGGGTGGCCGCCGGGCTTCGGCCTCGCGCATGTTTCTGCGCCCGGCGATGCGCCGCTCCAATCTGCGGGTCGTGACCGGCGCGCAGGTCACGGGTCTCGTCTTCGACGGCGGACGGGCCGTCGGCGTGTCCCTCTGCCGCAACGGCGAAACCGTCACGGTGCGGGCGGGGCGGGAGGTGATCCTGTCCGCCGGCGCGGTCAACTCGCCGCAGCTGCTCCTGCTGTCGGGCATCGGCCCGGCGGAGGATCTGCGTGCGCTCGGCATCACGCCGAGGGTCGACAATCGCCATGTCGGGCGGAACCTTCAGGATCATGTCGGCATCAACTACACCTTCAAGGCCCGCCGGCCGACCCTGAACCAGGAACTGCGACCCTGGTGGGGAAAACTCATCGCCGGCATGAAGTACGTCTTCGCCGGGCGCGGCCCGCTTGCGACGAGCCTCAACCACGGCGGCGGCTTCTTTCGCACCGATCCGTCGCAGACGCGCCCGAACATGCAGCTCTATCTGCAGGCGCTTTCCACCCTGCGCCCGGCCGTCGGCGAACGGCCGCTGCTCACGCCCGATCCCTTTCCGGGATTCTCGATCGGCCTGTCCAACTGCCGACCGACGAGCCGCGGCTCGATCGCTCTGGCGAGCACCGACCCGTTGGCGGCGCCACGCATCGATGCCCGCGCCTATGCGACCGATCATGACGTCAAGGAAATGCTCGATGCGGTGAAGTTCGTCCGCCGCCTCGCCTCGATGCCGGCGCTCGCCGCCGAGATCGTCGAGGAATTGCGCCCGGGCCCGTCGGTGCAGAGCGACGAGGCGCTGATCACGGACATGCGCGAGCGCAGCGGGACGGTCTATCATCCGAGCTGCACCTGCCGGATGGGGCCGGACCCCGCCGTGGCCGTCGTCGATCCACGCCTGCGCGTGCACGGCGTCGCGGGGCTCCGCGTCGTCGACGCATCCGTCTTTCCCAACATCATCTCCGGCAACACCAATGCCCCGTCGATCATGGTCGGCGCCCGGGCGGGCGAGCTCATTCTGGAGGACCACGCGTGAAAATCGTCCGGCTCGAGACCTTCTGCGACAGCTTTGTTGGCTTTGTCCGCGTGACCGCCGACACCGGTGCCCAGGGGTGGGGACAGGTGTCGACCTATAATGCCGACATCACCTGCACGATCTTCCACCGTCAGATCGCGCCCTACGCGCTCGGCAAACCGGCCTACGACTTCGAGGATCTGCTCGATCTCATCTTCGAGCGCGAGCACAAATATCCGGGCTCCTATCTGCGTCGGGCGATGACCGGCCTCGACACCGCGCTGTGGGATCTGCGCGGCAAGGTCGAGGGCAAGCCTGTCGTCGAACTGATCGGTGGCAAACCGGGAAAGCTGCGCGCCTATGCCTCCTCCATGAAGCGCGACATCACGCCGGAGGATGAGGCCGCGCGTTTCGTCCGGCTGCGCGACGAAAAAGGGTTCGACGCGTTCAAGTTCCGCGTCGGTGCCGAAGTGGGGCGGGACCGCGACGAATGGCCGGGCCGGACCGAGGCGATCGTGCCGACCGTCTGCAAGGCGCTCGGCGACGGCATCGACAAGCTCGTCGATGCCAATTCCTGCTATTCGCCCGCCCGCGCCATCGAGGTCGGGCGCTTGCTCGAGCAGGAGGGCGTGAGCCATTACGAGGAGCCGTGCCCCTATTGGGAATTCGAGCAGACCCGCGAAGTGACCGAGGCGCTGTCGATCGACGTCACGGGCGGCGAGCAGGACTGCGAGCTGCCGTCGTTCCGGCGCATGATCGAGGAGCGTGTCGTCGACGTCGTCCAGCCGGACGTGATGTATCTCGGCGGCATCGCGCGCACCCTGCGCGTCGCGAAAATGGCCGAGGCGGTCGGCATGCCCGTGACACCCCACGCGGCGAACCTGTCGCTCGTCACCATGGCGACCATGCATCTTCTCGGCGCCATTCCGAACGCGGGCAAGTATCTTGAACTGTCGATCGAAGGGCTGGACTACTACCCCTGGCAGGAGGGGCTCTTCCTCGGCGATCCCTACAAGGTCGAAGATGGCAAGGTCACGATCCCGTCCGAGCCCGGCTGGGGCGTGACGATCAACCCGGCCTGGCTCGAGAAGGCGACCCATGCGGAGAGCGCACTGGAGCGCTGACCGGGCGGTCTTGCTCAGCGGTCGGCGATGCTGCGGCCGAGGTGTCGCGGCATAAAGGCCGCGAGGGTCATGTCAATCCGATTCAAGGATCGTCGGTGGTGAGCAGTGCGCCCGTTCCGCTACCCCGTTTCCGACGGATGTGGGGCACGAGGGGCATCGACTCGGGCTTCCCCACTACCCAGTTTGTGCGACCGGCCAGCGCGGCGAACGCGCCTGCGACGTTGTGGCGCCCGGGAAAGCTCAGCTGATCTGGATTCTTGCGGATACCAGATCGCGGTTTTCAGGGGCTCGGTATGGTCCTTATGTTGTCTTCTCGCCACACTTCCGACATTGTTTCGTCCGGGCGTTCACTTTGCGTAAGCGACCGATTGATATGGTGCTCAACTGCGTTAAGCGCAGTGTGGAGCAGTAACATGGAGAGGCCCTTTCGATGCGCCGTCTAATGGTGACCATCGCGGCTCTCGTCGGTTTGATGTCCGCGTTCGTCGCAGGGCCAGCAACCGCCGAATCAAGCCTTGAGTTCATTCTGAATAACGGGGGCTACAACCCCGACGCCGCCGCGAGCGGCAAGAACTACACCCCGATCCCGCGCGAGATCGTCGACTACGAGACCCGCGAGCGTCCGGGCACGATCGTCATCGACTCGCCTGCCCGTCGCCTCTACCTCGTCCTGGGAGACGGCAAGGCGATGCGTTATGGCGTCGGCGTCGGTCGTCCCGGTTTCGAGTGGGGTGGCGTGAAGACCATCACCCGCAAGGCCGAGTGGCCGTCCTGGACGCCGCCGCCGCAGATGCTGCAGCGCCGCCCCGACCTGCCGCGCTTCATGGCCGGCGGTCCGAAGAACCCGCTCGGCGCCCGTGCCATGTATCTCGGCTCCTCGCTCTACCGGATCCATGGCTCGAACGAGCCGCAGACGATCGGCCAGGCCGTGTCGTCGGGCTGCATCCGCATGACCAATGACGACGTGACCGACCTCTATGAGCGCGTCAATGTTGGCACCAAGGTCGTGATCATCCGCGGCTGAAGCCGTCATATACCTGACTTGAGACCGAAGGCCCGGCGGCGAGCCGGGCCTTTTCATTTCTGGCCGGGCCTCTCGCGCGACAGGCCCTTCGCCGCCAGTTCCGCGAGATAGGCGGACCAGCGCGCCTCGCGCTCGGCGCCGAGCTCGGCGAGATAACGCCAGGTGTAGAGCCCGGTGTTGTGCATGTCGTCGAACACGAGCCGCACCGCGTAGTTGCCCACGGGCTCGACCCCGATGATCGTGACGCTGATCTTGCCGCCGACTGTCTTGCGTTCGGCCGCGGAATGCCCCTGCACCTCGGCGCTCGGCGACATGACCCGCAGGAACTCCGCGGGAAGCGTGTCCGTTCGACCCGATTCATAGGCAATGGTCAGCGACTTCTTGTCCTGCGACAGACGAATTTCGGTGGGCCAGGGCGATTCGGTCATCAGCATGTCTCGGAGAAGCTGAGCCTCAGCTAGGCCGGGCGGCGGACGGTGACAAGACCCGATGGCCCATGCGCTCTGGCATCGACGGCGAATTGTGCCTACATAGGCGGTTGATAGCCTCGGAAATGCCGTCGATGCCCGACCTTCCCGCCGCCCCCATGATCGACCCCTTTGGTCGGACGATCGAGTATCTGCGCGTCTCGGTGACGGACCGGTGCGACTTCCGCTGCGTCTATTGCATGTCCGAGGACATGACCTTCCTGCCGAAGCGCGATCTTCTCTCTCTGGAGGAACTTGATCGGCTGTGCAGCGTCTTCATCGAGCGGGGTGTGCGCAAGCTGCGCCTGACGGGGGGCGAGCCGCTGGTGCGTCGCGACATCATGACCCTGTTCACGTCGCTCGGCCGCCATCTCGTCTCGGGAGCACTCCAGGAACTCACCCTGACGACGAATGGCTCCCAGCTCGCCCGCTATGCCGGTGCTTTGCGTGACGCCGGCGTGCGCCGGGTCAATGTCTCGCTCGACACGCTCGATCCCGATCGTTTTCGAGCGATCACCCGGTGGGGCGATCTCGAGAAGGTGCTGGAAGGCATTGCGGCGGCCCGCGCCGCTGGTCTCGACGTCAAGATCAATGCCGTGGCGTTGAAGGGCATGACCGAGGACGAAGCGGTCGCGATGATCCGCTGGGCGCATGGGCATGGCATGGATCTCACCTTCATCGAGGTGATGCCGCTCGGCGACGTCGACGGGCATCGCGTCGACCAGTATCTGCCGCTGTCGGTGCTGCGGGCGCGCCTCCTCGACAGTTTCGCGCTGGAGGACATCGACTATCGTACCGGTGGTCCAGCCCGCTATGTGCGGGTGCGCGAGACCGGCGGACGGCTCGGCTTCATCACGCCCCTGACCCACAATTTCTGCGAAAGCTGCAACCGCGTGCGCGTCACCTGCACCGGCACGCTGTACATGTGTCTGGGTCAGGAAGACGCCGCGGATCTGCGGACGCCGCTCCGGGCATCGGAGGGCAATGAACCCCTCAGCGCCGCGATTGATTCGGCGATCGCCCGCAAGCCCAAGGGTCATGACTTCGTGATCGACCGACGGACGCGGCAGCCGGCCGTGGGCCGGCACATGAGCGTCACCGGCGGGTGAGGTGTGGTGGCGAACGGACCCCGTTAGGGATCTGTTCATGATGCTGAACCGCCACACACAAAAAAGAATGAACGCGCGTTTGCCATTCACCAATGTTTAAAAACGCACAGCGATGGTACCGGCACTCCCGTAGACCGGGCACATCGACCCCGTCTGAAGATTGACCGCCACCATGATCCGCTCGCTCATCCTCGCTGCTTCCCTCCTCATCGCCGCGCCCGCTTTCGCGCAGGACATGACCTCCTTCATCGTCGCCGCCGATGACGGCTACGGCATCGACAGCTGCATGATCGAGGATGCGAGCGCGGACAGCTGCGGCGCCGCCATCGCGCGCGGCTGGTGCGTCGCCAACGGCTACAAGCAGGCGATCGGCTTCCGCCGCGCGGTCGAGACGGACATCACCGGAACCTCAGGCCTTGTGCAGCTCGTCGCCTCGCGCGCCGACGCCGCCTCGATCGTCATCACCTGCTCGCGCTGATCATTCGGTGACGTAATCGGCGCAGCGCGCCGGCACCGCATCGCCCCATGGCATGATCGGAACGGTCGAGGTCGAGTTCTTGGGCGATCCCTCGATCAGCTTGTCCGAGTAGACGACATAGACGAGCACGTTGCGCTTCTTGTCGCAACCGCGCACGACCTGCATCTTCTTGAAGAAAAGCGAACGCGACTGTCGATAGACGATGTCGCCTTGCTCGAACTTGCCTTTGAAGACGATAGGTTCGATCTGCCGGCAAGCGAGCGATATGTCGGAGACTTCCTCCGCCACGCCGAACATGCCTGACATGCCGCCCTTTTCCGGCACCGTGAAATGGCACGCGACCCCCTCGACCAGCGGATCGTCGATGCCATAGGTCGCGAGCTTGTCGTCCGGCGTCAGGAACTTCCAGACAGTCGACTTCTTGAAGATGAGGTCGGGCTCGGTCGCCATCGCGGGCGTCGCCAGGGCGGTGACGGACAGGATGAAAGCCGCGGATGCGGCAAGGGCTCGAATGAGGCGCATGAAGGTCTCCTCGCCCCCATATGGTCGTGCCGCGCGCGGACGCCAAGATCGGGCCGACGCACCCCAACGCCGGCGGCGGGATCCACAGGAAGCCGCCAACCTTCAAGCGCCACGGCGCGGCGCCGCCACGAAGCCAGTTGCAGTCGAGCGGCAGACGGGGTAAGTACAGTTGACAGTCGACGATTACTGTAAGGCCAGACTGACGACAGTGTCAGTTTACAAGAGTGGTCAGGTAAAGTGAACTAAAGATTGGCGCGTAGGTTGCCGCTTTCTTGTAGACGAGCGGTGTATCGATCGACGCAGTGAACGTTTTCGAAGCGCAGGGTCGCGAATAGGGAGCGGTTTCATTGGTTGGTCAAGCAGAAGGGTCCCGATCAATGGCCGGCGCCGATGGAAACAATGTTTCGTACCAGAAGACGACTGAGCCGCCGCTTCGCCTTGAAACCTATCTTCCCTACCGTCTGAACGTCCTTGCGGATCGTTTGACTCAGGCGCTGGAACACCTCCACGAACAGCGTTTCGGGATCGGGACACCCGAATGGCGCGTGATCGCCGCCATCGGTCAGTTCGGAACGTTGACGGCGAAGCAGGTGGGGCAGCACACCCACATGCACAAGACCAAGGTGAGTCGGGCCGTCGCCGAGCTCGAGCGACGCACCTTCATCGATCGGCGTGTGAACGAAGAAGATCACCGCGAGGCCTTTTTGAGCCTCACGGCGGCCGGCCAGCGCATTTATGACGAGATCGCCCCGCTGGCGCTGGAGTTCGCCCGGCGCCTCGCCGAGGGGCTCGACGACCACGAGCATCGCGCCCTCGACCGCGCGCTCGCCCATCTGACGACGAAGACCGACAGTCTGGTGCACGAGCTGCGCCGCTTCGCCGAATAGGCGCCATCACAGTTTGGTCATGTTCCCGCGTTTGGCTGGACCAACGTGGCGGCGCTGCCGCGCATGCCAACAAAGGTTTTTCCATGCGGCCGCGTGGCGTGACATGACCGTGCAGCGCCTTTTTGCCGCCGCCCTCCTGTTGCCGATCCTCATCGCCGTCGCCGGATCAGCACAGGCCCAGACGGCCGCCTGCGCCAAGCTCGTCGCCGATCTCGACGCGGTGGAGCGTGCCAGCGCCGCCATGCCGGGACGCATGGCGCAGTACGAAGACGCGATCGACCGGCAGCGATTCGAGCTCACCCGCACCACCGACTATGCTTTTGCCATCGGCTGCAGCGCCGAGGCCGAGGGCACGCAGCAATGCCGTGGCCTGCAGGCCAACATCGACCGGATGGAGAGCAATCTCAAACGGCTGGAGGACGAGGCCGCGCGGATCTCGAACGAGTTCGGCGGAAACGCGCAGCGCGCCCGCATCGTCGCCGCCCTGCGCCAGCAGGGCTGCGCCGGCTTCACAGACGCCGCCGCCCCGAGCCTTTTCAACGGTCTGTTCGGTCCCCTGCCGGAAGAGCCGGTCATCGATCCGGCGCTGTCGAACCCGGACGTTCCCCCGGAAGGAACTGAACCCGGCGACCAGCAGAATGTCCGCACGATCTGTGTGCGCAAATGCGACGGCTTCTATTTCCCGATCAGTTTCCAGACCTCGTCGCAGACATTCGTGTCGCAGCAACGCATCTGCGCGGCCATGTGCCCGGCGTCGGAGGTGGAGCTTTTCGCCTATTCGCCGATTTCCCAGCAACCCGACGACGCGGTGTCGACCGAGACGGGCCAGCCGCTCAAGGCGATGCCGAACGCGTTCCGCTTCCGCAAGACCTACGACCCGGCCTGCCAGTGCAAACGCCCGGGCGAGAGCTGGGCGCAGGCGCTGTCAGGGGCCGAGGACCTTCTGACCGCCGGCAAGGGCGACGTCGTGGTGACGGAGGAATCGAGCCGCGCGATGCAGCAGCCGAAGGCGGCGAACAAGGCGTCGGCGAAGCCGAAAAAGAAGCCGCCAGCCAGCGATCCTGCCCCCGATCCCGACGGCGCCCTTCTCCTCGACGGACCGACGACCGTCGATCCGCAATAGGGATGGCGGCATCTGATTTTTGCACAGCCCGCGGGCTTCCCAATCCGGCACCGGGCTGCGACAACAAACCCGCGCTCTGACTGGAAGGCGGGTCCCACCATGTCCCTCATCGACACCGTTCGCGCGACACTGGCCGAGATCGACGCCGAGGGGCTGACCAAGGTCGAGCGCCACATCGCCACGCCGCAGAGCGCGCGGATCATGGTCGAGCGTGGTGGCGCGCGCCGGCCCATGCTGAACCTGTGCGCCAACAACTACCTTGGCCTTGCCGATAATCCCGCGATCATCGAAGCGGCCAAGGCGGCGATGGACAGCTACGGCTTCGGCATGGCCTCGGTGCGGTTCATCTGCGGCACGCAGACCCTGCACCGGGCGCTCGAACGCGCGATTGCCGCCTATCTCGGAAAGGATGACGCGATCCTTTTCGCGGCCTGTTTCGATGCCAATGGCGGTGTCTTCGAGCCGCTCCTCGGCGAGAAGGACGCGATCGTCTCGGATGCGCTGAACCACGCCTCGATCATCGACGGCATCCGCCTGTGCAAGGCCAAGCGCTACCGTTTCGCCAATGGCGACATGAACGACCTCGAGGCTCAGGTGAAGCAGGCGCGCGCTGACGGCGCCCGCACCGTGCTGATCGCGACCGACGGCGTCTTCTCGATGGATGGCTATCTCGCCGATCTCGCGACGCTCACCACCATTGCCGAGCGCTACGAGGCGGCGGTGATGGTCGATGATTGCCACGCGACCGGTTTCATCGGGCCGGAAGGGCGCGGCACCCCGGCGCGCGCAGGCGTCGAGAGCAAGGTCGACATCCTCACCGGCACGCTCGGCAAGGCGCTGGGTGGCGCGATGGGGGGCTATGTCGCCGCCAGCCAGCCGATCATCGACCTCCTGCGCCAGCGCGCGCGCCCGTATCTCTTCTCGAACTCGCTGGCTCCTGCGGTCGCGGCAGGCTCGATGAAGGCGATCGAACTCGCCAAGGCCGGCGATGATCTGCGCCAACGCCTGTTCGACAACACCGCACGCTTCCGCGCCGGGCTCTCGGCGGCGGGTTTCGAGCTTCTTCCGGGCGAGACGCCGATCATCCCCGTCATGCTGCACGATGCCAGGCGCGCGCAGGACATGGCCCGCGCGCTCGACGAGCGCGGCGTCTTCGTGGCCGGCTTCTTCTTCCCCGTCGTTCCGAAGGGGCGCGCCCGCATCCGCACCCAGATGTCGGCCGCCCTCGACAGCGCGGACATCGACGCCGCCATCTCAGCCTTCACCGACGCGGGCCGCGCCCTCGCCATCATCTGAGCAGACCCGCCACGGAGCACGGCCATGAAAGCCCTCGTCAAAGCCCGCCCCGAACCCGGCCTCGTGATGCGCGACGAACCCGTTCCGGTGATCGCGCCCGACGAGGTTCTGGTGAAGGTGCGCAAGACCGGCATCTGCGGCACCGACGTCCATATCGACAAATGGGACGAATGGGCCGCACGCACGATTCCCGTGCCGATGATCGTCGGCCATGAATATGCCGGCGAGATCGTCGAGGTCGGCAGCCTGGTGCGCAACCTCAAGGTCGGGCAGCGCGTCTCCGGCGAGGGCCATGTGATCGGCATGCGCAGCCGCGCGACGCGGGCAGGGCGCTTTCACCTCGATCCGGAAACGCGCGGCATCGGCGTCAACATGCCGGGCGCCTTCGCCGAATTCGTGAAGGTGCCGGCCTTCAACATCGTGCCCCTGCCGGATGACGTGGACGACGAGCTCGGCGCCATCCTCGATCCGCTCGGCAATGCGGTTCACACGGCGCTGTCCTTCGACCTCGTCGGCGAGGACGTGCTGGTGACGGGCGCGGGCCCGATCGGGATCATGAGCGCGGCCGTCGCGCGCCATGCCGGCGCCCGGCACGTCGTCATCACCGACATCAACCCACACCGCCTGGCGCTCGCGGCCGAGGTCGCCGACATCACGCCGGTGAACGTCGCGACCGAGGACCTGCGCGACGTCATGGCCTGGCTGAAAATGCGCGAGGGCTTTGACGTCGGCCTCGAAATGTCCGGCTCGCCGGCGGCCTTCTCGCAGATGCTCGACCTGATCCTGATGGGCGGCAAGATCGCGATTCTGGGGATTCCCGCGCGACCCTTCGAACTCGACGTTTCCAAGATCGTCTTCAAGATGCTGACGATCAAAGGGATTTACGGCCGCGAGATGTTCGAGACCTGGCACAAGATGCTGTCGATGCTCCAGAGCGGGCTCGACATCCGCAAGGTGATCACCCACCGCATGAGCGCCGACACCTTCCGGCGGGGATTTGATCTGATGGGCCGCGGCGAGTGCGGGAAGATCGTGCTCGATTGGAGCTGAGAGGGCCTGGCGAGGGTTTCCTGATCACGCGAACCCTCGGCATTCCGGACGCCATGCGGCGGATCCTTCGCGCCGTCATCCCGGACGCCATGCGGCGCGAAGTGCCGCTTGGCAGATCCGGGATCGTCCAGGGGATGTCGCGGTCGACTTGGCGCGCCTGATGCTGAGAGCGATCCCGGGTCTGCGCCGCATCGCTGTGCGCTGCGCCGCGCCCGGGATGACGAGGGGTGTGTGCGCCGGTCATCTCCAAGGGCGAAGCCATTGGCGCAGGGCGGAAGACCGATCAGGCCGACCTGCGCCTAACGCCCCCCGCCATCGGGCGTCGCGCTCATCGCGGCGCTGACGAGGCGGCGGCGGACCATTTCGCGGTGGGCGGCATAGAGCCCGCTCGCGACGACGATTACGGTGCCGAGGATCGCGATCGCGTCCGGCACCTCGGCAAAGACGAAGTAACCGATCACCATCGCAAACAGCACGATGGAGTAGCGGAAGGGGCCGACGGCCGAGACTTCCGTGCCGCGATAGGCGGTGATGATGAACCAGTTGCCCGAAGCCACCAGAAGCCCCGCGATGGCGAGCTTCACGAGCGTCGCGCCGGACACCGGATGCCACGGCTCGAAGGGGATGCACACGGCCCCGGCGAGCATCACGGCCATGGTCGTGCCGAGCGTCAGCACGACGGTCGGCGTCTCGACCGAAACCCAGCGCGTCGACAATTCGCGGAAGGCGACCATCACGGCGCAGGCAACCGCGAGTGTCGCATAGAAGTCGAGGCCGTCGAGGCCGGGCCGGATGATCAGGATCACGCCGAAAAAGCCGAACAGCACGGCCGCCCAGCGCCGCCAGCCGACCTGTTCGCGCAACAGGATCGCCGAGAGCGCGGTGAGTACCAGCGGCGCGACCTGCAGGATCGCCGTGATCGCACCGAGCGTGACGTGCGCGAGCGCCGTGACGAAGAGCCCGGTGACGATCGCCTCGAGCAGGCAGCGCAGCAGGGCAGGCCGCGCGATCAGCAGCCGCACCTTGCGCCATTGCCCGAGCGCGAGGATCAGCACCAGCACGGCGAGCGATGCGAAGAGGCCGCGAATGGCCATGATCTGTGTCGGCGGCAGGCTGGCGGAGGAGAGCTTCACCAGCGTGTCGTTGACGACGAAACAGCCCATGGCCGCGACCATGGCCGCCATGCCGCGCCGGTTCGCGGCGCTCTGGTCATGGACGGGACCATTCATGACCGCGCGCCCCGTCGACCATCCACGACGACGATCACGAGGCCGCTGAGCACGATCAGCGCCATGCCCGCGACCGCCATCGCGTTCGGGATGTCGCCGAAGACGACGATCCCCGACAGAACCGCCCAGACGGTGAAGGTGTAGTAGAACGGCGCGACCGTCGTCGGCTCGCCGAGCCGGTAGGCGAGAAAGATGAAATACTGGCCGAAGATCAGAAAAAAGCCCGAGCCCGCCATCAGGAGCCAGTGCCGCGCCGTCGGCGCCTGCCAGGTCTCGAACAGCAGTGTCTGCACACCGGCGCCGGTCATGACGACGACGATCGCGCCGAAGGCGACGATGATTGCCGGGATCTCGTGCGGCACCCGGCGCCCGGCAAGGTCGCGCATCGCGGCGAAGAGGGCGACGCAAAAGCCCAGGATCGCATAGATCGACAGGCCCGCGCCGGTCGGCTGCGCCACCAGCACCGCGCCGAGAAACCCAAGCCCGATCAGGATGATGCGCGACAGACCGATGGGCCTGCGGTCGATCAGCGCGACGCCGATGAAGACGAGCAGCGGCGCGATCTGCCCGATCGCCGTGAGCTCCGCGATAGGGAGCTTCGGCAGCGCCAGGACGAAACAGGTGACCGCGAGAAGCTCGACGCCGTTGCGCAGCATCGCCCAGCGGTTGAAGAACCCGCCGACCGACCGCACCTGCCCGATGATGACGAGAAGCGGCAGGCACCACAGCGTCGCCGCGACACCGCGCATGAACAGCGTCTGGAGAGGCGGAAGATCCGCCGCGACCGCCTTCATGAAGCTGTCGTTCGCGATGAAGAAACCCGTCGCGAGCGTCATCGCCAGGATGCCGCGAAGATTGGAACTGAAGGGCAGCATGGGGATCCGGGAGTGATGCGTTGAGCTACGCCCTTCGCGTGGGGAGGGTCAAGCGGTCGCGGGGCGGGCGGGCAAATCCATCCCCGGCGCGATGTCCGCGCGGTTTCGTCGGCGTGCTTGCTTGACTTGCGCCGCGCGATAGGTCTTTGGTTTCGGCATGAAGACGTTCTGCGCCCTTATCGGGATCATTATCCGCTAGCGACATCGCTGGCTGGCGCCGTCTTTCGCCCTCTTCCTAGACCGCGAGACGCCCCCGGCCAGCCGAGGTGGGGAGAGGCATGACCATTCGGCTTTACGATACCTTGTCGCGGGGCAAGGTCGAACTCAAACCGATCGATCCCAAGAACGTCCGCATGTATGTCTGCGGACCGACGGTCTATGACTTCGCCCATATCGGCAATGCCCGCCCGGTCATCGTTTTCGATGTGCTGTTCCGCCTGCTGCGGCACGTCTATGGGGCGGAGCATGTCTCCTATGCCCGCAACATCACCGACGTCGACGACAAGATCAACGCGCGCGCCGCGCGCGATTATCCGGGCGTGCCGCTGAACGAGGCGATCCGCAAGGTCACCGCGACGACGGAAGCGCAGTTCAAGGCCGATGTCGCCGCGCTCGGTTGCCTGCACCCGACGGTCGAGCCGCGCGCGACGGAGCATATAGAGGAGATGCGCGCGATCATCGACCGGCTGATCGACCGCGGTGTCGCCTATGTCGCGGAAGGCCATGCGCTGTTCTCGCCGACGGCGATGGACGCGCTCGGCCGCGGACCGAAATACGGGTCGCTCGCCCGCCGCTCGCTCGACGAGATGATCGCCGGCGCCCGCGTCGACGTGGCGCCCTACAAGCGCCACGACACGGATTTCGTGCTCTGGAAGCCTTCCGGCCCCAACGAGCCGGGTTGGCCCTCGCCGGGCGGCATCGCGGGTCTTGGCCGCCCCGGCTGGCACATCGAGTGCTCGGCCATGTCGATGGCGACCCTGCTCGCGCCCTTCGGCGGTGGGCTCGCCTGCGACGATCCGTTGAAGAACACCCTCGACATCCATGGCGGTGGCATCGACCTCGTGTTCCCCCACCACGAGAACGAGATCGCGCAGTCCTGCTGCGCCTTCGGCAGCGACCGCATGGCCAACATCTGGATGCACAACGGGTTTCTGCAGGTCGAGGGACAGAAGATGTCCAAGAGCCTCGGGAACTTCGTGACCATCAACGAGCTTTTGGCGACGGACCGCTTCGGCGGTCGCGCCTGGCACGGCGACGTGCTGCGCCTTGCGATGCTGCGGACGCAGTATCGCCAGCCGATCGACTGGACACTCGCAGCGCTGGAAGAAGCCGAGAAGACCCTGCTGGGCTGGTATGAGGGCGATGGATCCTCTGACGGCGATGTCGACGAGGCGGTGCTCGACGCGCTGAGCGACGATCTCAACACGCCCGCCGCCATCGCGGCCCTGTTCCAGGGGGGCAAGTCGCTGGAAGCCACGAAGAAGCGGCAGGCGACCCTGCGCCTGCTCGGTTTTTCCGTGAACCACGGCGAGGTCGCCGGCCATGCCAGCAGGGTGGCCGGCATCGACAAGGCGATCGACGAGGCGCTGGTCACCGCGACCATCAATGCGCGCCTCGCCGCCCGTCGCGCAAAGAACTTCGCCGAATCGGACCGTCTGCGCGACGAACTCGCGGCGATGGGCGTCGCCGTGAAGGATTCGAAAGATCCCGTCACCAGCGAGCCCACCTCGACCTGGGAACTCAAGCGATGACCAAGTCGCTCTCCGCACTGCTCGCACCGCCGACCGAAGCCGACGTCAGCGCCGCTGTCAGCCGGTTTGAGACGTTGGTGCGTGCGCGGTTCGGCACCAACGTTGCCCGCATCCTCGTTTTCGGTTCACGCGCACGCGGGGATGCGCGGCCTGACAGCGATGTCGATGTCGCAGTTGTTTTCCGCAACCAACCGCCCGCGACCCCACCGATCGTGTTGGAACTCGGCGAGATCGCCTACATGCCGCTGGTCGAGTTCGGCGTCGAGATCGCGCCGGTGCCGTTCACCGAAGTGGAACTTGCCGATCCGTCCCGGAGCACTAACCCCGCCTTGGCGCGCGTGGCGAAGCTTGATGGTTTGGAGTTTCGGGCGACGACACGAAACCTCAAGGTATCGGATGCGAGCGCTCCATGACCGTCTCGATCGCCCTTCGCCCCTATCTCCCGTCCGACGCAGAGGCGCTGGCCCTGATCTATCAGGCCGCGATCCTGGAACTCACCGGCGACGACTATTCCGAGCGGCAGCAGGAGGAATGGGCGGCGGAGGCCGATGACGTGGACGAGTTCGGTGTCAGTCTCGCCTCGATGCTGACGCTGATCGCGGTCGAGAAGGGTGAGGCGATCGGCTTCGCCTCACTCAAGGGAGCGGACCATGTCGAGATGCTGTTCGTCCACCCGAGTGCCGCCCGTCGCGGTGTCGGCTCGGCGCTCCTCGATGCGCTCGAGCGGATCGCCGGCGCACGGGGCGCCAAGGCGCTGACGACGGAGGCAAGCGACACGTCGCAGCCACTCTTCGCCCGGCGCGGCTACCAGCCGGTCCGCCGCAACACCACTGCCATCGGCGATGAATGGTTCGGCACCACCACCATGACCAAGAAGCTTGCGCCGGTCGAACCGGCGGGGACCCTGCAATGAGCAAAGAGCGCCTCTATCTCTTCGATACGACGCTGCGCGACGGCGCGCAGACGACCGGCGTCGATTTTTCGCTCGAGGACAAGCGCGTCATCGCCGGCATGCTCGACGAATTGGGCGTCGACTATGTCGAGGGCGGCTATCCCGGCGCGAACCCGCTCGACACCGCGTTCTTCGCCGATCCTCCGGCCCTGCAGCAGGCACGTTTCGTCGCCTTTGGCATGACCAAGCGGGCCGGGCGGTCGGCGGCGAACGACCCCGGCGTCGCGGCGCTCATCGAGGCGCGATCGGATGCGGTGTGTTTCGTCGCCAAATCGTGGGACTACCACGTCAAGGTCGCGCTCGGGATCAGCAACGAGGAAAACCTCGCCGGCATCGCTGAGTCGATCCGCGCCGTCGTCGCGGCGGGCAAGGAAGCCATGCTCGACTGCGAGCATTTTTTTGACGGCTACAAGGCCAACCCGACCTATGCGCTCGCCTGTGCCCGCACCGCCTACGAGGCCGGCGCGCGCTGGGTGGTGCTGTGCGACACCAATGGCGGCACGCTGGCGCACGAGGTCGAGCGGATCGTCGGCGAGGTCGTCGCCCATGTGCCGGGTGAACGCCTCGGCATCCATGCCCATAACGACACCGAGCAGGCGGTCGCCAATTCGCTCGCGGCGGTGCGGGCGGGCGTGCGCCAGATCCAGGGCACGTTGAACGGTCTCGGCGAGCGCTGCGGCAATGCCAATCTGACGTCGCTAATCCCGTCGCTGCTGTTGAAGCCGGCGCTGGCGGAGCGCTTCGAGATCGGCGTCAGTCGCGAGCGGCTCAAGACCCTGACCCGCGTCTCGCGCCGGCTCGATGAACTCCTCAACCGCACGCCGAACCGCCACGCGCCCTATGTCGGGTCCTCCGCCTTCGCGACCAAGGCCGGCATCCATGCCTCCGCTGTCGTCAAGGACCCGGCGACCTATGAGCATGTCGCGCCGGAAAGCACCGGCAATCGCCGCAAGCTTCTGGTGTCGGACCAGGCGGGCAAGTCCAACGTGCTGGCGGAGCTCGAACGGCTCGGCGTGCGCGTCGATCCGGCGGATCGGCGGGTCAACCGGCTCCTTTCCGAGATGAAGGAGAAGGAGGCGCAGGGCTACGCCTATGAGGGGGCGGACGCTTCCTTCTACCTTCTCGCCCGCCGCATCCTCGGCGAGGTGCCCGAGTTCTTCTTCGTCGAGCGCTTCAAGGTCGAGGTCGAGCGGCGCTGGAACGCGCGCGGCGAACTCGTCACCTTCACGGAAGCGACGGTGAAGGTGAAGGTCGGCGGCGAGACCATGATCTCGGCGGCGGAGGGTGACGGCCCGGTGCACGCGCTCGATCAGGCGCTCCGCAAGGATCTCGGCAAGTTCCAGTCGCTGATCGCCGATGTCGAACTCGTCGACTTCAAGGTGCGAATCTTCCAGGGCGGCACGGATGCGGTGACACGCGTCCTCGTCGAGTCGCGCGATTCCAGCGGCGAGCGCTGGACCACTGTCGGCGTCTCGGCGAACATCATCGACGCGTCGTTCCAGGCGCTGACCGACAGCCTCACCTACAAGTTGATGAAGACCGGCGCGGTCGCTTGATGCGCCCGCTCATGGCGCCATGTCGGCTTGCCCCATGTCGGCATGGCTGAGATAGGGATCGAGCGCGAACTCGTCCGCGAGGTAGTCGATCATCGCCCGAACTTTTGGCGCGAGGAAGCGGCGTGAGGGGTAGACCGCGCTGATCGGGGCCGGTGCCGGCTCGAACGCCTTGAGCAGCAGCACGAGGCGGCCGGTCTCGATCTCGCGCTCGACGAAATGCCAGATCGGCACATAGCCGATCCCGAGGCCGGTCATCACCGCCGCTCGCACGCCCTCCGTATTGTTCACTTCGAACCGCCCCTTGACCGGCACGGATACCGGTCCCTCCGGCCCGGTGAAGGCCCAGTTGGCGCCGGTCGCCAGTCGGCCATAGAGCACGCAGTCATGATCGGCGAGATCCTGCGGTGTCACCGGTTCGCCGCGCCGCGCGAGATAGTCCGGTGTCGCGACGACGACGCGCCGCGACAGGCCGATGCGCCGGGCGATCAGCCCTGGTTCCGTGATGGTGCCGACGCGGATCGACAGATCGATGCCCTCCTCGACGAGGTCGGAGAACTGGTCGCTCATCGTCAGGTCGATCGTGATGTCGGGGTAGCGGGCGAGAAAGCGTGGCAGGCGCGGCACGATGTGAAGCCGTCCGAAAACGCCCGCGCAGGCGAGTCGCAGCGTACCGGAGGGCTTGCCCTTGCGCCGACCGACCGCGCTTTCCGCCTCGGTCGCCGCCTCGATCGTCCGCCGCGCATGCTCGTAGAACACCCGCCCGTCATCGGTGAGTGTCAGGGCGCGCGTCGTGCGTTGGAACAGCAGGCAGCCGAGATGGTCCTCGAGCGTCGCGATCTGGCGGGACACGGTCGGCTGCGACGCGTTGGTCTCCCGCGCGACGGCGGTGAAGGACCCGGCCTCGACGGTGCGCACGAAGGTTCTGAACAAGGCGAGGAGATCCGACATTCATCCACTTTACGCATGAATGTTCTGCGATCAATCTCCGTTATCCTCAGAACTCGGATGGGGCATTTCTTTTGTCACGGACGACGCAACGCCGCCCGGCGCACCGACAGGAGGATACGATGCAGACGCCAGCCTATTTCAACCGCTACCCGACCATCCGCTTCGACCGCGACGCCGACGGCGTCCTCGTCATGGCCCTGCACAACAAGGGCGGACCGCTGACCTTCACCGCTGCCGATCACGAGGCCTATGTCGACGCCTTCTATGACGTGTCTCGTGATCGCGACAACAAGGTCGTGATCCTCACCGGCACCGGCGGCGACTTCATTCCAGGCATCGATTTCGGCTCGTTCGGCGATGTGTCGGACCCTGATGTCTGGTCGAAGGTGCATGACGAGGGTACCCAGATCCTCGAGAACATCGCCAACATTCGCGTGCCGATGATCTTTGCGCTCGAAGGGCGCGCCCATGTCCACGCCGAATACGGCCTGATGGCGAACCTGATCGTGGCGGGGGAAAGTGCCACCTTCAACGACCTGCCGCATTTCGCCGGCGGCATCGTGCCCGGCGACGGCGTCTACACGCTGTGGGCCTATCTGGTCGGCCCGGGCCGCGCCCAGGCGATGATGCTCGACCCACAGCCGCTGACGGCGCGGGACGCCCATGCGCTCGGCGTCGTCACGGAGGTCGTCGCCGACGGCACCGCACTCGATCGCGCCAAAGCGATCGCCAAAAGCCTGCTGACGCGCACCGAGATCACCCGCCGCAATACGCGCATCCATTTCATCCAGCCGATCAAGGAGCGGATCATCAAGGAAGTCGGCTACGGCCTCGCCCTCGAGGGCGCTTCCGCCGCCGCGCTCGTCAAGAGCTTCCGCCAGGCCGCGGCCCAGAAGGTCGCCTGACACATCGGCGCCCGGGTCGGCAGGCCCGGGCGCGCTCCTCGAGCAATGACCTCGTTCATCCATTCAGGATCACGGCCATGAGCCTCCAGACCGACCTCGACACGTTCCGCGCCAACTGGGAGACCCGCGTCGGCGACACCATCGCAACGCTCATTGCGGGCGATATCAATGACCTGCGCGGCTCGGGCATCCTCGATCGCGCCGCGAAGGCGGGCGACCGGATGCCGTCGCCGGCGAACCTGCGCGATGCGCGGAACCACCCCTTCGACCTCGCGGCCCTGATGGCGCAGAAGCCGGTGATCCTCACCTTCTACCGCGGCGGCTGGTGCCCTTACTGCAACCTCGAGCTTCGCGCCTACCAGGCGCTGCTGGCCGAGATCCATGCCGCCGGCGCGGAACTCGTGGCCGTCTCGCCCGAACTTCCCGACCATTCGCTGACCACCGCCCAGAAGAACGACCTGACTTTCACGGTCGTCTCGGATGTCGGCGGCGTGCTCGCCGAGGCGCTCGGCATCCGCTTCATCATCTCCGAGGCCGTCCGGCCCTTCTATGAGAAGGCGGGGCATGCGCTCCCGACCCGCAATGGCGACGGCGTATGGTCCGTGCCGATGCCGGCGACCTTCGTCATCGAGCGCGGCGGCCGGATCCGCTCCGCCTTCATCGAACCGGATTACCGCAAGCGGCTCGACCCCCGCGAGGCGCTGACCGCGCTCACGCAAACGCGACATGACCAGGCAGCCTGAGCGGATCAATCTTCGTCGGATCCGCAGTTTGCGGATCCGCTTCACTGGAAAGGCATGACCATGCTCAAGATCGCCATCGTGATCTATTCGACCCTCGAGGGCGGCGGGAAATCGGCCGTCTATCGCGGGCTGATGTTTGCCGACGAGCTGCGCCGCAACGGCGATGACGTCACCATCGTCTTCGACGGCGCGGGCTCGAAAACCCTCGCCCAGATGCTTCAGCCCGACAATGACCTTCACCGTGTCTGGACGAAGGCGGCGCCGGCGCTGCGTGGTGTCTGTTCCTACTGCGCCAAGTCCTACGGCGTGAAGGAGACGCTGGAGGCCGCCGGCATCCCCCTGCTCACCGACGACAAGAACCACGCCAGCCTGCGCGCCCTGCTGTTGGAAGGGCGTCAGATCGTCACCTACTGAGGCTGCTGGCCCCGCACCCCTCTCATCCCACCTGGAGGCTGGCATGTCCGGCAACGCGATCACCATGTCTTCGTCCCCGGGATGGGGCGTGGAGCGGCGGGGCCTGATGTTCGGGCTCGGCGCCGTCACCATCTGGGGCGGCTATTTCGCGCTTGCGCGTGCCGGGGTCGCCGGCGGGCTCGATGGTCTCGATTTCGCACTGCTGCGCTACGGGACGGCGGCCTGCGTGATGGCGCCCTGGGTTCTCGCTCGTTCCCTCCGCACGCTCGCCGATGTCGGCTGGGGGCGGGGGGCGGTGCTGGCCCTTCTCGCCGGCCCCCTGTTCATCCTGTTCGGCGTCGGGGGCTATGCTTTTGCGCCGCTCGCGCATGGCGCGGTGATCCAGCCCGCTGCCATGATCATCGGCACGACGCTGCTGGCGGCCCTTGTTCTCGGCGACCGGCCGAACCGCGAACGCCTCTTCGGCATTGTCGTCATGATCGCCGGCCTCGCCGCGACTGCCGGTCCCGCGCTTCTGGCGGGATCAAGCCTGACGCCGCTGGGCGACGCCATGTTCGTGATCGCCGGCACGCTGTGGGCCGGCTTCACGATCCTCACGCGACGGTGGCAGATCAAGGCGCTCGAGGCGACGGCCGCGGTCGCCGTCGTGTCCGGGCTTGTGATCATTCCGGTCTATTTTCTGACACGGGATGCCTCGCGTCTTCTCGCCTTGCCGCTCGAGGCGCTTCTCCTGCAGATCCTTGTTCAGGGCGTTCTGTCCGGCGTCGTCGCGGTGATCCTCTTCGGCCGGGCGGCCGAACTCGTGGGTGCCGCGCGAGCCGCGATCTTTCCCGCGCTCGTGCCCGCTGCGGCCATCCTCATCGGCATACCCGTGACCGGCGAATGGCCGACCGGGTGGCAATGGCTCGGCCTGCTACTCGTATCCGCCGGCCTCTTCACAGGGATGGGCTTTTTCTCGCGTCGGCTTCACGGTCACTGAGGGGCGCGGGGCAGGGATCGACGATCGCCTTTCGGCGGTCACGCGTTTGTGATTGCGCGGCGCCGCACGTTTGGGGCATCCCAGCCGCATGAGTGTCGGTTCATCGATCCGACGCCCGTCCCTCGCGAGCCTTGTCGCGATCTCCTCGCTCAATCCTTTGGCGATGAACATCGTGGCACCGTCCCTGCCCGGGCTGGCGCTTGTCTTTGCAGTCGATTATGGCGTCGCGCAGTTGACCTTGACGGTCTACCTCGCGTCGATCGCGGTCGCGCAGCTCATTCTGGGGCCCTTGTCGGACACCTATGGCAGGCGCCCGCTCGTGCTGCTGGGCATCGTCGTGTTCATCCTCGGTAGCCTGGTCTGCGCGGCCGCGCCCAACATCGCGACGCTGCTTGTCGGGCGCGTGATCCAGGCCTTTGGTGGTTGCGCCGGCTTCGTGCTGTCGCGCGCCATGGTGCGCGATCTCTACGACCGCGAACAGTCGGCGAGCATGATCGGCATCATGACCATGGTCATGGTCATCGCGCCGATGCTCTCGCCCTTGCTGGGCGGGGCGATCGACACGGCCGTCGGCTGGCGTGCGGTGCATGTGATGCTGGCGATCATCGCCGCGGCGTTGTTCGTCTATGCATGGGTCGCCCTGCATGAAACACTGCATGTCCGCCAGAAGACGTCCGCAAGCCCGGCCGAACTCCTGGCGTCCTTCCGTACGCTGATGACCTACCCCGCGTTTCGCGGGCACGCGCTGGCGATCTCCTTCACATCGGCCACGTATTTCGCGTTCATCGCCGGTGCTCCCTATGCGGTGGTGACGCTGATGGGGCGTGATCCGCACGTCTACGGCGTCTGGTTCGCAATCGCGGCCTCGGGCTACATGCTCGGGAACTTCGTGACCGGGCGCTACGGGCCGCGGCTGGGGTCGAGGCGGCTCATCCGTATCGGCACGATCGGCGCACTCGGCGGCGGAATCCTGCTCGCCCTGTCGGTCGCCTTGCTGCCGCTGACACCGGAGGCGCTGTTCCTGCCGATGATCCCGATAACCTTCTTCAACGGGCTGACATTGCCCGGCGCCACCGCCGGCGCGATCTCGGTGCGTTCCGATCTCGCGGGTGCAAGTGCGGGCCTGTCCGGGTCGATGCAGCTCGGCATGGGCGCCCTGGCGAGCTGGGCTGTCGGGATCCTCGTGGTGACGTCGCTCTGGCTGATGATCGGTCTCATTCTTCTGTGCGGTGTTGGCGCGGTGATCGGCGCGGCGCTGGCGGAGCGGGCCGAAAGGGCCGCCTGAGGAGACGCGTGCGCAGCGGCGCGGCGGCCTTGCGCTCGCTCCATTGCGCCCCATATCGAGCGCATGAACCGCACGTCCTGGATCCTCATCGGCCTGATGGCCGTCATCGCCGTCGTCTCGATGTTCATGCTGAGCGACCCCGACCATGCCGCGCGTCTGGCGCAGGCGCAGCGCGACGCCACGCTCTCGCCCGCCATGCGCGACGTCTTCCTCGGCGGTCTGGTGCTCGCGATTGGTGGTTATCTCGCCTGGTTCTTCCTCATCCGGAAGGAGTGACCCTCCGTCACTTCTCCAGCCGGGCGATCAGGCTCGACGTATCCCAGCGCTTGCCGCCGAGCTTCTGGACCTCGGAGTAGAACTGGTCGACGAGGGCTGTCACGGGCAGATGCGCGCCGTTGCGGCGCGCGGCCTCTAGGCAGATTCCGAGATCCTTGCGCATCCAGTCGACCGCGAAGCCGAAGTCGAACTTGTTCTCGTTCATCGTCTTCCAGCGGTTCTCCATCTGCCAGGACTGCGCCGCGCCCTTCGAGATGACCGAGATCACCGCCTCGACGTCGAGGCCTGCTTTCTTGGCGAAGTGAATGCCCTCGGCGAGGCCCTCGACGAGTCCGGCGATGCAGATCTGGTTGACCATCTTGGTGAGCTGGCCCGAACCCGACGGCCCCATCAGCCGGCAGGCGCGGGCGAAATGGGCGATGACCGGTTCGGCAATCTTGTAGGGCTCCTCGTCGCCGCCGCACATCACCGTCAGCGCGCCGTTCTGTGCGCCGGCCTGACCGCCGGACACCGGTGCGTCGATGAAGGCGATGCCGCGCGCCGCCGCCGCCGCGTGCAGCTCGCGCGCCACATCGGCGGACGCCGTGGTGTGGTCGACGAAGATCGATCCGGCCGCCATGCCGTGGAACGCGCCGTCCGGTCCGATCGTGACATGGCGCAGATCATCATCATTGCCGACACAGGCGAAGACGATCGAAGCCCCCGCCGCCGCGGCCTTCGGCGTCGCCGCCGCCGCGCCGGAGAATTCAGCGGTCCACGCCTGAGCCTTCGCGGCGGTGCGGTTGTAGACGGTGACAGCATGACCGCCACGGGTCACGAGATGGCCGGCCATGGGATACCCCATGACGCCAAGGCCGATGAAGGCGAGATTCATTGCAAGGCTCCTGATGCATATTCTCTTCTAGCCCTGTGATAATGCGTCGGAAAGGGCGACCATCGTGGGAGACGCGCGCTCGGCCGTCAGCGAAGGTCTTGCGGCAGATCAGTGAGTGGCTTCTCCGCCTTGGCGTGCACGCTCTCGCCATCCAGAACGAACGAGAGGCGTACCCTTCGTCATCCCGGGCGCGGCGCAGCGCGAAGCGGTGCGGCGCAGACCCGGGACCGCTCTCAGGATCAGGCGCTCTGGCGCGGTTCCGCCAACCCCGCGACGATCCCGGATCTGCCACGCGGCACTGCGCGCCGCATGGCGTCCGGGATGACGACCACGGTCATTCGCGCCCCTTTTTTGTCATCCCGGGCGCGGCGCAGCGCGAAGCGGTGCGACGCAGACCCGGGACCGTTCTCAGGATCAGGCGCTCTGGCGCGGTTCCGCCAACCCCGCGACGATCCCGGATCTGCCACGCGGCACTGCGCGCCGCATGGCGTCCGGGATGACGGGTAGTGGGTGGCGCCGCATGGCGTCCGGGATGACGAGGAGTCGCGCAGCCGACGGGGTCCTTGGACCTAGCGGCCGAGCAGCCGAGCTTCCGCGCGGGGGCGGCCGATGAAGGGCAGAAGGCCCTTCAGTTCCGGGCCGTGATCAAGCCCCGTCAGCGCGCGGCGCAGCGGCAGAAACAAGGCTTTACCCTTGGCGCCCGTGGAAGCCTTCACGGCCTCCGTCCACGTCGCCCAGGTCGTTTCGTCCCACGGCTCCGGCGGTAGCAGGGAGGCGGCGGTGGCGAGGAACACGGCATCGTCGATGACCGGAACGATGGCCGCATTCGCGACATCCCACCAGGTCACGACATCCGACAGACGCACGAGGTTGCCGCGCACCGTGTTCCAGAACGGCTCGCCGCCGCCGACGCCGAGCGTCACGAGGCGGTCTGCGACCGCCGCGTAGGGCGTCTCGTGCAACAGTCTCGCGTTGAGGGTTTCGAGATCGGCCGGATCGAACCGGGCCGGCGCCCGCGAGATCCGTGCGAGATCGACCAACGCACCAAGCGCGTTAAGCGAGGGCAGGGGACGCACCGCCTCCGCCGTGCCAACCAGCACCGCGAGACTCGCGACCGCCATCGGCTCGAGACCATCGCGGCGCAGCGAACCGATCGACAGGGCGCCCGAGCGTTTCGACAGACCCTCGCCGCTCGCGGTCGTCAGCAGGTTGTGGTGGGCAAACCGTGGAACCGGTCCGCCGAGCGCCTCGAAGATCTCGATCTGGACGGCGGTATTCGTCACATGGTCCTCGCCGCGGATCACGTCGGTGATGCCGAGCGCGATGTCGTCCACGACCGAGGGGAGGGTGTAGAGATAGGCGCCGTCGGCGCGGATCAGCACGGGATCGGATAGGGAGGCAGTATCGACATGCGCCTCGCCGCGCACACCGTCCTGCCAGGTGACGACGCGGTGATCGAGCTTGAACCGCCAGTGCGGCGCGCGCCCTTCCGCGATCAGCGCCGCGCGCTCCGCGTCGGTGAGCTTGAGTGCAGCCCGGTCATAGATCGGCGGAAGGCCGCGTGCCATCTGGCGCTTCCGGCGGCGATCGAGCTCATCCTCGGTCTCGAAACAGGGATAAAGGCGCCCCGCGGCACGCAACCGGTCGGCGGCTTGCTCGTAGAGCGCGAAGCGATCGGACTGCTTCACGACAATGTCAGGCGTCACACCGAGCCAGGCGAGGTCCGCCTCGATTGCTTCGGCGTATTCGGCCTTGGATCGCTCGCGGTCCGTGTCGTCGAACCGAAGGACAAACCGGCCTTCGGCGCGCTTGGCGACGCACCAGTTGAGGAGCGCCGTGCGCGCATTGCCGATATGAATGTAGCCTGTGGGCGAGGGTGCGAAGCGGACGACAGGATGCATGTGGACGACCTAGCGGAAAATGCCGACTCGTGGCAAACGCAACGATCACGGAAATGTGCGGATGACGCCGACGGATGGGCTTGGAACGAATGTTAATGTGTGTTACTTACGTTTTCGTATTGACGTGAAAGCGTTTATTCACGGTAACCTCGTAAAGCGTTGTGAGGATTTCGATCATGGATAGGACCATGCCGGGAAGATTGGTGCTGGTTGGGATTGCGGCGTCGCTTTTGGCCACTGCGCCGGCTCAGGCGGAGGACGGTGGGTTCTGGGGCTGGTTCGCTGGCGACTACTCGCTCCATCTCGGTGTCGCTGGCTTCGCCGCGCCGAGTTTCGAGGGCGCCGATGAACTCGGCTTTTATGGCGCGCCCGTCATCTCGATCAACCGCGTCGGGCAGGTCGAGCGCTTCTCCTCGCGCAACGACAGCGCATCCTTCGCTATCCTCGACACCGGAAGCTTCCGTTTGGGTCCGGCCGCCAATCTCGTACTGGGCCGCGATGCCGATGGTGATCTGAAGGGCCTTGACGACGTCGATTTCGGCGTCGAGCTCGGTGCCTTCGCCGAGTTCTATCCGCTCGACTGGCTGCGGGTGCGCGGCGAGGTGCGGCAGGCGATCGGCGCCCATGAGGGCCTCGTGGCGGATCTGTCCGCCGACGCCTTCTGGGACATTTCCGAGACGGTCCGGATCTCGGGCGGCCCGCGCATCTCCTTCGCGAGCGAAGAGTATTTCGATGCCTATTACCGCGTGACGGCCGCGCAGGCAGCTTTGGCGCCGAAAATCAACAACGCCTATGATCCGGATGGCGGCGGCCTGAAATCGATCGGCGTCGGCGGCGCGATCACCTGGAAGGCGACCGATCGGATCACGACGAGCGTCTTCGCCGAGTATTGGCGCCTGCAGGATCAGGCAGCCGATTCCTCGATCGTCAAGGAAATCGGGTCGGCGGATCAGTTCCTGTTCGGCTTGTCTGCGACCTACCGGTTCGACTTCTCGCTCTGATCGGGCCTTCGCGGAAGGTGGCAATGCACTGAAGCGCCTTCCGTGTCTACTCGGGTTTTTTCTGAAGTATTACAAGCTTGTTTGATTTTTTTGCGCCTCAAGCAGAGGCGTCCATTTATAGAGACGCTGATTACATGGACGTTATTCCTGTTCTGCTCATCCACGGCTTCCCCGGTGGCGCATCCGACTTCGCGGCGTTGAAGCGTTCGCTGTCCGGCGGCGCACTGTCCGTCACCGCGCCGGACCTTCTGGGCTTTGGCCGCGTCGCATCACCGACCCGCACCTTCGAAGAACTGTGGATCGATGCGCAGGCCGACGCGATCGCTGCCACGTTTGGCGAATTGAACGTGACGGCTGCACGCAAGGCGGTCGTCTACGGCCATGACTACGGTGTGATGGTGGCGCTCGCTTTGGCCAACCGACGCCCCGACTATGTGCAGTCACTGGTCCTTTCAGCCGGAAACTTCTTTGCGGATCCGCCGCTTGCACCACCGATGCGATTGCTGGGCGTACCGGGCATCGGATCCGTGATCGAGGCGGCGCTCTTCTCGAAGCCTGCCAATCGCTGGATGGCGCGCAGCGGTGTGAAGCGGGGAACCGAGGTGCCGGCGGAGAATACGCCGCAGGAACTGGCGGCAATCCGTACGATCTTTGCCACCGCCCTCAAGCGGCGCAGGCAGATCTTTCCTGACGTCGAACGGATCGCCCGATCGATCACCGTTCCCGTTCGTCTGGTGTGGGGCGTCAACGATCCTTTCTTCCCCGGTCGGATGATGGCCAAGAGAGTGGCTGAGACATTTCCCAACTGGAAGATGCGTCTTGAGTCCGGTGTCGGGCATTTCCCGCAGATAGAAATTCCGGATATCGTCGCAGACGAAATCAGGGCTGCCGCAGGACTTTGAAGCTTGGTGACGCGCGTCAACTGAAGTTACGCTTCACCAGCTGGGGCACGCGTCTGACGTTGCCCTTCTGACGTAATCCAGCCTGACGTTCGTTCCGGCCGCATTGAAAGTACCAGAACTTGATGCGCAACCGGTTCAGCGCGGAGCAGTTCATCGCCATCCTGAAGGAGCAGGAGGTGGGCGTGCCTGTCTTGGAGCTCTGCCGAAAGCAAGGCGTCGGCGGCGCGATCACGTGGAAGGCGGCCGATCGGATCGCGACAAGCGTCTTCGCCGAGTATTGGCGCTTGCAGGATCAGGCGGCCGATTCCTCGATCGTCAAGGAGATCGGGTCGGCGGATCAGTTCCTGTTCGGCGTCTCTGCAACCTACCGGTTCGACTTTACGCTGTAACCCGCTGAGAGCGTTTGACGGCCATGATCCGGCCGGCTCTTCGGGCTCCATGCCCCGAGACATAATTTGGCTCGCGGCTTGCGGGCCGCAAAACCTCTCAGATGGATTTCATCGGCACGCAAACATCGTCCGCGACCACCAGATCATGGTTGGCCGAAGGCGATGATGTAGTCCGGTGAACTCGACTTGTTCGGCTGATCGAGTCGGTGTGGCAGGTCTGCGAAGCCGTCTTTGACCCGTGATGCGGAAAAGGTGATTTCGAGCGCGAGAGGAACGCCGGATCGTGCGACAGGAGAGTAGTTGTTGGCGTGAACGTGGACGATTGCGAGCGGAAAGGCTTCAGCAAACGCCTTGATCCGCTCAAGATGCAGATCGACGTCATGGAACTCGATCGCAAGGCCCGTGATCGAGTGCGCATGGGTGACAAGCGAATCGAGAATTCGATACTCCCATCCCTCGATGTCGATCTTCAGGTACATCTTCGCCGATCGGTCAGGATCTACCTTCTTCACCACATCATCGAAAGAGATGAAGTTTTCCGTCGACTGGAAGCCGATGAACTGCCGGAAAAAATGCTTATTCCCCGAAAAGAAACGCTTCATGCGGAAATAGTCGAACAGGCCTGAGAAGCGTCGAGAAAGCACCGCCGACGCGATACGTTTCATCCAGAACTTGGAATCGACCGATCCATCAAAGGCATAGACGGGAACCGATTTTCGCTGAGTGAAGTTGTGCTCGAAGCTCCAGTCGTCGCTGATGCCGAAAGACACCAGCATATCGCTGCGGTCAATGTCATCCTTGTTGATCAGATAGCCGCCATCAAAAGAGCGGCCGATACGGATCAAATTGTCACAAATCTTCGGACGCAAGGCGGGAGGCAAGAACACTTTCATGCATAGCTCTTCGATGATGGTCTACGGATGCACTAAAAGTGATCTTCCACTCTTCAGTTACTCTGGACGAAAAAAGGTAGTTTGCAACCTTTTTTTGCTGGTGGCTACACTCGTTTCTGTACTGAGAGCACTGGCCACGGAGTGCTTGGACGGTCGGTGCGCAACCGCGCGAATGAGGGCATCCGGTGAGGCGGCTGGAGGCGCCGTCACCTCTCTCGATGTTCGAGAACAGGCTCGGCGCCTCAGAAGTCGACCACATCCGTCGAGGACATGCCGGGGCGCGTGTAGAGTGTCGGGTCTGGCGTGAACGGCTCGCCGCCCGGATCGCGGAACCGATTTGTGATCGGGTAGCGGCGGTCGCGGCCAAAATTCTTCGAGGTCACTTTCACGCCCGGCGCCGCCTGACGACGTTTGTATTCGGCGATGTAGAGAAGGCGTTCGACCTTGCGGACCGTCTCCTCCTCATAGCCTTCGGCGACGATGTCGCGCACGCGCTGCTCCTTCTCGACGAGCCGTTCGAGAATGGCGTCCAGAATGTCGTAGGGCGGCAGCGAATCCTGGTCCTTCTGGTTCTCCCGCAGTTCCGCGGTCGGGGCCTTGGTCAGGATGTTCGGCGGAATGACGACACCGTCCGGACCCTTGGCGCCCGGGGGCTTCCACTGGTTGCGCAGTACCGACAGGCGATAGACTTCCGTCTTGTAGATGTCCTTGATCGGGTTGTAGCCGCCATTCATGTCGCCATAGAGCGTCGCGTAGCCGACGGACATCTCCGACTTGTTGCCGGTGGTCACCACCATCGGGCCGAACTTGTTGGAGATCGTCATCAGGATCGTGCCACGGATGCGGCTTTGCAGGTTCTCCTCGGCGAGGCCCGCCGGCAGGCCCTTGAAAAGACCCGCCAGAACGCCCTCGACGCCCAGAACCCCGCTCTCGATCGGGATCACGTCGTAGCGCACGCCGAGCGCGGTGGCGCAGGCATGGGCATCGGCGAGGGAGTCCGCCGCCGTGTAGCGATAGGGCAGCATGATGCAGTGGACGCGGTCCGGACCCAGCGCATCGACCGCCATGGCCGCGACGAGCGCTGAATCGATGCCGCCGGAAAGCCCCAGAACGACGCCGGGAAACCGGTTCTTCTCCACATAATCGCGCAGACCGAGCACGCAGGCCTGATAGTCCGCCGCATCATCGTCGGGAATGGTGGAGATCGGGCCCGGCTCGCAGGACCAGGCACCATCGCGGCGCTTCCAGACCGTCGTCACGACGGCCTCCTCGAAGGCAGGAAGCTGCACCGCGATCCTGTGATCGGCATTGAGCGCGAAAGAGGCGCCGTCGAAGACCACTTCGTCCTGCCCGCCGACCTCGTTCACGTAGAGGATCGGGAGATGCGATTCGATCACCCGCGCCAGGGCGATATTGATCCGCACATCCGGCTTGTCGCGCTGATAGGGCGAGCCGTTCGGCACGACGAGGATTTCGGCGCCCGTCTCGGCGAGACACTCGACGACGTCCTGGCCCCAGATGTCCTCGCAGATCGGCGTGCCGAGGCGAACCCCGCGAAACACCATGGGACCCGGCATGGGGCCGGCGGCGAAGACGCGCTTTTCGTCGAAAACGCCATAGTTCGGAAGGTCGGCCTTGAACCGGGTGCCGGCGATGCGCCCGCCATCGAGAAGGGCGACGGCGTTGTAGACCTTGCCGTTCTCCATCCAGGGCAGGCCGATGAGGACAGCCGGCCCGCCATCGCCGGTCTCGCGCGCCAGAGCTTCGCAGGCCTGACGGCAGGCATCCTGGAATGCGGGCTTGAGAACGAGATCCTCCGGCAGGTAGCCGGCGAGGAACAGTTCCGAAAAGACGACGATGTCCGCGCCCTGCGCCGCGGCGGTCACGCGGGCCTTGCGCGCCTTGTCGAGATTGCCCGCAACATCGCCGACGGTCGGCGTCAACTGGGCAATGGCGATGCGAAGCGTGTCGGCGGTCTTTGTCATGGGTTTGGTGTACAATGGGGCCCTGATCGCCGCAATCGCACGCGGCAGCGCGTCTGGCATGCCGATGTCGCAGGGGATCTCGTTTCAGCCTCCGGATCGATCGTCGACGCCATCTGACCGCTTGTGTGTCGGCGCAGCACTGTTACAGTTTCGTGACGCAAACGTTGAAGCGGTGTGGCGTGACGGTAAACCAAGCAGCCTCGGACCGGTCGGCCCAAAGGCCGGAGGTCGTTCGCCTCGAAGGCATCCGGAAGAGTTTCGGCGCCCTCGAAGTGCTCAAAGGGGTCAGCATTTCGGCGCGGGAAGGCGACGTGATCGCCCTGATCGGCTCGAGCGGATCCGGCAAATCGACCCTGTTGCGCTGTACCAACCTTCTCGAAGTGCCCAATGAGGGCAATGTCATCATCGACGGCGAGACGATCCGACTGAAGCCCGATGGCCCCGGGCGGCGGGCTATCGCCGATCAGGCGCAGTTGCAGCGGGTCCGCTCCCGCCTTGGAATGGTGTTCCAGAGTTTCAACCTCTGGGCCCACATGACCGTGCTGCAGAATGTCACCGAGGCGCCGATTCAGGTTCTGGGCGAACCGAGGGCCGAGGTCATGGCGCGCGCCGAGGAGTTGCTGCGCAAGGTTGGGCTCTATGAGAAGCGCGACACCTATCCAGCCTTCCTGTCGGGCGGCCAGCAGCAGCGCGCCGCCATCGCTCGCGCCCTCGCGATCCGCCCGCGCGTCATGCTCTTCGATGAGCCGACCTCGGCGCTCGATCCGGAACTGGTTGGCGAGGTTCTGAAGGTGATCCGCGATCTCGCCGCCGAGGGACGCACCATGATGGTCGTAACCCACGAGATGGCCTTTGCGCGCGATGTCGCGAACCACGTCGTCTATCTCTACAACGGCCAGATCGAGGAAGAGGGGCCGCCCTCACAGGTTTTCGGCGCTCCGAAAAGCGAGCGCTGCCATCAATTCGTCAACGCCAGGGAGACTCAGGGACGCATGGCGTGAACGAACCGCAGGGCGGGGCGGTGCCCCGCATCTGCCCATAACCACACGAAAGAGGGTCAACGAATGAACTTCATCGCCAAGACTGTCGCCGCCGCGACACTCATCGCCAGTGCCGCCCTGTCTCAGGCCGTCGCAGAACCCATCAAGTTTTCGGTCGCAGCCGAGCCTTATCCGCCGTTTGCCTCGAAGAACACCGCCGGTGTCTGGGAAGGCTTCGAGGTCGACCTCGCCAAGATGGTCTGCGAAGAGATGAAGGCCGAGTGCGAGATCGTCGAGACGGCGTGGGACGGAATCATCCCGGCTTTGCTCGCCAAGAAGATCGATGTCATCTTCGCCTCGATGTCGATCACCGAGGAGCGTCAGCAGACGATCAGTTTCTCGATCTCGTACTACAACACGCCCGCTGCCTGGGCTGCGCCCAAGGATTCGGCATTCGAATACACACCCGAAGGATTGAAGGGCAAGACGATTGGTGTCCAGACGGGCACCATCCATGCGACCTTCGTCGATAAGTATTATAAGGATGGCTCGACCATCAAGATCTACAATACCCAAGACGAGGCCAATTCGGACCTCGCGGCGGGCCGTATCGACGTCGCTCTCGCCGACTCCTCGGCGCTCGAGGCCTTCCTCGCGTCCGATGCCGGCCAGGGATACGAGATCAAGGCTTATGCGCCGAAGGATCCGATTTTCGGCAACGGTGTCGGCGCGGGTCTGCGCAAGGAAGACACGGAACTGAAGGCCAAGATCGATGCTGCGATCGCGGCAATCTACAAGTCGGGCAAGTTCGACGAACTGCAGAAGAAGTACTTCAGCTACGATGTTGGCACGCAGCCGCGCAGCTGAGTGAGGAAGGGCGGGGCCGAGGTCCCGCCCTTCGTTTTTGCGGCGCATCGCGGGCGTGACGCGGTGCCGGGCAGAGAGGCCACCAGGGCATGGCGGGTTTTTTCGATCTTCTCGGCTGGGGCGACAGCGGCTGGGGCGATGATCTGTTCCGGGGTCTGCTTGTCACCGTGCAGATCTCGATCGGCGCCTATCTCGCGGGACTTGCCATTGGTGGCCTCGTCGCCTGGCTGAAACTGTCGGGGCCGCGCTGGGCGGTGACGCTTGCGAACGGATACTCGACCGTCTGCCGCGCGGTGCCGGAGATCCTGCTGATCATCATCCTCTTTTATGCCGGCCAGTCGGCGCTCAACAGCGCCGTTGCGGCTCTGGGTTTCGAGGATGTCGGCATTTCGGGTTTTGCCGCCGCCATCGTCGTGCTCGGCCTCGTGCAGGGTGCATATGCCTCGGAGATCATCCGCGGCGCGATCCTCGCCATTCCAAAGGGGCAGATCGAGGCGGCGCGGGCCTATGGCTTCGAGGGGGCGGCCCTGTTCCGCCGCATCACCTTGCCGGCCATCGTGCCGTTCGCCTTGCCGGGTCTCGCCAATCTGTGGATGATCATCATGAAGGACTCCACGCTGATCAGCGTGGTCGGATACAACGAGCTTCTCTTCACCGCCAAGCAGGCGGCCGGATCTTCAAAATACTATTTCAGTTTCTACCTGCTCGTCGGCGCGATCTATTACGCCCTGACGATCTTGTCGAACATTCTCATTGCACGGATTGACGCGCGGGTGCGGCGCTGGATGCCGAGGGGCGCGTCATGACGTTTTTCTGGCTCCCGAAATACTATCCGCTGCTCATCGAAGGGCTGGTCACCACGCTGTGGCTCGTGCTGTTCTCTGGCATTCTTGGCTTCGCACTCGCGGTTGCGGTCGGCCTCGGGCGCATCTCGCCGAACCGGTTCATCGCGAGCCTGAGTCTGGGCTTCACCTCGGTGATCCGCGGGACGCCGCTCCTCATCCAGATCTTCATTCTCTATTACGGCCTCGGCTCCTTCTTCGCCGCGACGCCGGGCATCCGGCAGACGTTTCTCTGGCCCTATCTGCGGGAGGGCTTCTGGTACGTCGTTCTCGCCCTGACGCTCTCCGTGGGCGGTTATGTCGGCGAGATCATCCGTGGCGCGCTGCTCTCGGTGCCGCGCGGCGAGATCGAGGCTGCGCGCGCCTACGGGTTCAGCGGCTTCAAGCTCCTGCGCCGCATCTGGCTGCCGCGGGCGATTCAGGCGATCCTGCCCACGCTCGCCGGCGAGACGGTGCTCCTCCTGAAGTCCACGGCCCTTGCCTCGACCGTCGCCGTCATCGATCTCCTCGGCGCCGCCAACATCGTGCGCGCGCAGACCTACCGCGTCTACGAGCCGCTGCTCTTCGTGGCGGTCGGCTATCTGGTGCTGACACTCGTCATCGAGCGCGTATTCCGCATCTATGAACAGCGGGTGGCGAAGATCTACCGCTCGCCCTGATGCACGCCGTCAGGCGTGCCAGCGTAGCGACATGCAGGAGAGGCCGGCGTCGATCTTGGCGATCTCATCCGTCTTGAGGCGCACAACGCGATAGCCCGCATCCGCCAGCATCAGCGCGGTCTCCGGATAGGCGTCGCTGACGAGCAGGTGGTCATTGACCCTGAGCGCGTTCGCCGCCCCTTCCTCGCCCTCGGCCGTGTGCAGCACGCGGAAATTGGAGAAGACGCCGGAGGCGGCGAGGCGCGGTGTCGACAGGATCGTGTCGGTGTCGATCAGGCTGCAGTCAGACTTGAAATGCAGAACGCCCGGCGGTGTCGTGACGATCTCGCCATGACGGCCGAGGCGATCGAGAAGCTCGACGAGCGCCTCGGCGCCGGTCCGGTCGGTACGGTCAGACAGACCGATCATCACCGAGCGCGGCGTCACGAGCACGTCGCCGCCATCGGCAAAGCCTGGCCCCGGCAGCTGGAGCACGAGGCCGAAGCGCTCACGCAGTGTCGGTGCCATTGCCGCTGCCTCACCGAAGCGCGAGGGCGCGCCCGGCCGCAGCACGATCGCCCCCTCCTGGAAGACCAGCGCTGGATCCTCGACAAACAGCGAATCCGGAAATCGGTCGAGCGGCGGGAGCTGGTGGACGGTGACGCCAGCCGCTTCCAGAGCCTCGGCATAGGCTTCGTGCTCGGCGACGACATCCTCGAAGCGCGGTGCGCCGCGGTCGACCGCGCGCAGACCAGCGACGACGGACGGGCTCGGTGAACGCACGATCGCGTCGGTGAAGCGGAAAACCTCTGTCATGGCGACGAGCTAACACCGCCCCGTGGAAACTGGCAACCCGATGGCCCGCCGCCGCGCGACGATTGGCGGCTGGGGCGTGGTCCTCACAATCTTGCGGATGGCCGGCCCGGTGTTTAACTCAGATCCGCATCCGTTGAAGAAAGCCGACATTCATGGCGATGGTCACCGACAGCCGACCCGCAAAGGGGGCCACGCCGGCCGCACCCCGCGACGCCAACTGGTCGAAGACCCTGATGCGCCTGTGGCCGGTGATCTGGCCGTATGACCGTCGCGACCTGCAAGCGCGTGTGGTGATCGCCTTCGGGCTTCTGGTCCTGTCGAAGCTCGTGACCCTGCTCGTGCCCTACACCTTCAAATGGGCGACGGACGGGCTTGCCGCCTTGCAGACCGGCACGGCGCCGGTGGGCAATTCGATCGGGGTTTTCTTCGCGGCGCTGCCACTGACCATGATCATTGCCTATGGCGTCGTGCGCATCCTGATGACCTTTCTCGCGCAGTGGAAGGACGCGCTGTTTGCCGCTGTTTTCATGCACGCGGTGCGCAAGCTCGCGCTCGAGACCTTCCAGCACATCCATGCCCTGAGCCTGCGTTACCATCTGGAGCGCAAGACCGGCGGCCTGTCCCGCGTGATCGATCGCGGCCGGAACGGCGTCGAGACGATCGTTCGTTTCGCCACGATCAACATCGTGCCGACCATCATCGAGCTCGCGCTCTATTTCATCATGCTGACGTTCCAGTTCGACTGGCGCCAGACGGCGATTGTCGCGGTCACGATCGGCCTCTACGTCACCTTCACCGTCAAGGCGACGCAATGGCGGATCGCCATTCGCCGCGACATGAACGAGAACGACACCGACGCCAACCAGAAGGCGATCGACAGCCTTCTCAACTATGAGACCGTCAAATACTTCAACAATGAAGAGCGCGAGATCGGCCGCTACAATCAGGCGATGGCGCGCTACGAGACGGCGGCGGTGCGCACCTATGTCTCGCTCTCCTGGCTGAACTCCGGGCAGGGTGTGATCTTCGTCGGCGGCATGACCGCATCCATGCTGCTCGCGGGTTTCGGTGTCGCGAACGGCACGAACACCGTCGGCGACGTCGCGCTGTTGAACGCGATGTGGCTGATGCTGTCGCAGCCCATGAACTTCCTCGGCATGGCCTATCGCGAAATCAAGCAGGGTCTCGTCGACATGGAGGTCATGTTCGATCTGCTCGAAAAGGAAGCCGAGATCGCCGATGCGCCGGATGCGCGGCCGCTCGTCGTGCAGGATGCGCGGGTGCGGTTCGAGGACGTGCAGTTCAGCTACGACCCGGAGCGCCCGATCCTGCGCGGCCTGAGCTTCGATGTGCCCGCCGGCAAGACAGTCGCGATCGTCGGCCCCTCGGGTGCCGGCAAGTCGACCATTTCGCGACTGCTCTACCGCTTCTACGACATCAAGAGCGGACGCATCACCATCGATGGGCAGGACATCCGCACCGTCACGCAGAAATCGCTGCGGGCGGCCATCGGCATGGTGCCGCAGGACACGGTGCTGTTCAACGACACGATCCGCTACAACATCCGCTACGGTCGCTGGGACGCGACGGATGCGGAGGTCGAGGAGGCGGCGCGTCTCGCGCAGATCGACACCTTCATCAAGCAATTGCCGAAGGGGTATGACACCGAGGTCGGCGAGCGCGGCCTCAAGCTCTCCGGCGGCGAGAAGCAGCGCGTCGCCATCGCCCGCACGATCCTGAAGGGCCCGCCGATCCTCGTCCTCGACGAGGCGACATCCGCGCTCGACAGCTACACGGAGCGCGAGATCCAGGACGCGCTCGACCGCGTCTCGCGCGGCCGCACGACGCTCGTCATCGCCCACCGCCTGTCGACGGTCGTCAGCGCCGATGAGATCATCGTGGTCGACAAGGGCATCATCGTCGAGCGCGGCAGCCATGACGCGCTCCTCGCCAAGGGCGGCCTCTATGCCGGGCTCTGGAACCGCCAGCGCGAGGCGGACGAGGCCCGCGAGAAGCTCAAGCGCGAGCGCGAGGGCGAGGCGGAGAGCTTTCGCCAGACGCTGAGCCTCACCTGACCCGTCGACGCGCCCGGGAGCCGAGCCGATGACCACACGCCGCACTTTCCTGACCACGGCTGCCGGAGGTGCCGCGGCTGCCACGCTCGCCTCACCGGCCCTCTCGCAGGGGCTCGTCGAATGGAAGCTCGTCACCGCCTGGCCGAAGGACATGCCCGGTGCCGGCACGGGCGCCCAGCGGCTCGCCGATCGCATCACGGCTCTGACGGACGGCAAGCTGCGCGTCGTCGTTCACGCCGCCGGCGAACTCGTGCCGGGCCTCCAGGGCATGGATGCCGTCATGGACGGCACCGCCGAGATGGCGCATGACGCGGCCTACTACCATCTCGCCCGGTCGCCGGGCTTTGCCTTCTTCACAGCGACGCCGATGGGGCTGCTGCCGCACGAATTCAACGCGTGGCTGCGCGTCGGCGGCGGTCAGGCGCTCTGGGACCGCCTCACGGAGCGCTACGGCATCAAGTCCTATGCTGCCGGCAATACCGGCGTGCAGATGGGGGGCTGGTTCCGGCGTGAGATCACCTCCGTCGCCGATCTGAAGGGCAAGACGTTCCGCATGCCGGGACTGGGCGGCCAGGCGATCGCCAAGCTCGGCATGACGCAGATGCTGCTGCCGGGCGGCGAGATCCTCGACAGCCTGAAGTCCGGCGCGATCGACGGGACGGAGTGGATCGGCCCGCTCAACGACCTCGACTTCGGTTTCCATGAGTTCGCGAAGTTCTATTACTGGCCGGGCTTCCACGAACCGGGTTCTGCCTTCCAGCTCCAGGTTAACCGCGCCAAACTCGAGGCGCTGCCGAAAAGCCTGCAGGCGGCGATCGAGGTCGCGGCTGCCGAGGCGAACGACGCAATCCTCGCCGAGTACAACGCCCGCTCGCCGGCGGCTCTCGTCGAACTCGTCAACCGGTACGGCGTCCAGCTGCGGCAGTTTCCAGCCGACGTCTTCCAGGCCTTCGCCAATGCCGCAGGCGAGGTGATGCAGGAGGTGTTCGACAGCGGCGATGATCTCGTCAAGGCGATTGCCGGATCCTATTTCCGCTTCCGCGCCGAAACGCTGATCTGGACGCGCATCGCCGACCAGGGCTACGCCAACATGCGCCTACTCGAACACCGATATCCTAAGGCCGGTTGAAGGCGGATCAGCGCCCGCCCGCGACGCGCAGGATCGCACCCGTCACATAAGAGGCCTGAGGCCCGAGCAGGAAGAGGATGGTCTCCGCCACCTCCGGCGCCGTGCCGGTGCGCTGCATCGGGATCAGCGGCATCATCCGGGCGACCCGCGCCCCATCGCCGGTCGACAGCGCATGGATCTCGGTATCGATCAGCCCCGGCTGCACCGCGTTGACCCGGATACCCTCGAGTGCAACCTCCTTCGACAGGCCGATGGTCAGCGTGTCGATCGCACCCTTGGTGGCTGCGTACCAGACATATTCGCCCACGCCGCCGATGGTGGCGGCGGCCGACGACAGGTTGACGATCGCGCCGCCCAGCCCGCCCCGCGCCGTCGACAGGCGCTTCACCGCCTCGCGGCACACGAGGATCGCGCCGGTGACGTTGATGTCGACCGTCGCGCGGATCGTCTCAGTGGTCGCGTCGGCGAGCCGGCTCGACCGCCCGGTAATGCCGGCATTGTTGACCACATGCGTCAGCCGTCCAAACCGATCAACCGCACCGAAGAGGCGCAGAATGTCGGCCTCGTCCGCCATGTCGGCGGCCACCGCAAGGCCTCGCCGCCCCGCCGCCTCGACATCGGCGACGACAGCCGCTGCGGCGGCCGCGTCGCTGCGGTAGTTCACCACGACGTCGTAGCCGGCGAGCGCCGCCGCCCGGCACACGGCGGCGCCGATCCCGCGACTGCCGCCGGTGACGAGCAGGAGAGGGCGCTCGGATCCGCTCACGGCTCGGCGGTCTTGTTCGGCACCACGAACACTTGGCCGGGATAGATCAGGCGCGGATTGCGGATCTGATCGGTGTTGGCGTCGTAGATCGTGGTGTAGCGGATGCCGCGGCCATAGACCTTGCGCGAAATGCGCCAAAGGCTGTCACCGCGCACGACGGTGACCGTCTTGAGATCCTCGATCACCGCTTGCGATGCATCGGCGGCGGGCGCGACGGGACCGGCGGCCTGGGCGACCTCGGTCGAGGCGCCGTCGGGCTGCGGCGTTTCGGCGACCGGGGTGGCGGGGGGCGGCGTCTGCGCGGCGGGCTCTTCCACCTTTGGAGCTTCAGTCGCGGGCTGCGTCGCGGCGACGGTCTGCTCGGTCGCGGCCGGTTCGACGGGCGCGGTCGCCGGCTGCGCGGCCGGTGTTGCGGCCGCTCCGGATGCGGCTGCGCCCGCGTCGGGTGCCGGGGTTGCGGCGGCCGCCGCCGTCGAGGCGTCTGCCGGCGCGGTGGTGGCCGGTTGTTCCGCCGGTGTCGAGGGCGCGGCATCGCGTGTCGCGGACGAGCCGGCGTCGGCGGTGACGACGGCCGTTGGCGCGGGCTCCTGCGCGGGGGCCGCCGGCGGTTCGGGCGCACGGGCCTCCATGACGAAGGGCGCCTCGGCGCGGGTCAGCACCTTGCCGGTCGCGACGTCGACGTCGTCGACGCGAATGATATAGGAGCCCGGCACGATTCCCTTTTCGACCGCGAGGCCGAACGTGCCGTCACCCGCCGCCACGACCGTCGCAACCGGCGAATCATTCAGATAGATCTGGACTGTCGCGCCCGGTTCCGCCTTGCCGCTGACGAAGAAGCGGCCCTTCTCGTCCGCTTCGACCGACTGGATCAGCGCATTGGCGCGTGCCGGCGCGGGCGCCGGCGCCGCGACGGGCGCGCCGCCGGTCGCCGTCGACTGCGCTTCGGCGTTTGCCGTGGGCGACGCCGGCTCGGTCGCCGCGATGGTAGACTGCTCACCGGTCGCAGGCTTCGCCGGCTCGACGGCGGCGGTCTTGGCGTCGGCCGTCTGGGCCGCATCCGCGGGTTTGGCATCCGCAGGTTTGGCTTCGGCGGTCTTCACCGGCTCGGACAGAATCTTTGATGGCTGATCCGGCGCGTTGAGCACGATCACGACCTCGCCGCCCGGCTCCGGAACCTGCACGGTGACGGCCTGTTCCGACAGTGTCACCGCGCCGTCGGGGGTCGTGGTGCGCAGTGCCAGCGTTGAGGCCCCGATGGGCAGCGGCGAGGGCACAATCGCCCACTGCCCGCCGACATCGGCGACGCTGCGGGCAAAACTCTCGCCATTGCGCAGAAGTTCGACCGTTGCGCCGGGCGCCGCGGCACCCGCAATCACGCTGTCGCCTGACGGCTCGACGCGCACGACGTCGAAAGTCGGGATGACGGCAGGCTTCGCCGGCGCGGGCTCGGCTGTCTTTGGCTCGTCCTTCTTCGGCTCTTCGGTCTTGCTGGCCTCTGTCTTGGCCGGCTCGCTCGTGGCGGTCTTCGGCTCTTCGGTCTTTGTTTCTTCGGTCTTGGCCGGCTCGGTCTTGGCCGGCTCGATCGTGGCGGTCTTCGGCTCCTCGGTCTTCGGCGCCTCGGTTTTCGCCTCTTCTTCCTTGGACTCCTCGGTTTTGGCCGGTTCGCTCGCGGCGACCTTCGGAGCTTCGGTCTTGGCCTCCTCCGACTTTGCCGGCTCCTCGCTCTTCGCGGTCTCGGTGGCGGCCGGTTGCGTCTGTGCCGCGGGGGTCGCCGGCGGCGGCGCGGCCTGACGGATGATTCCGAAATAGGCGATTGCCACCGCGACGATCGCGACCCCGCCGACACCGACCCAGATACGCCCAGCCATCGTTCGCTCCACCGGGCGGGGCTGTCAGCCCGTCGCCCTCTCCCCTTTTTGGCACCATGGCGTGCCCCCGCCGGCTTTTGAAGCGGATTTCCGGGCAATTGTCACCATTTCGTCGTGCTCGCGGCAGGAAAGCAACAATTCTCGCCGCAAACGGCGACCAAAGCCCGCATCGCCGGGTTTCGACGGTCCCTTGACCGCCGCGATGCTGCGATGCGACATAGCGGTATGACCATGCTTCGTTCGATTTGCGTCTATTGCGGTTCCGCCGAGGGCAAGGATCCGGAGGCGATGAAGGCCGCGCACCGGCTCGGCGCCGACATCGCCGTGGCGGGTCTTCGGCTCATCTATGGTGGCGGCAACATCGGCCTGATGGGTGGCGTCGCGCGCTCTGTCATCGAGCATGGCGGCAAGGTGACGGGCATCATCCCGACTTTCCTGCAGCGTCGCGAGAACATGCTGACCACCGTCGACGATCTGATCGTCACCAAGGACATGCATGAGCGCAAACGGCTGATGTTCGAACACGCCGACGCCTTCGTCGCGCTGCCGGGCGGCATCGGCACGCTGGAGGAACTCGTCGAGCAACTCACCTGGGCGCAGCTCGGTCAGCATCGAAAGCCGATTCTTCTCGCCAATATCGGCGGCTTCTGGTCGCGTTTCGTCGATCTGCTCGACCATATGCATGCGGCAGGCTTCATCCGGCCTGATCTGCCGGTCCACTATCATGTGGTCGACAGGATCGAGGACATCGTTCCGACGGCGAGCCGCCTCCTGGCGGAACGTCGGGCCGAGGAACTGGTCATGGAGATCGACGCCACCAAGCTCTAGGCTTGTTGAGACGTGGTCGCCGTCCGCGGATCCCGGATGACGGGCCGTGGCAGAAAAGGATAGCTCATGTCGGTCGTCGACTCCGTCCGTTCGGTTATGGTTCCGATCAATCGGGAAGGCTACCGCTTCCTCGCCATCGCCGGTGGCGCGACCGTGCTGGCGACCTGGCTCGCCGGCTGGCTATTCTGGCCTTTTCTCGCGCTGACGCTGTGGGTCGCTTATTTCTTCCGCGATCCGGAACGGGTGACCCCGGTGCGCGACGGTCTCGTCATCGCGCCAGCCGATGGCGTCGTCATCCAGGTCGCGAGCACCCTCCCACCGCCTGAGCTCGGCCTCGCCAAGGAGGCGATGCTGCGGGTGTCGATCTTCATGAACGTCTTCGACTGCCACGTGAACCGCTCGCCCATCGTCGGCCGGATCGTCCGCATCGCTTACCGACCCGGCAAGTTCCTGTCGGCCGATCTCGACAAGGCAAGCGAGTCGAACGAGCGCAACGGCTTCGTGATCGAAACACCAACCGGCGAGCGCTACGGCGTGGTGCAGATCGCCGGCCTCGTGGCGCGGCGGATCGTCTCCTGGTCGAAGGAGGGCGAGACGGTCGCGGCGGGCGACCGGATCGGCATGATCCGCTTCGGCTCGCGGGTTGACGTCTACCTTCCGGAGGGTGTCCGCCCGATCGTCGGGATCGGACAACGCACCATTGCCGGCGAGACGATCATCGCCGACGTCGCCCAACCCATGCCGCACTTGACGCATCGGGTCAGCTGAGACCGATCCTCCGGGAACCCAACGGGAAAGTGCCCATGGCGAACCTCTTCCCACCCTTCCAGCCCGATACGCCGTCGACCGAACCGCGCCGGATGGGCGGTGTTCCACTTCGTATCCTCGTGCCGAACCTCATCACGCTGCTCGCTTTGTGTGCCGGCATGACCGCCATCCGGCTGGCGATCGAAGGGCGGCTCGAGTTTGCCGTCGGACTCATCGTTCTCGCAGCGGCGCTCGATGCGATCGACGGACGCGTCGCGCGCTATCTCAAGGGCACGTCGCGTTTCGGGGCCGAACTCGATTCGCTCGCGGATTTCGTCAATTTCGGCGTGGTCCCCGCGCTAGTGCTGTACTTCTGGGGGCTGAACGATCTGCGGTCGCTGGGGTGGATCGGCGTTCTCGTCTTCGCCATCTGCGCCGTGCTGCGCCTCGCGCGCTTCAACGTCATGCTGCACGATCCCAACCGCCCGGCATTTCAGGCGAATTTCTTCGTCGGCATGCCGGCGCCGGCGGGGGCCTGCACGGTTCTGCTGCCGATCTATCTCGATTTCCTGGGCTTCGATCACGCGACGAGCCATGCCCCCTTCGAGCTTCTCTACGTCCTTCTGATCGCCTTCCTGATGGTGTCGCGGATCCCGACCTATTCCGGCAAGAAACTGACGACGCGCATCTCCCGCGACTATGTGATGCCGATCTTCGTGCTTGCGGTCGCGCTCGTCGCGCTGCTCGTGTTCTATCCGTGGGAAATGCTCACGATTGTAACCATTCTCTACCTTGCCGCGATCCCGTTCGGCGTTAGGTACTATCGCAGGCTCGAGCGCGAGCATCGCGCCGCGACACCCGAAACCGAGGCCTCGTCAACCTGAGGCCGTGGAGGCGCGATGGCACAGTCGGAATGGCGGAAGTCGCTGCTGAAGCGGTGGCAGCGTTGGTCGCGGGAGCAGCCGGTCTTCGCGCTCCTCGTGACGGCGGCGACAAGCGGCCAGATCGCGGCCATTATCCTGCTCGGCGGGCTGCTCACACTCGACATAGGCGGCATCATGACTCTGATCGCGTCGAGCGACATGGGTCTGCTCGCGGTCTTCTGTCTCTTCGTCGTTATGACCATCACCTTCGTTTCGGCGGCGATGGGCACCGCGATCATGGGGATAACGCGCGACAGCGACGATGATGGAAGGTCCGACGACAGCGGAGGCGACCGGCGCGTCCGGATCCGCGTTCCGGCGTCCGGCCGCCGCGACTGGTCTCGCTCGCGACGGGACTGAAGGCTGCCGGAGCGGCGTTTTCAGCCCCTCCGGCAGCAGACGGCGCGTTCAGGCGACCCAGGCGGACTTGTAGTCGACGGCGTAGTTTTCGAAGCGCCGCGGTGCCTTGCCGGTGATGGTTGCAACGGCATCGGTGGTACGGGCCGCGTATCCGGCCTTGAAGTAGCCGAGGATCATCACGAGGAACTCGGAATACGCCTTCGGCAGCCCGGCGCCGATCAGCCCCGCCAGCATCGCCTCGGGGGTGATGTCCTCATAGATGATCGTGCGGCCGGTGACGCGCGACAGGATCGCGGCGACCTCGTGGTGGTCGAGCACGTCGCTGCCGGTCAGATCAAACTCCTGACCGTCGCCCTTGCCGCCGACGAGAAGCTCGGCCGCAACCGCGCTGATGTCGCGCGCGTCGATGAAGCTGCCCTTGCCATCCCCGGTCGGCAGCATGATCTTGCTCTGATTGACGATGCCGTGGAGCCAGAACGTGTTGAAGTTCTGCATGAACCAGTTCGGCCGAATGATCGAGTAGGTCAGGCCCGACTGTTCGAGATGGCGCTCGACCTTGCGCATCGGCCCGGATTCATCCGCGTTGGCCCCCATCGCCGTCATCAGCACGACCTTGCGCAGACCCTGCGCCGCGGCCTTGTCGATGACGGGCTTGAGCAATTCGTCCTGGTTGGTGAAGCCGGGCGGCGACAGAAGGAAGGCCCGCTCGATCCCGTTGAAGGCCGTCGCCAGGCCGCTCCGGTCGGCGAGGTTCAGATGAACGTCACCGGCCTCGCCCGTGGCGCGGCTCGTCGCGCGGGCAACCTGGGCGCCTTTGGCGGCGAGGATCCGGACGAGTTCCGTCCCTACCGTGCCATTCGCGCCCACTACAAGAACTTTCGACATCTGCGTCTCTCCTGAACGTCGTTTGCATTGTGTCTATGCGCCGCCCCGTGATATGTATCCATGGCTAAAAGCGCGATTTTCATGTCTGAGCGTTCGGCGATGGAACTCAAGAGGGAATGATTGGACAGGTACCATGGACCTTCTGACCGACATCCTGCACGAGGCCGGCCTGCAGCGACGCATCCTCAAGCAGCGCGCGCTCGACACGGACGGGGCGATCCGCTTTCCCTGCGACCGAAGCATCGGGCTGCATGTCGTCACCCGTGGACAGGCCTTCATCCATGCGCCCGGCCTGTCCGAGCCGCTGGCGCTCAAGGCGGGCGACATTGCGCTGATGGCGCGCGGATGCACCCATTTTCTCAGCGGTCGGCGCGATCTCGACACCGCCGCCATCGTCGAGGGCGCGGAGCCCTGGCCGCTGCACGATGCCGGGGAGGGGCGCGCGCCACCGGCGATCACCGTGATCAGCGGCGCCTACCAGTTCTGGAACAAGCCGGTGCACCCTTTCTTCCACGACATGCCGAACTGGCTCGTGCTCAACGGTGCCGACCTGCCGAAACTCGGGCCGATCTCCCTGACGATCGGTCTTCTGGATGAGGAAACCCGGCGCCGGGAACTCGGCACCGAAGCGATCGTGCATGCCCTCCTCGACGTGATCTTCACCTATGTGCTGCGCCACGTCGCCGAGCGGCACGGCGCGTCCGGGCAGAGCTGGAGCCATGCCGTCGCCGACCTGCAGATCCGCAAGGCGGTGGTGCTGATGCACGAAGACAGCACCCGGCAATGGACGCTCGATGAGCTCGCAACGGCGGTGGCCCTGTCGCGAACGGTCTTCGCGGAGCGGTTCAGGGCGGCGATGGGCGACACGCCGCTGAACTATCTGCGCATGGTGCGGGTTCAGAGGGCGATGAAAATCCTGTCCGAGGCCGACGAGAAGCTCGAGGAGGTCGCCCGTCGCGTCGGCTACCAGGACGCCTTCGGCTTTTCCAAGGTCTTCAAGCGCGTGGTCGGCGTCTCACCGAGCGAGTTCCGCCGCACGAATATCGATGACCGCGCTTCACCCTGGCGCCTGCAGGCGGGGGCGGTCGGCTGAGCCTCGGCACGGGTGTAAGACACCGGCCCCTGTCGGCGGTAGCTTAGAAGGCGCCCTTCGACAGGCGGCGTGCATTTGCCCGGACCTGCTGTCGGGCGGGAGCGGTCGCGGCGAGCGGAATGCTCAACATCGCGCTCGCGACATCATGGGCGTCGGCCTGGAGGAACGCCGCGCGGACCATCAGCCGCCCCGTCTCATCCATCGCCTGAATCGATCCGGCGACCCCCGCCACGACTTTTTCGACAACCATGCGATGGGCTTCGAGCAGGCTTTCAGGCGTCGGATCGAGCGTCGCGGCTGCGAGTTTGGGCATGCGATGGGCGATGGTCACCGTCGAGGCATGGGCCATCTCCAGAGAGGTGACCCAGAATTGCATCCACAGACTCGGCAGGGAGGCCATACGCGTTTCCTTGAAAGGAACGCGACCATGGACCCAATTCTAACATGTTACAAGTGTGCAAATATGCGTGCGTTCGGATCGCTCAGCGTGCCCGGCGACGCCACGGCTTCAGATCCTCGGCCTCGGCCTCGTCCTCGTCCTGGCCGGTCGGCTGATAGGCGAGGGGACCGCCAGGGCGCTTGCCGGCGGTCAACGCGTCGATCGTCGGCTGGTTGACGATGACGAAGGCGTCGAAGCCACAGCGGATCATGTGGCCGATGCGATCAAACAGCACGTCGCCGGTGGCTCGGATCTCGCCCGTATAGCCGTGGCGTTCGCGCAAGAGTCGGGCAGTCGAAAAGGAGCGCCCATCGGAAAACTTCGGGAAGGCGAGCGAGACGACGGCGATCTTGTCGAGATCGGCGGCGATCGCCTCCGGCCGGTCGGTCGGTGCCAGCGCGACGCCGAAAGGGGCGGTACGAGCGAGAAGCGCGTCGCGTTCGGCGCGGAAACGCGACAGCGAGACGATCACGCCAGCGTCGGGCAGCGCATCGCCATCGCCCACCGTGACGAAGCCGTCGTCACCGAACCTGTCCGCTTTCCAAAACGCCATGTCGTGTCTCCAGGGTCCGGCGAGGGTCGATCCGACGCCGGGGCCACCTCAGATGCCGCTGCCACCCTTGTGGATGCCGCATTCGACCTTCGCCGTGCCGCGCCACCGACCGGCGCGCGCGTCCTCGCCAGGCCGAACGCGCGTCGTGCAGGGCGCGCAGCCGATCGAGGCGTAGCCGTCCGACACCAGCGGATGCGGCGGCAGATCATGCGTCGTCATGTAGTCATTGACGTCGCGGCTCGTCCAGCTCGCGAGCGGGTTCACCTTGATGCGCCCGCCTTCCGCCTCGAAGGTCGCGAGACCCGCGCGCGTCACGGCCTGCGACCGCTTGCGCCCGGTGATCCAGGCTGCATAGGGCTCCAGGGCCGCGTCGAGCGGCTCGACCTTGCGGATCCAGCAGCACAGGTCCGGATTGGCGTAGGACAAAAGCCGATCCGGATCCTCCGACGCCAGACGCGCGGGCGTCGGCTTGGCGATCTGGATGTTGCTCAGGCCAAGCTTGCGGGCGAGCTCGTTGCGATAGAGGAGCGTCTGGGCAAAGACGCGCCCGGTATCGAGAAAGATCACCGGCGTGTTCGGATCAACCTGCGCCACGAGGTGCAGCAGCACGGCCGAATCCGTGCCAAAGCTCGAAACGAGGGCGATACGGCCTTCATAGAGCGTCAGCGCAAGGCGTACGAGCGTCTGCGCATCCGCACCCTCGAAGCGGCGCGTCAGCGTTTCGGCGCGCCGCGCATCGGGATCGAGATCAAGCGTCGGCACCATAGAGCGCCTCCTTGAAGGGTTGCAGGCCGACACGGCGGACGGCGGCGAGGAAGGTCTCCTCGCGGCCCTGGCGCAGGCCGAGATAGGTGTCGACGATGGTCTCGACGGCGTCGACGACCTCCTCCGACGAGAAGCCCGGTCCGACGAGTTCGCCGATGGAGCAATCGGCGCCGGCGGAACCGCCGAGCGTGATCTGGTAATTCTCCACGCCCTTGCGATCGACGCCGAGAATGCCGATCGCCGCCACGTGGTGATGGCCGCAGGCATTGATGCAGCCCGAGATCTTGATCGGCAGGGCGCCGATCTCGGCCTCGCGCTCGGGCGTGCCGAAGCGCTCCGACAGGCGCTGCGCGATCGGAATCGACCGGGCATTGGCAAGCGAGCAATAGTCGAGCCCGGGGCAGGCGATGATGTCGGTTATCAGGCCGTCATTGGCTTCCGCGAGGCCCGCGCCGACCAGCGCCGCATGAAGCGCCGGCAGGTCGTCCTTGCGCACATGCGGCAGGACGAGGTTTTGCAGGTGGGAGACGCGGATCTCGCCGAGCGAATAACGGTCGGCGAGATCGGCGACGAGATCCATCTGGTCGGACGTCGCATCACCCGGAATGCCGCCGACCGGCTTCAGCGAAATCGTCGCGATGGCATAGCCCGGCACCTTGTGGGCGTGGACGTTGACGCCGACCCAGCGATCGAAGGCGCGGTCGCTCTTGCGGGTCGCCTCGAACACGGGTGCCGCCTGCGCAGGGGTGAAGGATCCCGGAACGAAGAACGTCTCCATCGCCGCGACAGCCTCGCGGCTCAGTGTCAGCGCGCCGTCCTTGATCGCCTCGAACTCGGCCTCGACGGCCGCCTTGACCTCTTCGTGACCCTTTTCGTGCACGAGGATCTTGATGCGCGCCTTGTACTTGTTGTCGCGCCGACCTTCGAGATTATAGACGCGCATGATCGCCTCGACATAGGCGAGGAGATCCTTTTCCGGCAGGAAATCGCGGCACGGCTTCGCGACCATCGGCGTGCGGCCCTGGCCACCACCGACGAACACCTTGAAGCCGAGTTCGCCCGCCTCGTTGCGCACGAGCTGGAGGCCGATGTCGTGGACGCGCACGGCCGCGCGGTCCTCCGGCGCGCCGGTGATCGCGGTCTTGAACTTGCGCGGCAGGTAGGAGAGCTCGGGATGGTTGGTCGACCATTGCCGCAGAATCTCGGCATAAACGCGCGGATCGGCGATCTCATCGGCGGCGGCGCCGGCGAAATGGTCGGCCGTGACGTTGCGCATGCAATTGCCGGAGGTCTGGATCGCATGCATCTCGACATCGGCGAGCGCATCGAGCACGTCCGGGATGTCGCTCAGCGCAACCCAGTTGAACTGGATGTTCTGGCGGGTCGTGAAATGGCCATAGCCCTTGTCCCAGCGCCGGCCGATCATGGCGAGCTGGCGCAGCTGCTTCGAGGACAGCGTGCCATAGGGGATGGCGATGCGCAGCATGTAGGCGTGGAGCTGCAGGTAGACGCCGTTCATCAGGCGGAGCGGCTTGAACTCGTCTTCCGTGATGTCGCCGGCCATGCGCCGGGCCACCTGGTCGCGGAACTCCTCCACGCGGCCGCGAACGAAGGCGTGGTCGAAATCGTCGTAGCGGTAGAGCGCGCTCATTCCGCCGCCTCCAGACGCGCCTCGCTGCCGTAGCGGATGGTGGGACCGAAGGCGCGGATCGCTTCCTTCAGCGACTTCGGCCGGCGGGTCGCCGAGGCCGGATCGAGAAGGACGGCGTAAGGATCGACGATCAGCCGGGCGATGACGTCCTGCTTGGCGCCCTCGAGCGCCGGCGCAGCCTCGGCCTCCGAGGCGTAGACGCTCGCCTGCGCGATAGCGGTGGTCCAGGCGGCACCTTCCCGACGATAGACGACGAGACCATCGGAAAGGCGATTGGCGGTGATGACATGCGACATGTTTATCGGCCCAGCGGTTGCTGGGAGATACATGGTAAAACCGTCTCAGAATGTCAAAAGGAATATAAATACATTTTGAGACGTATAATAACCTTTGCGTGATGCTTAACGCACCGTAACGGAGAAGCTCTGCTCCATGCTGCCCATCACGAAGGCCGGATCGCTTTGTATGGCCTGCACGCCGAAGCTGTCAGCGCCGCGATAGCCTCGATCGCTCTGGTAGACGATCTGAATGGAGTTCGCCGTTTTGCCCAGGCACGGCGATCCTTCCTCGGTCACCTTCAGTCGGGTCCGTTTGCTCGTGACCTTTCCGTGCTTCGGCTCCGGGCTGATGCTGATGCGCGGATACTGAATCGAACCGCAGGTATCACCGTTGTAGAACGTGAATGATGCCACGACGGTCGCGCGACCAGAAGCGACGGTCACATCCTCAGCCCATGACGGCGTGACGGCGAGGGCCGACAACAACAGCGTTGCAGCAGCGAAAACGGTGGCGCGCATGAGCATCTCCGGAAGCGGTTCGGTGGACAGGCCCATGTAACGAGGACGGTAATCCGGCTGTCCAGTCGTAGAATGCCCAAGAAATAGGTTTGATAGCCAAAATTTGGATCTGGATACCTAATGGACGCTTGATCTGAGGTGTGCGAGGTTGACCAAAACCCGGAATTCCTATGCGCTGCCTCGTTGTCGCCGACCTTCACTACTCGCTTCCGCAGTTCGACTGGCTGGTCGACGTGGCACCCCTCTTCGATCTCGTCGTCCTTGCCGGAGATGCGCTCGACATCGGGTCGATCGTCGATTTCCGCGCGCAGAGCGTCGTCGTGCAGAAATATCTCGCCCGCGTCGCCGGCATCACGCGGATCATCGTCTGTTCCGGCAATCACGATCTCGACGAGCGCAATCCGGAGGGCGAGAAGGTCGCGCGCTGGGTCGAGGAGGCCCGCGAGCTCGGCGTGGCGATCGATGGCGACACGCTGACGATCGGCGACACGCTCTTCACTGTCTGCCCGTGGTGGGACGGTCCGCTCGTGCGCGAAGGCATCGCGCGACAACTGGCGGAGGCCGTCAAGCAGCGGCAGGGGCGCTGGATCTGGGCGCATCATGCGCCGCCTGCGAATTCCCCCACGAGCTGGGGCGGTTCACGCCATCTCGGTGACAAGGAACTCGTCGACTGGATCGGCGAGCACAAGCCCGACATCGTCCTTTCCGGCCATGTGCACCAGTCGCCCTTCATCCGCGACGGATCCTGGTACGACAAGGTGGGCGAAACCTGGGTTTTCAATGCCGGCCATCAGTTTGGCCGCCCGCCCGCCCGCCCACATCGCGATCGACCTCGATGCCCAGACCGCCTACTGGCTGTCCGCAGCGGGCCAGCAGGTTATCCATCTCGATCAGCCGATGACGCGCCCGGCGCAAAAACTCGTCGATCCGCCGGACTGGATCACAGCCTTGGATCTTGCGCGCGATCCGACCCCCGCGAAGCCGCCGACGCCTGTTGGTTGACGAGGCTTTCGAGCACGTCGCCCACCATGGCGAGGTGGTCGCCATGGCCCGCATATTGCCGCTTGATGTCGGCGAGATAGGTCGTCGCGCCATAGAGCCGCTGCGCGAGAAGCTGGGCGACGAGGAGCGCGATCTCGGGATGCGAGCGCAGGAAGGCGACCGCATCGTCGAAGAGATAGACGGTCGAATCGCGCGCCGCCGTCACTGAGGCTGAATGCGCCTGCCCGAGCAGCACCGACATCTCGCCCAGAATCGCGCCGGGCTCGGTCACGGTCGCGACGACGGTGTCGCCCTTTCGGACTTCGAGACGCCCCTCCATCAGCACATAGAGGCGGCCCGTGGTCTCGCCCTCGCGCAACAGATGTGACCCGGCCGGCAACCGCAACTCGCGGCCTCCGATGCAGTGCTGCAAAACCTCGCGCATGAATTCCCCGCCCTTCCAGACGGATCAGAGTAACAGGATGGTGACACTTGAAAAGCGGCGGATTGCCCAAATGAGGCGCAACAGGCTAGGAAAAGGGGCATGGATCAGTCCCAGCCCGCGGCAGTGACGGTAACACCCGCCCGCTCGCCGCACGCCGTCCTCTTCATCTTCATTACGGTCGTGATCGACATGATCGGGCTCGGCCTGATCATTCCGGTGCTGCCGGAGATGATCCGGTCGCTGTCGGGCACGGATCTGGCCGACGCGGCGACGATCGGCGGCTGGCTGTTCTTCACCTATGGCGCCATGCAGTTCCTGTGCGGGCCGTTGATGGGCAATCTGTCGGACGCCTTCGGCCGCCGCCGCGTGCTGCTGCTCTCCGTCGCCGGGCTCGGCGTCGACTATCTCCTGACGGCGCTTGCGCCGACCCTGCTGTGGCTCTTTATCGGCCGCGCGCTCGCGGGCTTTTTCGGCGCGAGCTACACCACCGCCAACGCCTATATCGCCGACGTCACGACCCCGAAGGAGCGCGGAAAAGCCTTCGGCATGATCGGCGCGGCCTGGGGAATCGGCTTTGTGCTGGGGCCGGCGATCGGCGGGCTTCTAGGCGAATTCGGGCCGCGCGTGCCGTTCTTCGTCGCTGCGGGTCTGTCGCTGGTCAATCTCGCCTATGGCTATTTCGTCCTGCCCGAGACGCTGCCGCCCGAGCGGCGCCGGCCCTTCGATCTCAGGCGGGCCAACCCTCTCGGCACGCTGATGGCGCTGCGACGGGTGCCGGGCGTCGGCCGGCTGGCGCTCGTCGTCTTCGTCTTCGCCATCGGCCACTCGGTCTATCCGGCGGTCTGGGCCTATTTCACCATGTACCGTTTCGGCTGGTCGGAAGCGATGGTCGGCGCCTCGCTCGCCTTCTTCGGCGTGATGACGGCGATCGTGCAGGGTGGGTTGACGGGCACGATCATCAAGCGGTTCGGTGAGCGCCGTGCGGCCATGCTTGGTCTGACGGCGTCGGTCCTTGCGCTGACCGGGTTCGGTGCCGCGCAGGCCGGCTGGGTCATGTTCGCCATGATGGTCGTCGGCTGCATCGAGGGCGTCGTTATGCCCGCCGTCAACGCCATGATGTCGCAGCGCGTGCCGCCCAATGCGCAGGGCGAGCTTCAGGGCGGCATCTCGAGCCTTCAGAACATCGCGAGCGTCACCGGGATTCTCGCCATGTCACAGATCTTCGGCCTGTTCGCGAGCCCGGCCGCGCCGATCCATGCGCCGGGGATGCCGTTCTTCGTGGCGGCGGTGATGACGGCGACGGCGCTCGCGATCCTGGTGACCAGCGTGCGCGCGCGCCGGCCTGCCGAAGCGTGACGGCAGCCGACCCGTCGCCTCACATCGTCGCGCCGATCTGCCAGGGCACGAACTCGTTGTCGCCGTAGCCGAGTTCTTCCGACTTGGTGCGCTCGCCGGAGGCAACCGCGAGGATCTTGTCGAAGATCTCGCGGCCCTTGGCCTCGATCGTCACGCCGTCGAGCACGTCGCCGCAATTGATGTCCATGTCGTCGATCATGCGCTGATAGATGTCGGTGTTCGTGGCGAGCTTGATCGAGGGCGTCGGCTTGCAGCCATAGGCCGAGCCGCGGCCGGTGGTGAAGGCAAGGATGTTGGAGCCGCCCGCGACCTGCCCGGTCGCCGCGACAGGGTCATAGCCGGGCGTATCCATGAACACGAAGCCGCGCGTCTTCACCGGCTCGGCGTAGCGGTAGACGCCGCGCAGCGTCGTGGTGCCACCCTTGGCGGCCGCGCCGAGCGACTTTTCGAGGATCGTCGTCAGGCCACCCAGCTTGTTGCCGGGGGAGGGGTTGTTGTTCATCTCCATCAGGTTGCGGCGGGTGTAGTCCTCCCACCACCTGATGATCTCGACGAGCTTTTCGCCGACCTCGCGCGTCGCCGCGCGCCGGGTCAGGAGGTGTTCCGCGCCGTAGATCTCCGGCGTCTCCGACAGGATCGCCGTGCCGCCATGCCGCACGAGGATGTCGACCGCCGCGCCCAGTGCCGGATTGGCCGTGATGCCGGAGTAGCCGTCCGACCCGCCGCACTGCAGGGCGAGCATCAGTTCCGAAGCCGGGACGGTCTCGCGTTGCACCTTGTTGGCAAGCGGCAGCATCGCCTTGATCGCCTCGACGCCGGCGGCGACGGTCTTCTTCGTGCCGCCGGTCTCCTGGATCGTCATGGTGCGGAAGAGATCGTTCTCCTCGATCCCATAGGCCTCCTTGAAGCGCGGGATCTGGAAACCCTCGCAGCCGAGGCCGACCATCACGACGCCGCCCATGTTGGGGTTGGTCGCATAGCCCCAGCTCGTGCGCTTGAGGATGTCGAAAATCGTGCCGCGATAATCGATCACGCAGCCATTTGCCTGCACCAGCGGGATGATGCCGTCGATGTTGGGATAATCGTCGAGAATGCCCGACCGCTCGATCTCGACCGCCATGTGCTTGGCGACCGTCGCCGAGCAGTTCACGCTCGTCAGAACGCCGATATAGTTTCGGGTGCCGACCTTGCCGTTGGCGCGGCGATAGCCCTGAAACGTCGCCTGCTGGTCGACCGGTAGAATGTCCTCCGGCTGCGCGCCCTCGGCGAAAGCGTAGTCGCGGGCGAAATCATGCACGCCGACATTGTGTTCATGCACCCAGGAGCCCGGCGCGATGTCGGTGCTCGCAAAGCCGATGATCTGGCCGAACTTCAGGATCGGCTGATCCTTGGCGATCGCGACCGTCGCCATCTTGTGGCCTTTGGGGACGCGCTGGAGCGCCGCCACGCCTTCCGACGTGGCCGAACCCTGGTCGACGGCGTCGACCGCGACGACGACGTTGTCGCTGGCGTGCAGGCGCAGAGTGCGCGGCAGTTTCGGGACGATGGTCATCGGCGCGGCTCCAGGCGGAAGGATCTTTGACAGACGGTCAGAGACAGCTAACATGTTACTATGCTCGATGTCGACGACAAGGATAGGCGGTACGGCTTCCTTCCAGCCCTGGGCGCCATGGCGCGCGGGGGCATGACCGAGCGGGTGCAGATGGTGTTGCGCGAGGCGATCGTGTCGGGCGATCTGCCGCCGGGCGGCGACATCGACAAGCAGGCGATCTGCGAAAGGCTCGGCGTTTCACGCTTTCCGGTGTCGGAGGCCCTCGCCCGGCTGCAGGCCGAGGGGCTCGTCGAGATCCAGCCCCAGCGCGGCACGCGGGTCACCCGCATCCGGCTCGGCGATGTCCGCGAGAGCACCTTCATCCGCAAGGCGCTCGAATCGCACACGGTCCGTGCACTCGCGGGGCGCGCTGACGCCGCGCTCGTCGAGGCGCTCGAGCGCAATCTGCGCTACCAGTCGGCGGCCGTCGCGGCCGGCGACCGCGATGGTTTTCACACCCTCGATCTCGAATTCCATCAGCTCCTCGTCGACGCGCTCGGCTTTGCCCGCGTTCGTGTCGCCGTGGAGCAGGCCCGCGCCTCGCTCGACCGGGCGCGGCGTCTTCTCGCCTCGCCGAGGCGACACGCCGTCACCTATGCCGAGCATGAACTCATCGTCGCCGCCCTGAAAAAGGGCGATCCGGATGGCGCGGCACGCGCTATGGAAGCCCATCTCGACGCCGTCGTCACCGAACTCGAGGCTTTCGCCCGCGCCGAGCCCGCGATCTTCGAAGACAGCCCCTGAACACCCGTCACCGATCTCTCAAGCCTCCCGTCAGGACCTCTCGCCATGACCAAGCCAGCCTTCGGCACACGTTCCTTCACCTCGCGCTCCGGGGCGGTGATCGATTTCACCGAACTCGGCTTCGGCACGGCGCCGCTCGGCAACCTTTATCGCGCGGTCGACGAGGATACGGCGCAGCTGACCATGCAGGCGGCCTGGGATGCGGGATGCCGCTTCTTCGACACCGCGCCGCTCTACGGCCTCGGCCTGTCGGAGACGCGGCTCAACCATTTTCTTCGCGGCAAACCGCGTGACAGCTACGTGCTCTCCACGAAGATCGGCCGCCTTCTGACGGTCTGCAAGCCGGAGGAACGGACCGGCATCGGCAAGTTCTTCGACACGCCCTCGCGCAAGGAAGTGTTCGATTATTCCTATGACGCCGTCATGCGCTCAGTCGAATTCTCGCTAGAGCGCATCGGTGTCGATCGGATCGACGTCCTGTTCGCCCATGACCTGTGCATCTTCACCCACGGCTCGAAGGCGGCCTCGGATGCCCGCATCAAGGAGCTGATGGAGGGTGGCTATGCGGCGCTCGTCTCGCTGCGCGAGCAGGGCGTCGTGAAGGCGATCGGCGCCGGCGTGAACGAGTGGGAAGTGTGCGAAACCCTCGCCCGCGCCGGCGATTTCGACCTGTTCCTGCTTGCCGGCCGCTACACCCTTCTCGAGCAGGAGGCGCTCACCTCCTTCCTGCCGCTGTGCGAGGAGCGCAACATCGGCATCGTGCTCGGGGGGCCGTACAATTCCGGTATTCTCGCCACGGGTCCGCGGCCCGGAGCCTATTACAATTACGACGTCGCGCCGCCCGAGATCATGGATCGCGTCGCCCGCATCGAGCGGATCTGTGCCGATCACAAGGTGAAGCTCGCGGAAGCCGCGCTGCGTTTCCCGCTCGGCCATCGCTGCGTCGTGTCGGTCATTCCCGGCGGACAGGCCGCACATGAGGTGACCCGCAACGCCGAGATCATGGGCGCCAAGATCCCGCCGGCGCTGTGGGCAGACCTCAAGGCCGCCGGTCTGCTGCGGCCGGACGCGCCGGTCCCGGCCTGAGCACCGCACCCACCCGATCACGACAGACAGGATCCCGCCATGCTCAAGGGTATCGACCCGCTGCTCTCCCCCGAGCTCCTCAGCGTCCTGCGGACCATGGGGCACGGCGATGAACTCGCCATCGTCGACGGGAATTATCCCGCCGACGCCCATGCCCAGCGCCTGGTGCGCGCCGATGGTCTGTCCGCGACGGCGATGCTCGACGCCGTTCTCGCGCTGATGCCGCTCGACGACTTCGTGCCAGAAACCTGCTGGGTGCCGGTGCCGATCGACGGCGCCGACCCCAACCAGCCGATCTTCGCCGAATTTCAGGCGATCATCGATCGCCGCGAGCCGGGCTTCAAACTGTCCGCCCTCAGAGGGCAGGGGTTCTATGATCGCGTGAAGGCAGCCTATTGCGTCGTGGGAACGAGCGAGCGACGCCTCTACGGCAATGTGATCCTGCGCAAGGGCGTCATTCGGCCAAGCTGACCGGGTAGCCACCAAGCACCGCTTTCCGATCGAAACGGGGGACAAACGCGCGTCTTGCGCCGCTCTTACGCCGTGCCGGCCCTTGACTTCGGTGAGCGCGCGATGTCTTGACGCGCCACGATCTCAAGGGGAACGGCGTCATGGGTCTCGCCTTCGTGTTTCCGGGCCAGGGCAGTCAGGCGGTCGGCATGGGCAAGGCCCTCGCCGAGGCGTTTCCTGTCGCGCGCGCGGTGTTCGAGGAAGTCGACGCGGCGCTCGGCGAAAAACTCACCGCCGTGATGTGGGAGGGGCCTGAGGCCGACCTGACGCTGACCGCAAATGCCCAGCCCGCGCTGATGGCGGTGTCGGTCGCGGCCATGCGGGTTCTGGAAGCGGAAAAGGGTGTCGATCTCGCGAGTGCTGCGGCCTTCGTCGCCGGCCACTCGCTCGGCGAATACACGGCGCTGGCCGCGGCCGGTGCCTTCACGCTTGCCGACACCGCGCGGCTCCTGCGCATCCGCGGCAAGGCCATGCAGGCGGCCGTTCCGGTGGGTGCGGGGGCGATGGCGGCACTGCTCGGTGCCGATCTCGACACCGCCCGCGTGATCGCCGCCGAGGCAGCGGCGGGCGAGGTCTGCCAGGTCGCCAATGACAATGGTGGTGGTCAGGTCGTGGTGTCCGGCGCCAAGGCGGCCGTCGAGCGCGCCATGGAGATCGCCAAGGCAAAGGGCGTGAAGCGCGCGGTACTCCTTCCGGTTTCCGCTCCCTTCCACTGCGCCCTGATGCAGCCGGCCGCCGACGCGATGGCGGAGGCGCTCGCGGCGGTGACAGTGTCCGCCCCCCGCGTCCCGGTGATGGCGAACGTCCTCGCCGCGCCGATCCGCGATCCCGACGAGATCCGCAAGCGCCTCGTCGAGCAGGTGACCGGCACGGTGCGCTGGCGCGAATGCGTCGAGGCGATGGCGGGTGCGGGCGTCACCCGTTTCGTCGAGGTGGGATCCGGCAAGGTTCTCACCGGTCTTCTCAAGCGCATCGTCGCGGACGCTGCCGGCCAGGCGGTCGGCACGCCGGACGATGTCGCGGCCTTCACCCTCTGATTGACGGAAACCCGACCATGTTCGATCTGACCGACAAGACGGCGCTCGTCACCGGCGCCACCGGCGGGCTCGGTGCCGCGATCGCGACCGCCCTGCATGCCCGCGGCGCGACCGTGGCGCTTTCGGGCACGCGCCGACCGGTCCTCGAGGATCTCGCCGCGAAGCTCGGCTCCCGTGCCATCGTGCTCCCGTGCAACCTTTCGGATGCGGAGGACGTCGAAAAGCTCGTTCCGGCCGCCGAGGAGGCGTTCGGCCATCTCGACATCCTCGTCAACAATGCCGGCCTCACCCGCGACAACCTGTTCATGCGCATGCGCGACGATGAATGGGACACGGTGATCGCCGTGAACCTGACGGCGACCTTCCGCCTGATGCGCGCGGCCGTGAAGAACATGATGCGGCGCCGGACCGGGCGCATCATCAACATCACCTCGGTCGTCGGCGTCACGGGCAATGCCGGGCAAGGGAACTACTCGGCCTCGAAGGCCGGCATGATCGGCATGTCGAAGTCGCTTGCCATGGAAGTCGCGAGCCGCGGCGTCACCGTCAACTGCGTCGCGCCGGGCTTCATCGCCACACCGATGACCGACGTGCTCAACGAAAAGCAGCGCGAGGCGATCCTCGGCAATGTGCCGATGCGCCGCCTCGGAGCACCCGACGACATCGCCGCCGCCGTTTTGTATCTCGCATCGAACGAGGCGGCCTACGTCACCGGCCAGACGCTGCACGTCAACGGCGGAATGGCAATGATTTGAAGTGCTTAGAGTGCTTTTCCGCAGCCCTTGCGTTCCGTTGGGGCGTCTGGCAAAGGCATTTCACTTGTGTTAAGGACCCGCGAAGCCGTTGCAAACGTCGCGGGACAAGCTATGTCCGTGGCGTTGCGGTCGCAGTTGCTGGCCGACGGACGAATGAAACCCAGTCAGGCTCACGCCGAGCCCGACCGAACGCCAGCAGGCGGTCGAGTAGCATCGAGGAAAGACAATGAGCGATATCGCTGAACGCGTGAAGAAGATCGTCGTCGAGCATCTTGGCGTCGACGCCGAGAAGGTGACGGAGAACGCGAGCTTTATCGACGACCTCGGTGCCGACTCGCTCGACACCGTCGAACTCGTCATGGCGTTCGAGGAAGAGTTCAGCTGCGAGATCCCGGACGACGCCGCCGAGACGATCCTCACCGTCGGCGACGCGGTCAAGTTCCTGACCAAGGCGACCGCCTGAGCGTTTACACGCTTCAGCACCAGGACGAGATCTGACGGGTCGGGGCATGCCCCGACCGTGGGAGGAACGATGAGGCGCGTCGTCGTCACGGGTTTGGGCATGGTGACGCCGCTTGGCTGCGGCGTCGAGGAGACGTGGACGCGTCTTCTGGCCGGGCAGAGCGGCGCGCGCCGCATCGAGCATTTCCCGGTCGATGATCTCGCCGCCCGTATCGCCTGCGTCATTCCGCGCGGCGACGGCTCCAACGGCACCTTCAATGCCGATCAGTGGATGGAGCCGAAGGAACAGCGCAAGGTCGACGACTTCATCATCTTCTCGATGGCGGCGGCGACGCAGGCACTGGCCGACGCGAATTGGGCGCCGGCGACCGAGGACGAGAAATACGCGACCGGCGTGCTGATCGGCTCCGGCATCGGTGGCCTGCAGGGCATCGACGAGGCCGCCGGCACGCTGCGCGACAAGGGCCCGCGCCGCATCTCCCCGTTCTTCATTCCGGGGCGTCTCATCAACCTGGCGGGCGGCTATGTGTCCATCCGCCATGGCCTGAAGGGCCCGAACCACGCCGTCGTCACCGCCTGCTCGACCGGTGCGCACGCGATCGGCGATGCCGCGCGCATCATCGCGCTCGGTGATGCCGACGTCATGGTCGCCGGTGGCACCGAGTCGCCGATCTGCCGTCTGGCGCTCGCGGGCTTTGCCGCCTGCCGCGCTCTGTCGACCGGCTTCAACGACGATCCGACACGCGCCTCGCGCCCCTATGACCGCGACCGGGACGGCTTCGTGATGGGCGAAGGGGCCGGCTGCGTCGTGCTCGAGGAATTCGAGCACGCCAAGGCGCGCGGCGCCCGCATCTATGCAGAGGTCATCGGCTACGGCATGTCGGGCGATGCCCACCACATCACCGCACCGGCCGAGGACGGCGACGGCGCCTATCGCTGCATGCGGGCGGCCGTGAAGCGGGCTGGCATCGATGTGTCGGAGATCGACTACATCAATGCCCACGGCACCTCGACGCCGCTCGGCGACGAGATCGAACTGGGCGCGGTGGAGCGCCTGCTCGGCAACAGCGCGCCGAATCTGTCCATGTCGTCGACGAAGTCGGCGACCGGCCATCTCCTCGGCGCGGCCGGCGCGATCGAGGCGATCTTCTCCGTGCTCGCGATCCGCGATCAGGTCGCGCCGCCCACGATCAACCTCGACAATCCCTCGGTCGAGACCGCGATCGATCTCGTTCCGCTCGCCGCACGCAAGCGGTCGATCGACACGGTCCTGTCGAATTCGTTCGGCTTCGGCGGAACGAACGCATCGCTGGTGCTGCGTCGCGTCGCCTGATCGCAGTGCCTGCCTCTTGCCACACTGCGATGGTTCAGGTTTCGTCGGATAGGTAGTTCGTTGCGATCCGGAGCCCGTTTGTGCTGAAAAGTCCCCGCGACGCCTTGAGGCCGGAAAACAAGCCCACGCCCGGTGGCAAGCCGCCTCGCTCCGAGCGGGCGCGAAGCCCGGCCGTGGCGCTCGGCAACGGCGTCTTCACCTTCCTCCTCCTCGCGGCGGCCGGCTTCTTTGCCGCCATCTATTTCGGCGGCAAGGAGTTTGAGGCCAAGGGGCCGCTCGCGCAGGAATCGATCGTGCTGGTCCCCAAGGGATCGGGCACGGTGGAGATCGCCGACGCGCTGGCGAGCCAGGGCGTCATCGACAGCGCCACGCTGTTTGCGATCGCCGTCAGGGTCATCGGCAAGTCGGATGAGCTCAAGGCGGGCGAGTACGCCTTCCCGGCCGGTGTGTCGATGTCGGGCGTCGTCGACATTCTCGTCGACGGCAAGGCGATCCAGCACTCGATCACCATTCCCGAGGGGCTCACCACCCAGATGATCGTCGAGCGGCTGCGGCAGGATCCGGTGCTGGTCGGCGACATCACGTCATCGCCCGCCGAAGGGGCACTGCTGCCGGACACCTATCTCTTCGAGCGCGGCACGAGCCGGGAGCAGATGCTCCAGCGCATGCAGAATGCGCACAAGAAGCTGGTCGCCGAGATCTGGGCACGCCGATCGCCCGACATCATTCTCAAGAGCCCGAACGAACTCGTCACGCTGGCCTCGATCGTCGAGAAGGAGACGGGCGTCGCCGACGAGCGTCCGCGCGTTGCGAGCGTGTTCCACAACCGCCTCAACAAGCGGATGAAGCTGCAGTCCGATCCGACGATCATTTACGGCATCGTCGGCGGCAAGGGTAAACTCGACCGGCCGCTGAGCCGCGCCGACATCAAAGGCGCGACCGCCTACAACACCTATGTCATCCCCGGCCTGCCGCCGGGCCCGATCGCCAATCCGGGCCGGGCCTCGCTCGAGGCGACCGCCAATCCGATGCGCACCGACGAACTCTTCTTCGTCGCCGACGGCACCGGTGGCCACGCTTTCGCGACGACGCTGGAGGACCATAACGCCAACGTCCGGCGCTGGCGCGAGATCGAGAAGTCGCGCAACACCGAGCCGGGCGAGGCTGGTGGTACCGGTCTCCTCGAGGAGGATGCGGCCGCAGCGGAAGCTGCCGCCGAACCGGCGGCCGAGCCCGCCAAGCCGGCGAAGAAGAAAAAGCAGCCGGCCGTGAACTGACCGGCTCGCGATCCTCGCCGCGATGCCGCAGAAATCCGCGCGGATTTGCGTATAGTTGTCATCAACCGCTGCCGCGATAGGATGCCGGCCGGGCCCGCCAGAGTCACTCCGATGTCCGTAGCCAGCATGACCGGATTTGCCCGCTTCGATGGAGAAGCGGGGGGTGCGCACTGGAGCTGGGAGGTCAAGACGGTCAACGCCAAGGGCCTCGATGTGCGCCTGCGCGTGCCGCCGGGATACGACGCGCTCGAACATCAGGCCAAGGCGTTGGCGCAGCGGCATTTTTCGCGCGGGTCCTGCAATCTCAGCCTGATGATCAAGCGCGAGGCCAAGGCGCCCGTCGTCCGGATCAACCAGTCGGTGCTCGACGCCGTCCTCGCCGCCATGACCGCCGCCGGCCAGCACATCGACGCGGCGGCGCCGCGTCTCGACGGGCTCTTTGCCATCCGCGGCGTGATCGAAACGGAGGAGCACGAGGAGAGCGAGGCCGAGCGCGCCGAGATCGCCGCCGCTTCCCTGATCGGTCTCGAAACGGCGCTGATCGACTGCGCCCGGATGCGCGTCAACGAGGGCGCCATTCTGGTGCGGATGCTGCGTGATCGCCTCGACACCATCGAGGATCTGACCCGCGAGGCCGAGCGCAATCCGGCGCGCACGCCGGCCGCCATCCGCCAACGCCTCGCGACCCAGGTCGCAACGCTTCTCGACAGTGCCAAGAGCCTCGATCCGGACCGGCTTCACCAGGAAGCGCTGTTGCTCGCCGCCCGCGTCGACATCCGCGAGGAACTTGACCGCCTCGTCGCTCATGTGGCGGCGGCACGCGACATGCTGTCGACCGGCGGTCCGGTCGGGCGCAAGCTCGATTTCCTCGCCCAGGAATTCAACCGCGAGGTCAACACCTTGTGCTCGAAGTCGAACGACGTCACGCTGACGGCGACCGGCCTCGCGCTCAAGACGGTGATCGAGCAGTTCCGCGAACAGGTCCAGAATATCGAATGACAGACGCAGCTCCCTCCGCGCCCCGTCGCGGCCTCCTCCTCATCGTCTCTTCGCCCTCGGGCGCGGGCAAGACGACGCTGACCCGTCTGCTCCTCGCCGAGGACAAGCAGATCCATCTGTCGATTTCGGTGACGACGCGGCCGCAGCGCCCGAGCGAGGTCGACGGCGTCCACTATCATTTCCTCAAGGCGGATGCGTTCGAGGATCTGCGCGAGCGCAACCAGCTGCTCGAATCGGCCAAGGTGCACGGCAATTACTACGGCACGCCGCGTGAGCCGGTGGAGGCGGCGTTGGCCGCCGGGCGCGATGTCCTCTTCGACATCGACTGGCAGGGCACGATGCAGATCTACGAGAAGATGCGGCCCGACATCGTGTCGGTCTTCATTCTGCCGCCCTCCGCCGCCGAACTGAAGGCGCGCCTCGAGCGTCGTGCCGAGGACAGCCCGGACGTGATCGCGCGGCGCCTGCAGAACGCGCTGATCGAGATCGGTCACTGGTCGAAGTACGATTACGTGCTGGTCAACGAATACCTTGAGAACACCTACAAGGACCTCAAGGACATTCTGGCCTTCGAGCGGCTGAAGCGCAGCCGCAAGGCCGCTCTGAGCGGCATGATCGACACGCTGAAAGCCGATCTGCGCCGCATGTCGCGCGAGGTCTGATCGCCGGCTTACGCCGCAGCGAAGGCGTTGGCGAGGCGCACGAAGCTTTCAACCGGCAGTTCCTCGGCTCTTGCTTCCGGGCGCAGGGCCGCCGCTGCAAGGAGGGCTGTCGTGTCCTTGCCAAGCGACCGGAGGCTCTGGCGCAGCATCTTGCGGCGCTGCCCGAAGGCCGCCTGGGTGACGCGTTCGAGATCGGCCACCCGGCAGGGCATGGGTGTCGCCCGCGGCACCATGGCGACCACGGAGGACGTCACGGAGGGCGCAGGCAGGAAGGCGCCCGGCGGGATGTCGAACATGATCTCCGCCTGCAGCCGCCAGCCGGCGAGAACACCGAGACGGCCATAGGATTCGGGGTCGATCGGCGTGGCGACTATCCGCTCGGCGACCTCGCGCTGGAACATCAGCACCATGCCGTCATACCAGGGCGGCCAGGGCTCCTGCCGGATCCAGTCGACGAGGAGCTGCGTCGCGATGTTGTAGGGCAGGTTCGCGATCAGCCGCACGGGCGAGGGGATATCGCGGACTAGCGCCGCCCAGTCCGTCGCGAGCGCATCGCCATTGATGATCGTCAGCCGGCCCGGATGGCGCGCGGCGATGTCCTCGAGTGCCGGGATGCAGCGCAGATCCCGCTCGATGGCGATGACGTGACGCGCCCCTGCCATCAGCAAAGCGCGCGTCAGGCCGCCGGGGCCCGGGCCGACCTCGATTACCGTCACGCCCTCGAGGCGTCCGCCCGCACGCGCGATCCGGCTGAGCAGGTTGAAGTCGAGCAGAAAGTTCTGGCCTAGCGACTTTTTCGCCATCAGTTCGTAGCGACGGATGACGTCGCGCAGCGCGGGCAGTCCGTCCGGGGCACTCATGACGGCGCCAGCCTGTCGGCGAGGGTCAGGGCGGCGATGAAGCTCGATGGATTGGCCTTAGCCGTCCCAGCGAGGTCGAAGGCCGTGCCATGATCGGGCGAGGTGCGCACGAAGGGCAGGCCGAGCGTCACGTTCACCGCCTCGTCGAAGGCGAGCGCCTTGGCCGGCGCCAACGCCTGGTCATGATACATGCACAGCGCCGCGTCATATCCCGCCCTCGCACGGCCGTGGAACATCGTGTCGGCCGGCAGCGGCCCTCGCGCATCGATCCCGAGCGCCCGCAGGCGCTCGACCGCCGGTGCCACGATCGCCATGTCCTCGCTGCCCAGCGCTCCACCTTCGCCCGCATGCGGGTTGAGGCCCGCGACCGCGAGCCTCGGCGCGGCAAAGCCAAACCGCTCGCGCAGGTCCCGCGCCACCGTCTCACCCGTTCGCACGATCAGATCCGTCGTCAGCGCCGCGGGAACCGCCGCGAGGGGGATGTGGATCGTGACCGGCACTACCGCGACGATCGGCGACCAGATCATCATCACCGGCTCGACCGTCACGCCGTAGTGGCGGCGCGCCAGTTCGCCCAGAAACTCGGTGTGTCCAGGATGACGAAAGCCTGCCTGATAGAGAATGTCCTTCATGATCGGCAGGGTGACGAGCGCCCGCGTCGCTCCTGCTCTGACCGATGTGACGCCCGTCTCGATCGCCTCGACGACCGCGGCGGCGCCCTCGACCTGCGGATGTCCCGGACTGCTCCGCACGCGCGATCCGAGCGGCGTGACCGGCAGGCCTTCACCGAACGCCAGCTCAGCCTGTTCGATATCGGTTTCTATGATCGGCGCGTCGATGCCGGTCTCGCGCGCGCGGGCCCGCATCAGGTCGGGATCGGCGAGCAGCACGAAGGGGGGGATGCCGGATCCGCGCTGGCGCCACGCCATGAGCGCCAGCTCCGGTCCGATCCCGGCCGGCTCACCCATCGTGACGCAGAGTGGACGCCGTCTGGGGGACGGCACGGTCATTCCTCGCTGCGGCTCAGCGTCTGCGAGAAGGAGGCGTCGCCAAGCGTTCGCAACGACAACTGCAGCATGATCTTGTCGACCGGGTCCTCGCCCGCGATCGTCGAGAAGGTGCGCGAGGCGGTGACCGCCATCGAGTAGCATTCGTCGAGATAGGCGAGACCAAAAGAAGCGGTCGAGAACTGCTTGGCGTCGAAATCGTAGAGGAAGCCGCCCTTTGCAGTCCAATTGTCGTTGAGCTTGACGGAGGCGTTGCTGCGCATGCCCTCGCGGCGATCGAGGCCGAGTTTCGGCTGTTCGGCGTAGCGGCCATAGGTCACGTCGCCGCTAACCCGGCCGATCGACCCGGCCGCCGCGACTTCGAGGCGCTCGAGGGCAAACGTTTCCTCGTCGAAACGGGCGCGCGCCACAAGCGACGTCGTATCCGTCGGCTGCGCCATGATGCGCGCGACATAGTCCGACCGCTTCTTGTCGAGACCGGAATTCAGGCCGGTATTGGCCATGTCGGCGGTCTCATAGGGGTTGGTGCCGCCCAGAACGTAGGACTGTCCGAACATGGCGTTCAGCGAGGCGCCGCTGTTGGTCGTCAGCGTGTACTGGAAGCCCGCGTTCAGGCGTGAGCCGTCCTCGAGGCGGTCATATCCAGAGTACTTGTCCCATTCGAACAGGTTGGTGTCGTCGAACAGCAGGCTCTGAGCATCCTCGTTCGGAAGCTTGCCGACCTGGGCGAGCTTCGGCCGCACGATCACCTGGGCGACGGGTTCGAAGATCTGGGTGCCGAATGACGCCTGATGGATGAGCGGATAGCGATAGTCGAGGCCGATCGCCGGCAGGGCACGCCCGAGGAATTCCTCGCTGCCGCCGACGAAGGTCTCGGTCACCGGAGAATCGACCGCGGTCCAGGCCATGTCGCCGCGCAGATAGGCGAACGGCGTCCAGCGCTGGCCGATCGGATCGGTGAAGGTACGCTTCCAGTAGAGATTGGCCGACAGGCGCGTGTAGTTGCCGTCAATGCCGTGCAGCAGGCATTGATCCCGCGGCGTGCTGATCGCGGAAACCCCGTCGCACGCGGCTCCCCCGATCGTCTGATCGAAATCCGCCTGGTTGCGCGACAGGCTCGTGAGGTTCACGTTCCAGCCGACCTCGCCGCCCAGAACCGGCTTGTCGACAACGTAGTCCCAATCCATCACCGGATGGATCATCGGCAGCTGCTTCTGCACGTCGGCCTCCGTGAGGCCGAGGAAGTAGTAGTTGCGGATGTCGAAATAGGAACGGGAGCCGATGCCGGTCAGGTAGAGCGAGGAGATCGCCTCGTTCCGCGTTCCCTTGTCGATGTTGTAATCCTCGCGGAAGAACTTGTCGGAGGCGAGCGTCAGATCCCAGCCCCAGACCCAGTTCTGGTTGATGGCGAACTGGCCGCTCGATTCGATCGTGCCCCGCGCATCATCCTGAGCACCGACGCGGAAAGCGTCCGGGTCCATCTGGAAGGCCCCGGCCGCGCGGATCGAATAGGATCCCGTCATCAGCCGATGACGCCAGGTCGCCTGCATCATCGGGCCCTGCTTCGTTGTCAGGCCGGGCGAAAGCGTCAGGTCGTAGTTCGGCGCGAGTGCGATGTAATAGGGCACGTCGACGCCCACACCGAGCTGTGAGGTCGCGTAATAGGTCGGCGTCAGCACGCCGGACTTCCGCTTCACTGTCGGATCGGGCGCGGAGAAATACGGCACGAAGGCGATCGGTGTGCCGAAGAATTCGAGGCGCGCATCCTCGAAATAGACCATCCGCTCTTCCTTGTTGTGGATGATCCTGGCCGCCTTCACCTGCCAGAAGGGCGGCTTCTCGGGATTGTCCTTGCACGGCTCGCAGGCCGTGTAGACGCCGTTCTCGAACACGGTGATGTTGCCGGCGACCCGCTCGGCGCGGCTTGCGGCGAAACGGGTCTTGTCGACCGTCTCGAGCCGCAGCGAATTGACGAAGCCTTCGCGGAAATCGTCACTCAGATCGAGCTCGTCCGCCGTCGACACGGTGCCATCGCGTTCCGTGATGCGGACGTTCCCGAACGCCTTCACGCGCTTGCCCGTCCGATCGTAGACGACCCGATCGGCCTGCAGCACGCGCCCGCCATAATAGATCTGGACGTTGCCCGTGGCCGTGACGGTGTTTCCGTCATTGTCGTAGATCATCTCGGTCGCCTTGACGACCATCGCCTCGTCGTCGGCTGCAGCCTGCTCGGCGGAGAGCGCGGATGTCAGACCTTCCTGGGCGAGAGCCGGACCGCCAGCCATCAGGCACAGCATCGCCGTTCCCGCCAGAAGGCGGGCCATGCGCTTCAGCACATTTGGACGGGACGCTACGGCGACCACTACCCGTCCTCCTGGTTCAACAACATCGCAAATCCGACCAACAATCCAATCAAGGCGGGTGTCCAGGCCGCCAGAGCTGGGTTGAGAATCCCGGCAGAACCGAGATCCTCCGTCATTTCCGTCACGACATAAAGCACGAACCCCGCGGCGATGCCACCCGCAATCAGAAGGCCGATGCCGCCGAACCGGAAGAAGCGCAGCGACACCGTCGCCGCGATCATCGTCATCGCGAGCAGGAGGACCGGGCGGGCGAGGAGCGTCTGGAATCGCAAGCGATACTCGTTGGCGTCGAGACCAGCGGTATTGGCCAACTCGATGGCTGTCGGCAAGCGCCAGAAAGGCACACTGTCTGGCTTTTCAAAGCGCTGGCGCACCTGTTCGGTCGTCAGGAAGGTGGCAATCCGATATTGATCATAGGGTGCCGGTTCACGATCGGGGGCGAGGACGCGGACGTCCTTCAACTCCCAGAACCCGCTCTTCAGGATCGCGCTCGCTGCCTCGATCCGCTCCACGAAGCGGCCATCGAGGTCGAAGGTGAAGAAGGTGACGCCGCTGAGGATCGCGCCCCCCTCTGTGCTGTGGCTGGCCCGCAGGATCGCCTGACCGTCCGGCGTCTTCTGGCGAAGCCACCGGATCGCAGCGTCGTTGACGACCGAGGTCCGTCCATCGAAAAGATAGGCCTCGAGCGCCTCGCAGCGCGCCTTGAGTTCGGCCGAGAGCGGGTTGAACACGGCCGCCGCAAAGACGCCGAACAGGACGGCGAACACGAAAACGGGGGCGAGGAACTGCCAGGCAGACACACCGGCGGCGCGCGCGACGATCAGCTCTAGTTTGCGCGACAGGCCGAGAAACGCCGCCATCGACCCGAACAGGACGGCAAAGGGCAGTGCCTGCTCGATGATCGACGGGGTGCGGAAAAGCGAGATGCTGAGGATCGTCGTCAGCTCGGCGTTGGCGATATCGCTCGCGCGTCGACTGGTCTCGATCACATCGAGCACGAAGACCAGCCCGAAGATCATCGCCAGCGAGCCGAGCACCGCGCGGATGACGCGGCCGGAGATATACAGGCCCAGCGTGCGACCGACGACATAGCTCATGCGGGAGCCCCGCGCAGGCGCCGGAACCGGGCCGTGATGCCCGCGCCTATCTGCGACAAGACGGCGGGCATGGTCGGGCGGATCCAGCCGATGATGACGCCGACCGAAAGAAGGGAGGCGAGGATCGGGATCGCGCCGGCGATGACGGCCGCAGCCGGGCTGCGCGCGGATGCCGTCTGGGCGGCGAACCCGGCGATGCGGATCGAAATGATGCAGATGGAGGCGATGGTGATGGCGACGCCGCGACCCTGACGGGTCGTCCGCGCTTGTCCGAGACACGCCAACACGATCAACATGAACGCCACCGGGTACAAAGGAGCGACGAAGCGATCCGTCAACTCCGAACGAAACCGACCGGGCGAGGCGACGTACAAAGGATCGTCGGCCGCGACGGTCAGCAGTTCGGACGTATAGCGCTCGCTTGGTTTATAAGACGTAACGTTCTGTTCACCCGTGAATTGCGACAGATCGAAGGCGTAGCGCTCGAAGACGACGATTGCCGCATCGCCGTTGTCCGATGCCTTCTGGCGCTGCACCGAGCCCTTTTCGAGCACGAGGAAGGTGCCCTTGTCGGATTCGACGATCTGGCCGCGTTCGGCGATGTAGGTGAAGGCCTCGTCCTTGTTGCGGGCATCCTGCACGAAGATGCCGAGCAGCGTGCCGTTGGGTCGTCGCTCCCGCACATGGAAGGTCAGTCCGCCCTCGACCGTAGTAAACTGGCCCTCGCGCACGATTTGCGCGATCAGGTCGGCGCGGACCTGCGTCACCCAGTAGCGCAACTCACGCAAGGCGGCCGGCTGGCCATAAAGCGTGACCGCGCCGACCGCAACGCTCGCCAGCACCGCGAGCAAGAGGAACGGGCGCGCGACACGGACGGACGACATGCCGGCTGCATTCATCACCACAAGCTCGCTGTCGCTGTTCAGCCGGTTCAGCGTCCAGATCGAGGCGAGCGACAGCGCAAACGGCGCGATGATGACGATGATCGTTGGCAGGACGAGCGACGTGATGATGAAGAAGATGATGATCGTCTGACCCCGGCTCGTCATCAGGTCGAACTCGCGCACGCCCTGCGTCAGCCAGACCAGCATCGTCATCGCCAGAAGCGACGCGAGGAAGGCGGTTGCGGCCTGCGCGAAGATGTAGCGTTCGATCCGGCTCATTCTTCCCCGTATCGCGAGACCACCGACACTGAGCTAGATAGCGGCGGGCGGCGGCGCTTTCGAGGCCAGATGCCGAAGCCGCTTATTTTCATGGCGGCCGTGCTATAGAAGCCGCACCGCACCCGTCCGGATTCGCCAAACTCCACGGAACAATCGATGGCCACCGAACTGAAATTGTCGATCGCCAAACTCGCAGCGCCGTCGCTGGGCACCGGCGTCGTCTTCGTCGATGCCGATCTCGCCGCAGGACCTGTGACGACACAGCTTCTCGCCGGCGCCGACGGACTTCTCAAGCGCGCTGCCGACGTCGACGGTTACAAGGGCAAGGCGAATGCGGTGCTCGATCTCGTCTGTCCGGCCGGTCTGGCGCTCGGGCGCCTCATCGTCGTCGGGCTCGGCAAGCCCGGTGACGCAGCCACCGCGGACTGGGTCAAGACAGGCGGCGCCGTGATGGGCAAGCTGCCGTCCTCCGCGCAGGAAGTGACGGTGCTGATGGAGGCGCCCTCCGGTTCGCTCACGCCCGAACAGGTCGCCGATTTCGCCATGGGCATGCGCCTGCGCGCCTACAGTTTCGATCGCTACAAGACGAAAAAGAAGGACGCGGATGCGGAGCAGAAGGCGGTTGCGGTGACGCTCGCCTGCGATTCGGACGCGGCCGTGAAGAAGATGATGAAGAGCCGCGACGCGGTGGCGGATGGCGTCATGCTCGCCCGCGACCTCGTCAACGAGCCGCCGAACGTCGTCTACCCCGAATCCTTTGCCGATCGCGCCAAGGCTCTGGAAAGACTCGGCGTCGAGGTCGATGTGCTCGACGAGAAGGCGATGAGGAAGCTCGGGATGGGCTCGCTCCTGGCGGTCGGCCAGGGATCGGAGCGCGAGAGCCGGCTCGTCGTCATGCGCTGGAACGGCGCGAAGGACGACAAGACCCAGCCCATCGCCTTCATCGGCAAGGGCGTGACCTTCGACACAGGCGGCATTTCCATCAAACCGGCGGGCGGGATGGAAGACATGACATGGGATTTGGCCGGCGCCGGCACGGTGATCTGGCTGATGGCGGCACTCGCAGGGCGCAAGGCAAAGGCGGATGTGATCGGCATGGTGG
>JBKDKQ010000054.1:0-149209 GCA_046344875.1 Labrys sp. (in: a-proteobacteria) | reverse complement strand
TCGGGACGAACTTGGCGCGATAGACGACCGCGTCGAGGCGGCGCTCGAGCAGGCCGATCAGGTTCGCGGAGGAGTCGCCCTTCATCCGGATCGCTTCCTGATAGATCCGGCGGAACTGCTTTTCGGTGATCGAGCCGTAATGGCCCTTGAGCTTCTGCTTGGCGCGCAGCTGCGTGCCGAAGTCGGAGAGCTTGCCCTTGCGGCGCTGGCCATGCTGGCCCGGGCCATATTCGCGGCGGTTCACGGGGCTCTTCGGGCGGCCCCAGATGTTTTCGCCGAGACGGCGGTCGATCTTGTGTTTGGCGGCGTGGCGCTTAGACATCGCGTCCTCTTGATGACGGTGTTGAGACTGAGGAACGCGCCCTCCTCTGCCGGAAACCCGGCCGACAGATCAGGATCACGGGGATCCCGATCGCGGGTGCGTAAAACATCACGCGGGACCGTGAGGCCCCGCGCGACCGCGGCTCTTTAGGCGGTCATACGGTCACTGTCAACGCGGGACGGGCTGAAACGGGCGCCTCAGTGGCGCAGAAGCGGCATGGCCAGCGATTCAATCCGGTTAAGTCCTCGATCGGCAAGGGCTCGACGCAGGCTCTGTGCGGGCGTGCCGTCGCCGGTGAAGAGCATGAGCGCCTCCGGCACCCGGCCTTCGAACTGGCCGACGAGATCGCCGGTGCGCCGGGCTATTGCCGGAGCGGGGTCGATGAAGGTCACGGGCCACGGCGAAACAGCCTCGAACCGTTCCACCAGAAGCGGAAAATGGGTGCAGGCGAGGACGACGACATCGGTCCTGCGACCATCTTCATCGACGAAGCAGGGCGCGATCTCCGCCGCGACGTCGGCGTCCGACACCGCCTCACCCTTCATGTGCGCTTCAGCGAGCGAGGCGAGATGCGGCGCGCCGACGAGTGTCACGGACAGATCGGACGCATAGGTCTCGATGAGCGCCCGCGTGTAGTCGCGCCGCACGGTTCCGGGCGTCGCGAGCACGGCGATCCGCCCCGTGCGCGTGACGAGCGCCGCCGGCTTGACGGCTGGAACGGTGCCGACAAACGGTACCGGGAACCGGGCACGCAGAGGCGGCAGTACCAGGGTCGAAGCCGTATTGCAGGCGATGACGACGGCATCCGGTTCGTATCGCGGCAGAACGCGTTCCATCACCGCCCCTACCCGCGTGACGAGCGCATCATCATCGAGGGCGCCATAGGGAAAGGCGGCATCATCGGCGACATAGACGAAGCGAGCAGCCGGCATCCGCAGTCGCAGCTCGGCAAAGACAGTCAGGCCTCCGAGGCCCGAATCGAACACCAGAACCGTCGGCGTGCGCGTCAACATGGCGCGGAATCCATAAACCGTTCCGGCCAGAAGGTCGAATCCGTGGCATTCGCGCGGCGGCATCGGGAGCGGCATGAAGGGAACTGCCCGTACGCAAGACCCAATCGGGCGGTGACACCCTAGGCCGGCCAAGGTGAATAAAGAGTTTCCGCCGAACGGTCTTTTTGAGGCGATTGGTTGTGGTGGTAATCATTAACCTCAACAGAGTCTGAAGGAAATATAGTAAACGTCAAACTATACCTATTTAATTGTAGATTAAGCACGTTTTTTCTTAACCGTATTTCTTTGGAAACTGTTCGGATGCTTTCGCGAAGGTCAGTACGTCGCTCAGGACGAGCGTCAACCGCGAAACAGAAGGATCGCAACTATGGCTGTTACTCTTTCCTCCGGCGTGCGTCAGAACCTGCTCTCGCTGCAGTCGACGACCGACATGCTCGCAACGACCCAGAACCGTCTTGCCACTGGCAAGAAGGTCAACTCGGCCCTCGACAATCCGAACTCGTTCTTCACCGCCTCATCGCTGGAATCTCGCGCGAGCGACCTTTCGGGTCTCCTCGACGACATGGGCCAGTCGATCGAAACGCTGAAGGCCGCCGACACCGGTATTCAGGCCATCACCAAGCTCGTTGAGTCGGCTAAGGCGAAGGCGAACCAGGCGCTCCAGTCGAGCGTCGCCGCCGATCGCACCACCTATCTCAACGAGTTCAATACGCTTCTGACCCAGATCGAGCAGATCGCGACAGACTCGGGCTACAAGGGCAAGAACCTCCTGAAGGGCGACAGCCTGACGGTGACGTTCAACGAAGGCGGTTCGAGCACGCTCGCGATCACCGGCGTCAACTACACCGACACGACCTCGGCGCCGCTCAGCATTGCTGACGCCACGGGCTGGACGGCGGATGCCGCCGGCGACACGGCGATCAACACCTCGCTCACGGCATTGGGCACCGCCCTCACCTCGCTGCGTACGCAGGCTTCGACCTTCGGTACGAACCTGACGATCGTCGAAAATCGCCAGAACTTCACGAAGGCGATGATCAACACGCTGCAGACCGGTGCGGACAAGCTCACCCTGGCCGACTCGAACGAGGAAGGCGCGAAGCTGCTTGCTCTCAACACGCGTCAGCAGCTGTCGTCGACCGCCCTCTCGTTCGCGTCGCAGGCCGACCAGAACGTTCTGCGTCTCTTCTGATCGCGTCACAGACACCCTCGGAAAACGGGTCGGGAAACCGGCCCGTTTTCTTTTGCGCGACGCCAAAACATTCATGATTTGTTAGCGTTAAGCCGACGTCGAAAAAACTTGCCATCGTTTACTTCTGCTTAGGGTTACCGGTGCATTCTCGACCCCGAGCCGCTCCAGGATGGAGTGGGTGCCACGAACCCAGAACAGGACTACCACGATGTCGTCAGTCACGCTTTCCGCCGGCGTTCGCTCCAACCTTCTCGCGCTCCAGCAGACCTCGGAGCTCCAGGCGCTCACCCAGGGTCGCCTCGCCACGGGCAAGAAGGTTAACTCCGCCCTCGACAATCCGAACTCCTTCTTCACTGCGTCGGGCCTCGAAGCTCGCGCCGGTGACCTCGCAAACCTCCTCGATGACATGGGTCAGGCCGTGCAGACACTGCGCGCCGCCGACGAGGGCATCAAGGCGATCACCAAGCTCGTCGAAGCCGCCAAAGCGAAAGCCAACCAGGCGCTGCAGTCGAGTGTCGCGGCCGATCGCGCCACCTACCTCGACGAGTACAACGCGCTTCTGAGCCAGATCGAGGGCGTCGCAGAGGATTCCGGCTACAAGGGCAAGAACCTCCTGAAGGGCAGCCCGACCAACGACCTGAAGGTCACCTTCAACGAAGACGCGACAAACTTCATCACGATCGTCGCCGTCGATTTCACCGACACCTCGATCGCCACCGGCATCAACCTCACCGACGCGACTGCCGGCAGCTGGACGGCCGACGCCGCCGGCGACACGGTGATCAACGCAGTCGTCACCGCGATCGCGAGCACGCTGAACACGCTGCGCAAGCAGGCGTCGACCTTCGGTACCAACCTGACCACCGTCCAGGTCCGTCAGGACTACACCAAGGCGATGATCAACACGCTCCAGGTCGGCGCTGACCGTCTCACGCTCGCCGACTCGAACGAGGAAGGCGCCAAGCTGCTCGCCCTCAACACGCGCCAGCAGCTCTCGTCCAGCGCCCTTTCCTTCGCCTCGCAGGCCGACCAGAACGTCCTGCGGTTGCTCCAGTAACAAAAGGTTCCGGCAGCGGCTCTCTTTCGCGCCGGTTCCCAGTCTCGCGTACGGCGCCCTTTGGGGGCGGAGCCTCGCGGCTTCGCCCCTTTGGCGCGTCCGTTTAACCAAGCGTTAACCATAATCAGCAGACAGTACCCCTCGATGCGCAGGATGCGCCAACACGATCGAGGGGCCTCGAATGGGCGTGGATCTGGTCGTTTCAGCTGCCGCTCGCCGCAGCGTGACCGCTCTCAATGACGCACAGCAGCAGCAGCGGACGGTCTCGGACAGGCTGGCGACCGGAAAGGCTGTTCTCGCGCCGATCGACGATCCGGGACGTTACTTCACGGCCCGAGCCCTCGACGCCCGCGCCGCGTCTGTCTCGAGCCTCCTCGACGACATGGGTAAGGCCATCCAGACCCTGAAGGCCGCGGATGACGGCATCAAGGGCGTCTCGAAACTCCTCGACGTCGCCAAGGGCAAGATCAGCTCGGCTCAGGCAGAGACCGACCCGCAGCGGCGCGCCGAACTCGCGTCCGAATTCAACGGCGTGCTTCGTCAACTCGAAGGCCTGGCCCGTGACGCGAGCTTCAAGGGCAAGAACCTCCTCGCCGGCTCGGGCAACACGGTTTCAGTGTCCTTCGACGAAGAAAACCTCGCCAAACTCGAGATTCCGCCGGTCGACTACACGAACGCGGCCGATCCGGGCGGCCTCGCGGTCGACGACGCCGCCAACAACTGGCAGAGCGATGCCGATCTTGAGGCGGCGCGCGGCGACATCACAAATGCCTTGCTCCGCGTACGCCAGGACGCCAACTCTTTCGGCTCGAGCAAGGCGCTGATCGAAAACCGGCAAAGCTTTGCCCGCACCATCATGAACACGCTGACCAACGGATCGGAACGCCTCACCAGCGCCGACATGAACGCCGAAGGCGCCCGCCTCCTCGCGTTGCAGACGCGCCAGAGCCTCTCCACCTCGGCGCTCTCCATCGCCAACGGTGCTGACCGCGACGTCATGCGACTGTTCGGCGGCTGACGGCTTGCGATCGGGAGAAGCATTATGGCGCTGAAAGTCGAATTGAAGCCCGGCGAGCGGATCATTCTCGGGGAATGCGTTGTCACCAATCATGACCAGCGCACGAAACTTTATATCGAAGGCAACGTTCCGATACTTCGAGAAAAAGACATCCTGACGAAGGAAGCAGCTGATACACCCGCAAAGCGAATATATCTCGCGGTACAGCTTATGTATCTATCAAAGAGCACCGCTCAACATCAAGATTTATACTTTCTTTTAGTGAAAGATATCCTCGAAGCTGCACCAAGTATGGCGCCTTGGATCGAACGGATCAATAACAAGATTTTAACAGGTTCGCTTTACAAAGCCATGAAGGAAGCTCGATCCCTGATCGAGTACGAACAGGAACTGATCGACCATGCAAGGGGCGCAGGCTTACAGCAAAGTCGCGAAGGTCACGGTCAGTCCTCGTGAGCTTGAAGCCACTCTCCTCCTGAAGGCAGCCGCCAAGCTGCAGGCCGTGTCCGAACAATGGGCCGGGATGTCTCCACAGGTCGATGACGCCCTCGCCTACAACCGCAAGCTCTGGGTGATCCTGATGACGGCGGTGACGCGGCCCGAAAACCCGTTGCCCAAGCCGGTCAAGGAGAACGTGGCCAATCTCGGCCTGTTCATCATGAATCACACGATGGGCATCCTGTCGGACCCCAACCCGGACAAGCTCGGCGTGCTGGTGACGATCAACCGCGAACTCGCGGCCGGCCTGCGGGGCTGAGGCGCAGCGAACCCCTCACATCATCATTCTTCATAAGCACGCGCCGTCATCGCGCGCGGCTTGCGGCAAATCCCGCGCGATCACGGCATGGGTCGGTCACAAAGATGTGGCGACGTTTCCGCCGCCGCCTTCGCCTCTGTCTCAGAGATAGTTGACCAGCGACAGCTGCGACAGCATCGACGTCGTCTGGTAGGTCGCCTGAAGCCTCGTGTTGACCGCGAGAAGCTTGGTCGCGACCTCGTCGGTGTCGGCATTCTCGGTGTTGTCGATGAGATCCTGGGTCACGCCGGCGATGGTGTCGTGGCGCTCCGAGATCGCCTTCATCGAGCGCTGGACACCCGCGAGCTCGACCTGGATGCCGGACAGCGTGTTGACGCCCTCGGTCGGCGCGAGCGCCGAACGCACGCGATCGGCCAGCGCCTGATGGCGTGACGGCTGATCCGTGTCGCCGGCCGTGTAGGTCTCGGCGGCGAAGATGGCGAGCGCCGCGACCGTCTTGGTGATCCCCGCCTCGTTGGCGCGCACACCGTAGGAAACCGACACGGCGCGATCGATCTGCGCGGAAATGCCGTCGCGGGCCGAAACGGACGGATCGTCATCGCCGGTGTACCAGGTCACGGTGTCGCTTGCGGTGCCGTCGACGAGGGTCGTCGCCGTTTCGGCGGGTGCGGGAACCCGCTTCGGCGGTGTCGTCGGGCCGGCGGCAAAGAAGCCTTGGGCCGCCGTCACCGAGGACGCTGCGGCGAGCGTCGTGCGCGACCGTTCATCGAGCGCGGTGACGACACCGTCACGGAGATTTTTGAGTGTCGCCGATGCCGAGGCGCCGATCTGGAACTCGCCGGCCTTGGGCGTGTTCGTCGTCGCGGTCAGGGTGATCTCGTCGCGGGTTCCATCCGGCAGCTGCACCGTGAGACGCACCGTCTGACCCGCCGTCGGCTGCGACGGCATGTCGATGGTGACGCTCGCGGGCGGTCCGCCCAAGGCCGGCGAGACCGAAGCCCCGGCGATCGAGGTCGACCCGCCGACGAGCTTGAAGCCGAAGGGGTGAGCGCCGTCCTCGGTCAGCGTGAAGCCTGTGCCGGAGGGCTGCGCGATCGACAGGCGCCCGACCGTGTCGGTGCCGGCGAGATCGACCTCTACCGTACCGCGATCGGCGAGACGTCGCTCCGCGATCACCTGACGCAGCCCGACCTGCGTGCCAGACCCGTCGAGGATCGTCTTGGCGTCGAGCACGGGCTCGGCCTCGGTCGACCGCCCGGCGAAGAGGTGGCGCCCGTTGACGTCAGTCCGCAGCAGCGACAGTACCTCCTGAAAACGCGTGCCGGCGGCAAGCTGCGCCCGCGTCTGGCCATTGCCGATCAGCGTGTTCTCGGTGGGGGACGTGTCGGAGCGCTGCTGCGTGCCGAGATCGTTGATGCGGGTCAGGGTCGTGGCCATCAGATCAACGCGCAGCTTCACGTCGGTGATCGTCGAGCGGAACCCGTCGATCTCCGACAGGCGCGAACGCATCGCGAGCGAGATCGAACGGCCATTCCCGAGCCCGCCATACGTGTCGGCCTTCTTGCCGGTGGTCAGCTGGCGGTTCAGATCCTCGAAGGATGACCGTAGGTCGGTCAGCGCCCGCGCTACCGTCGGGGAGACCAGCGGGCTGGAGCCGTCAATCCGCATCGCGTTCTCTCCTTACATCCGCAGCAACAGGTCAAGCATGTCCTTGACCGTGGTCATCACCCGCGCATTCGCGGCGTAGGCATTCTGCAACTGCACCAGATTGGCCATTTCCGTGTCGATGTTCACGCCGGACGTCTGCTGGAAGCGGTCTTCCAGCGATTTCATGACGACCTGCTGTCCTTCGTCGAGATTACGGGCGGTCGTCGAGTCCCGTCCCTGCGTCTCGACGATCTCGCGGGCGAAGGCGGTCACCGTGCCGTTGAACGGATTGCGCGTGCCGCCGATCCCGGTCTCGGGGGAAAACACGCGCTGCGCCTTGGTCAAGGCGTCGAGCAGGAACTGCGGGCGTGCCGGATTACCGTTCGCCGTCGTCGAGGTCGGCTGCACGAGCAGCGAGCGGTCGTTGATGACCGTCGTGTTGACGCCGATCCGGGCCGCAAATCCACGAATCTGCGGCGGATCGCCGTAGGCGCCGGTATACTTGGTGCCGTTGCCGGCATCGACGAACAGCGGCAGCTCATTGCCGGGTCCGTTCGGCGACAGGTTGGTGATCGATGTCGACAGCGACAGCACGTCGGTCGTGGCGGCCGCGCCGTCGTCGAGCACGGTGACGACGTTGCCGGAAGTGGAGACGGTGAAACCCGCACCGAGCTTGGCCTGCAGCGCCGCCTGTGCGCCGGCGACACCACCGCTGAAGCCGATCACCTCGACGCCGTTCGCCCCACCATAGGGCTGCGGCAGCGGCAGCGTGGTCGACGGATCGACCTGCACCAGGATCGCCTGCCGGTCCTGCCCGCCGGACCGGTAGCCGATGCGGATTTCATTGCCGTTCTGCATTCCGGTCAGGTCGAGATCGAACCCGGTCGCGCCACCGGACGAGCTGGCGACGCCGTTGACGGGCCGGTTCGACAGCGCGGTCGAGATGGAGGCCGCCAGCGTATCGAGCTGGGTCTGCGCGTCCACCAGAACGGAGTCGCGCAATTCGACCAGCGCGCCGATCTCGCCGGAGCGGATCAGTTTCTCGCCGATCATGTCGACCTGGAACCCGTTCGGGGCGGTGAGCCGGATGGTCCCGACGCCGCGCTGCGTGCTGTCGCGACTGTAAAGCGAGTTCGCGTCGACCGCGCCCCGCCCATCGAAGGACAGGATCGCCGGGTCGCGATCGAACAGCATCGCGCCCGAATTGGTGAAGATCGCGATCTTGTTCTGCTCACGCGAGACGACACGGATGTCCATCAGCGAGGCGAGCTGCGAGACGTAGCGATCGCGCTCGTCGAGCAGCGCTGCGGGCGCAACGCCGTCGGCGCCCTGGCTCACGATCTGGTCGTTCAGCCGCGCAATGTTGGAGAGCGCCTCGTTCGCCCGATCAACCGCCGTGGCGATCGCGGACTCGGCTTCCGACCGCATGAGCTGCACGTCGTCGCTCATGCCGTTGAGGTGCTGCGAGAGGAGCTGCGCGTTGTTGAGAACCTCGGTACGCGCCGTGTAGCTGTCCGGGCTGGTGACGAGGTTCTGCAGCGACTTGGTGAAATCGTTGATCACCGTGTCGAGCGCCCCGGCCTCGCCCGGCGAGCCGAAGAGCTGGTCGATGCGGTCGTGGTAGGTGACCTTGGTCGAGGTGTAGGCGGAGCCGGCGGCCTCCGCCCGCATCTGGCGCTGCAGGAGCAGGTCGAGCGAGCGCAGCACCTCGCCGGTCTGCACGCCGTTCGTCTTGTCGGCGACGACGAGCTGGCGCGTGGGCAGACGCTTGCGGGTGTAGTCCGCCGATCCCGCGTTCGAGACATTGTCGGCAACGACGTCGAGTCCGGCCTGGGTGGCGCGGAGCCCTGAAAGGGCGGCCGACATGGCGGCGGACATGCTCATGACGCATTACTCCCGGCGATCCGGATCCCGTCCGGCGTCAGCGCTTCATGTTGAGGATTTCCTGCATCATGTCGTCGGCGGTCGACACGATGCGGGTGTTCGCGGAATAGGCCTGCTGCGTCACGATCAGCTTCGAGAACTCCGACGCGATGTCGGTGTTCGAGCTTTCCGTCGAGGCGCCGCTCACCCGGCCCGAGGCGCCGAGGATCGCATCGCCCGAGCCGATCGTCGCGCGGAACGCACCACCGTCGAGCTTCTGCAGTGAGTTCTCACCCGTGAAGGACGCGAGGATCACGCGGGCCATCTCGAGCGACTGGCCGTTCGAATAGTTGGCGACGATGCGCCCGCCCTCGTTCACGGTGATGCCGACCACTTCGCCCGCGGCATAGCCGTCCTGCGAGAGCTTGGTCACCTGGGCATTGCCGTTGTTGTCGGCGAACTGGGTGATGCCGTTCTGGCCGTGCTGCAACGTCACGTCGCCGACTGTCGCGCCGTTGACGGTCATGCCGATGATCGCCACGGATGTAACCTGCGGATTCATCTGGCCATTGGCGTCGAAGTTGTAGGTTGCGGCCCTCGTCCAGGCGGTCGCCGATCCGGTCGCGCTGGCGTTGCTCAGGTAGTAAAGATTCCAAGACGCCGGCGGACCGTTGGTGGCCTTGCCCCAGCGAAACTGGACGTTCACCGGCGCGCCATTGTCGTCGTAGACGGTGACGGCACCGCCCGAGATCGAGGTGTTGAGGAAGGTCGTCTGGTCCTGACCCGTCACCACCGACGAGAAGTCGGGCGTGGTCGGCAAGAGTTCGGATCCGGCGACGTCCGGATCGGCATTGGCGGTCAGGGGATAGGTGGCGAGGTTCGCGCGATACTGGATCTCCTGCGTCCGGCGCGCAGGCAGGAAGTCGCTCGTCAGCTGGATCGGCTCGGGCAGGCTCGATGCCGGGTTTCCGGTCAGCGGATCGATCCGCAGAGCCTGAAGATAATAGCCCGAGCCATTGACGAGGTAACCGTCCTTGTCGAGCTCGAAGTCACCGCGGCGGGTGTAGAGGCTTTCCGAGCCGAAGATCGGTCGGCCGTTCGCCTCGCCCGTGCGCTGCGCCAGGACGAAGTACCCATCGCCGTTGATCGACATATGCGTCGAGGTCTCGGAGCGCTCGATGCCGCCCTGAATGCCGTTGGTCGAGCGGCTGAAAGAGCGGACCGAACCGGCGCGCTGCGACGCGGGAGGGCCGTCATCGCCGACGAGATCGGCGAAGCTCGTGTCATTGCGCTTGAAGCCGATCGTCTGTGAGTTCGCGATGTTGCCCGAGATGTTCTCGAGCGCGAATGACTGCGCACGCAGGCCGCTCACGGCCGTGGTCATGGCTCCGAAGATACCCATGATCAACTCTCCCAACTGTCCGCGCCGACGGGCGCACTCCTTGCCGCAAACGCCGTTGCAGGGGGCGTGCCAGAACCGGAACAAGCAAAATCAATTACTTAGAAGGACACCTTGAATCATCACCGGCAAAAACCGCCGGATCATCGGCAGATTCTGCCTGCCGGGACCGCTGAACCGGGGTGCGATGCCCTTGCCGAACGGGCGGGGCTCGTCGACACTGCGCAGCCTTTCGGAGTTGCCGATGTCTGCGTCCCGCCTCTGCTTCCAGACCGCCACGGCCGTGGTCGACCGGCTGCGTGCCGGCGAGGTGAGCCCGCTCGACTGTCTCGACGCCCTCGAACGGCGCATCGCGGAAACCAACCCGGTGACGAACGCGATCGTGACGGTCGCCTTCGAGCGGGCGCGGCACCAGGCCCGCGCGCTGATGGACCGCCCGATGGCCGAGCGCGGCCTCCTTGCGGGACTGCCGGTGGCGATCAAGGATCTTCTGCAGGTCAAGGGGATCCGCTCGACCGAGGGATCGCCGATCTTCGCGGACCGCATCCCGACAGCCTCCGACATTCTGGTCGAGACGGTGGAGCGCCAAGGCGGCGTCATCTACGCCATGACAAACACGCCGGAGTTCGGCGCCGGCGCGCACACCTTCAACGAAGTCTTTGGACTAACGCGCAATCCCTGGAACCTGTCGCGATCGGCGGCGGGCTCTTCCGGCGGCTCCGCGGTCGCGCTCGCCACCGGCACGGCCTGGCTCGCCAACGGCTCGGATCTCGGCGGGTCGCTGCGCAATCCGGCGAGCTTCAACAGTATCGTCGGCCTTCGACCGACACCGGGCCGTGTCGCGCGCTCGCCGGGCCGGCCGATCGACGACAGGCTGTCCGTCGAGGGGCCGATGGGCCGGACGGTCGAGGATGTGGCGCTGTTTCTCGACGCATTGTCGGGCGAGGATCCGGGCGACCCGATCTCGCTGCCGCGCGGCGCCTCGTTCCTGGCGGCGGCACGCAGCGGCGCCCGCCCGCGCCGCGTCGCCTATTCGCGCGATCTGAAGCTGACGCCCGTCGATCCCGTCGTCGCCCGGATCACGCAAGATGCCGCCCGGCGGTTCGCCGAGACGGGCGTGAGCGTCGAGGAGACCGATCTCGACCTTTCCGATGCCCCCGCCTGTTTCCAGACGCTGCGCGCCTACGGCTATGCGCAGGGCATGAAGCCCTATCTCGACGCGCATCGCGACAAGCTGAAGCCGGAAGTGATCTGGAACATCGAGAAGGGGCTCGCGCTGACCGTCGAACAGCTGATCGCGGCGGAGACGGCGCGCGTCGCGATCATCCGCCGCCTCCGGACGTTCTTTGAGACCTACGACCTGCTGCTGGCGCCGGCGACCATCGTCCCGCCCTTTCCGGCAGATCAGCGCTATGTCACGTCCTGCGACGGCGTCACCTTCGAGACCTATATCGATTGGCTGGCGATCGCCTTCCCGGCGACGCTCGCGGGCCTGCCGGCGCTCTCGCTTCCCGCGGGCTACACATCGGACGGGCTGCCGGTGGGGCTGCAGATGATCGCGCCGGCGCGCCAGGAGGGCCGCCTCCTCGCCTTCGCGAGGGCGCTCGAGGAGATTCTCGGCCTGCGTGACCTGACACCCATCGATCCGCGCGGGGCCCTCGTGTGATGCGGCGTCTCATTCTTCTGCGGCACGCCAAGTCCGATTGGCCCGACGACGTCGATGATCACGACCGGCCGCTGGCGCCGCGCGGCCTCGCCGACGCGCCGAGGATCGGAAAAGCGCTCGCCGACCGTGGCTACAGACCCGAACTCGCTCTCGTCTCGTCGGCGAAACGCACGCGCGAAACCTTCGATCACGTGAGCTCGGCCTTTCCTTCCATCACCCTCGTCGTCGAGCCGACGATCTACGAGGCCGATGCGCGGATGATCCTCGCCGCAATCCGCAAGGTGCCCGACACTGTCGGGACGCTCCTCGTCGTCGGCCATAATCCCGGTCTCGAGACGCTCGTGCCGGCTCTGATGCGTATCGAAGAGCGCGAGGACTATTTCGACGCCCACGACAAGTTCCCGACTGGTGCCGCGGCGGTTCTTGCCTTCTCGGCGGCGACATGGGCGGACATCGCGCCGGCCAGCGGCACGCTCGAACTCTTCCAGATCCCGAGAAATCTCGCTTGAGGCAACGGCGCACTTTCGCCGGCAGCCAACGACGACCATATAGACGGCAACATGACCACCTGGACGTCCCTGGTTGACGAGGCCCGCGTCGCGGCCTTGAGCCTCATCGATGCCGCGACCGGCGCCTATGATCCGACGATCCGGCTCGGGGTCACCGGCCTGTCGCGGTCCGGCAAGACCGTGTTCATCACGGCGCTGGTGCAGGCGTTGACGCGCGGGGGGCGCCTGCCGGTGTTCCAGGCGATGAACGAGGGGCGCATCATTGGTGCGCAGCTCTCGCCACAGCCAGACGATACAGTCCCGCGCTTCGAGATCGAGGCCCATCTCGCCGATCTCACCGGCGCCGATCGCCGCTGGCCAAGCTCCACCCGCCAGATCTCGGAGCTGCGGCTGTCGATCGCCTTTCAGTCGGAGCGACGCTTTTCCGGCAGCCGGTCGACGCTGACGCTCGACATCGTGGACTATCCCGGCGAATGGCTGCTCGACCTGCCGCTTCTGTCAAAAACCTATGCGGACTGGTCGGCGGAGACGATTGCCGCGAGCCAGGGTGGCACCCGCGCTGTGCTTGCGGCCGAGTGGCGGGCGCACCTGTCGACGCTCACCGCGTCCGCCCCCGCCGATGAAGAGGCGGCACGCACCGCCGCGCGGCTGTTCACGGCCTATCTCAAGGCCGGGCGCGAAGACCGCTTCGCGCTGTCGATCCTGCCGCCAGGCCGCTTCCTGATGCCCGGTGATCTTGAAGGCTCGCCCGCCCTCACCTTTGCACCACTCGACCTGTCGCCGGGCGAGACCGCCCGCGCCGGCAGTCTCCATGCGATGATGGAGCGACGCTACGAGGCCTACAAGAATCGCGTCATCCGCCCCTTCTTCACCGATCATTTCGCCAGGCTCGATCGCCAGATCGTGCTCGTTGACGCGCTGACCGCCTTCAATGCCGGCCCGCAGGCGGTGAAGGACCTCGAAGCCGCCCTCGCCTCGGTGCTGTCCGCATTCCGTGTCGGCGCCAATTCGTGGATCTCGTCGCTGTTCCGGCCGCGGATCGAGAAGATCCTCTTCGCAGCGACCAAGGCCGACCATCTCCACCATGAGAGCCACGACCGGCTGGAGGCGATCCTGCGGCGGCTTGCCGATCGTGCGATCGACCGCGCCCGCTATGCCGGCGCCGCGGTCGACGTCGTGGCGCTCGCCTCAATCCGGGCGACGCGCGAAGCCACGGTGCGCCAGGGACGCAAGACGCTGCCCTGCATCATCGGCACTCCCATGGCGGGAGAAGCCTCGCCGACCGAAACCTTCGACGGCACAGCCGAGATCGCGGTCTTTCCCGGCGAGTTGCCGCAGGATCCCGACACGATCTTTTCGGAAGGCTTCACCGGCCTCGAGGCCGGGTCGGGCGGCGGTGCCGACTATCGCTTCATCCGGTTCCGTCCGCCGCTCGCGAGCCCCACGGAGCCGCTTCCCCACATCCGCCTCGACCGCGCCCTCGAGTTCCTCATCGGCGACAGACTGGCCTGACCATGACCGAAAACCGCGCCAAGCCCCGCGCCTTCCGTCTCGACGACCCGAAGGTCGTGGTCGCCGAGGATGGTCTCGCGCCATCGGCGCCGCCCTCGGCCATCGTCGTGACGCCGATCCCGGACACGGCGATCGAGGGCCTTTCGCCGCCGCCGATCGAACGGAAACGACGGTCGCGCTGGTCGGCCCTTTTCTTCACGGCGCTCGGCGGGCTCGTTTCGCTCGCAGTCGGCCTGTCGGTAACGAAGCTGATCGAGGATCTTTTCGCCCGTGCCGACTGGCTAGGCTGGCTGGCGGCGGCGCTCGCGGCGCTCGCCGCCCTCGCGATCCTCGTCATCGCACTGCGTGAGGTGATCGGCCTGATGCGCCTGTCGCGGATCGAGGCGATGCATGACCGCGCCCGCGCCATCGTCGAGGCCGACGACAGGACCGCGGCGCGCGGGCTCGTGCGTGATCTTCTGGCGATCTACACCCGCGACGCCCGAACGGCGCGTGCGAGGGCAAGCGTCGAGGCGGCGGCCCGGGAGATCGTCGACGGCGCCGATCTCGTGCGGATCGCCGAACGAACCCTGATGGAGCCGCTCGACGCGGAAGCAAGCCGGATCATCGCCGACGCCGCGACCCGCGTCTCCCTCGTCACGGCCGTGAGCCCGCGCGCGCTCATCGACCTGCTGTTCGTAGGAGCGGAGACGATCCGCCTCGTCCGGCGTCTCGCCAACCTCTATGGCGGGCGCCCGGGCTCGCTCGGTCTTTTCCGCCTCCTGCGCCATGCGCTTGGCAATCTCGCCGTCACCGGCGGGATGGCCGCAGGCGACTCGATCCTGAGCGAGGTGCTCGGCCACGGCCTCGCCTCGCGCATTTCGGCCAAGCTGGGTGAAGGCGTCCTCAACGGCATCCTGATTGCGCGCCTCGGCCTGTCGGCCATGGAGGCGACCCGTCCCCTGCCCTTCATCGCCCTGAAGCGCCCAGGCGTCAGCGATGTCGCGGGTGGTCTGTTCTCACGCGGTTCCGAGAAGAAGTCCTGAGCGTTCAACCGGCCGGCTTCGCAAGCATCAGGATTTCAGGGCGGTACTCGAAATGCATGGTATCGAAATGATACCACTTCCCGCCCCAGATGAAGCCGTGCCGCTCGAAAACCTCGACGATCTCCATCGGGATCTGGTTGCGCCAGGCGACCTTGTCGGTCTCCTTCTTGCCCCCGCGCCAGCGCCAGTAGTCGGCCTTGCCGAGATTGATGTCGATCGCGGCAGCATAGGAATGCATGCTCATGCGCTTGGTGCCGGCGATGACCCGGCAGTTGTAGGTTCCGGCGGTCGGCTTGAGATAGGGATGGAACTTCGCCGGTAGCTTTTCGAGATCGGCCGACACAGCCGCGAGCTTGTCGGCGACCCCCTGCGCGGCCGTGATCTTGAGCTTGCCGCCACCAAGCTTTGGGAGCCAGTCGATCGTCTTGAGCTGACGCTCGACCTCGCCCTTCTCGCAGTCCCCGTACAGCGCCTTGAAGAGCGCCTCGTTCCGCGCACGGCCGGGATCGTGATAGGGCTGCGGCGTCGGAAAGGTCGATCCGGACGGATAGACGTCGACGAACTGATCGTCGATGTCGGCCGTCGCGAGGCGCTGCTCCGCGGTCTTGTCCACCACTCCGTCCGAGATCGGCAGACGGGTTCCATCGGCAAGGATCAGATGCGTCGCGTCATAGCCCTTGATCGCCGTCGGATAGGCCTTGACCAGCGCGTCGAGCGCCGGATCGGCGATGGCCGCGCCGGACAACAGGCATCCGAGCAGAACCAGTCCGGCGAGACCCGCGGGCTTCATTGGGCTTCCATGCTCTGAATGAGCGCGACATTCTCTTTTTCGATCGGGTTCAGTGTCACCTCCCAGGTGAAGGGCGAGTACCAGGAGAACTGTTCGAAATAGGCGCGGAGATTCGCGTCCTTCATGAACCGTCCCTTGCGGGCGAAAATCTCGTTGCGGGCGACGCGAAGTTTGCCGGACGATAGGACAGACAGTTCTTCATAGGTCAGATACCGCCTGTCGCTGTCGGCGAAGATGAACTCGGCCGCGCTGTGGTTCAGCGCCGCCTCCTGCTGCGGCTTGTTCGTGCTCGGCAGCCCGATCTCCTCCTCGACCGGCGGGGTCGGAACCTGCGGCGTCACGACGGCACCCGACGTCTGCGACTGTTGCGCGGTCGCAGCGCCGCCAGCGAAACTGAAGCTTCCGACGATCGCCTCGTTCACCCAGGGTGTCTGCGCGCCCTGCGTCGCCGCGTCGACATCGGCCCTGACCTGTCCGAACATGGCACGGATGTCGAGGCCCGGCGTCGCGATCGATTTCAGCAGCGCCTCGGTGAACGGGCTGTTTCGGCCGGTGCCGTCCTGGGCGACAGAGCCCGGGGCCGTCGAGAATGCGATCAGGGTGCCCTTTGCGCTCGACGCCGGAAGTTCGACCCGCGCGAGGCCGCGGGTGCCGGCGCCGCGAACCAGCGACCGCGCCAGAGGGTTGTCGCGGCAAGCGTCGAGGATGACGATCTTCACCTTCACGCCGGAACGGTCGACGAGGTCCAGAAGCTTGTCGAGAGAGACCGCCTTGGTGTCGAGATCGAGTTCGTCCCGCACGACGGCGTCGACCGGGATGAGGAAGTTCTTGCCGTTCACCTGAACGCCGTGTCCGGCATAAAAGATCGTGGCCGCGCTCGCCCCATCGGCGTCGCGCAGAAACTGCCGCAGCCCCTCATTCATCGCGTCGAGCGAACCATCGGTGACGAGCGTGGTCGCGTAACCGAGCCCCCGAAGGGCATTGGCCATGTCGTCGGCGTCGTTCACCGGGTTGGCGAGCGGCGTGACGGACTGGTAGGCGGCGTTGCCGATCACCAGCGCGGCATGCTCGGCCGCGTCGGCCGGCCCGCCTTGCGCCGCGCCAGCGAGGACCACCAGGGCCGCCATAACGAACCGTCGCAGTGTCATACGCGCTTCCCCATGTTCGTCGCGACGATACCCGATCCGAGCCATGACGGCCGTGCGCGATCACACCCTTTGACTTTGCCTGTGGACGCGCGCACGGAGCCGCTGTGACAGGCCTGATACGCGCTTTCAACAAGGCAGTGTATCCGGTACGCAACCGACACGATGTCCGGTTCTTCCCCTGACGTGCGGTCGAAATCCTGGTTTGACGTGACGCGGGTCGCGACCGATCCGCGACCGGAGCTTGATTTCGTCGCTGAAGCCGATGTCTGTGTCATCGGCGCCGGGGTCGCAGGCCTTCATGTCGCGCTCGAGATCGCCCGTAAGGGCTGGAGCGTCGTCGTTCTGGAGGCGCGCACGATCGGGGCCGGTGCATCGGGCTGCAATACCGGCCTCGTCCATGACGGCTACGACTGTCCTGTCGAAAAACTCGAGGCGGCCGTCGGTCTCTCCCGCAGCAAGGCCCTGTGGAAGCTATCCCGCGATGGCGCGCGCGCGGTGCGCGATCTCATCGACAGCACGCGCATGCCGGGCGTCGGCGTCGAGTGGGGCGGCCTTCAGGTGACGCGCCTCGCCGATCCGGTCGCCTTCCGCAACCGCACCGAACGGATGACGAGCGTCTATGGCGCGACAGGCCTTTTCTGGAACGTCGACCGGCTGCGCGGCGTGCTGAAATCGCCCCTCTATACCGCCGGCATCTTCGACTCGACCGCCTTCAGCCTGCACCCACTGAACTACTGCCTCGGGGTCGCGAACCAGGCACTGAAAGCCGGCGCGCGCATCTACGAGCACTCGCAGGCGCTCGCCATCGACCTCAGTTCCATCCGCCGCAGCGTCGCGACCGCAAAGGGCGCAGTACGCTGCGACCATGTCGTCATCGCAGGATCGGCCCTGCTCGCCCCGTTCTTTCCAATGGTCTCGCGCACCCTCTCCCCCGTCACGGTCGCGGCCGCCGTCACCGAACCGCTCGGGGATCGCCTGGAAAGCGTGATGCTCGATCGCCACTGCGTGTGGGAGCACCGCCATGTGCCGGCCCAGTTCCGTGTCGTCGGTGGCGATCGGCTCCTGTGGAGCGGGGAGCCGAGGATCGGCGTGCATCGCGCGGCCGACCACGAGGCTGCCCTGCGGGCGTCCATGACCTCGGCATTTCCCGCGCTCGCGGGCGTCGGCTTCGATCATGTCTGGACGGGCGTGAACGCGCATACGCGGCGGGCCATGCCCCAGGTCGGGCAGATCGCACCGGCCGTCTGGGTCAGCGTCGGCTTCGGTCGCCAGGGCATCAATACGGCGGCGGTCTGCGGGCTGATGATCGCGCGCGCCATCGTCGAGAAGAACGAGACGGTCCGCCTGTTCGAGCCGTTCCTGTCGCGCAAACCATTCGGTTCGATCGCCCGTCTTCGACAGCGCTTCGACCTGTGGCGAAGCGCCCGCCGCGACCGCGCCGACGAACGCGCGGCACGCTGAAGCTGGATCTCGGCCGACGCGTCGTGGACAGGAATCAGCGCCGCGTCATGAAGGCGAGTTTTTCAAACAGGTGGACGTCCTGCTCGTTTTTCAGGAGTGCCCCGTGCAGCGGCGGAATGAGCTTGCGCGGGTCTCGCTCCGCCAGGATGCCGGGGTCGACGTCGTCGCTCGCGAGCAGCTTCAGCCAGTCGAGCAGTTCCGATGTCGACGGCTTCTTGCGCAGGCCTGGGGTCTCGCGGACCTCGAGAAACAGTTTGAGCGCCTCGCTCATCAGCCGCTTCTTGATGCCGGGATAATGCGCCTCGACGATCCGCTCGAGCGTCTGTGCGTCCGGAAAGCGAATGTAATGGAAGAAACACCGGCGCAGGAAAGCGTCCGGAAGTTCCTTCTCATTGTTCGACGTGATCACAACGACAGGCCGCGTCACCGCCCGCACCGTCTCGCCGGTCTCGTAGACGTGGAACTCCATGCGATCGAGTTCGAGCAGGAGATCGTTCGGAAACTCGATGTCGGCCTTGTCGATCTCGTCGATCAGGAGCACGGGCCGCACCGGCGAGACGAAGGCGTCCCAAACCTTGCCGCGACGGATGTAGCGGGCGATGTCGCCGACGCCCGGCTCCCCGAGCTGACTGTCTCGCAGGCGCGCGACCGCATCATACTCGTAGAGCCCCTGCTGTGCCTTCGTCGTCGATTTCACATGCCACTCGATGAGCGGCGCTTCGAGGGCACGCGCGATCTCGCGGGCGAGCACGGTCTTGCCCGTCCCAGGCTCGCCCTTCACGAGAAGCGGCCGTTCCAGCCGGACCGCCGCATTCACAGCGACGGCGAGATCCTCGGAGGCGATGTAGGACGCGGTTCCGGAAAAACGCATGGCAGGCTCCCGAGGCGGCGGCGACGGCGATGGCGGAGCGTAAGCCCGCGATCACCGGTCGACGCCTGTGCCCGCCGATACAGCGAAACCTCAAGCGGAACGTCAAGCTTGCTGCAACAAACGAGGTTGAATCGGAATCTGAGCGTTCACTGTCTTCTGTAGGTGACTCACCGGATTCACGATTTCCTCCTCGTTGATGTTGCAGTTTCACCCGGCCGCACGGCATCATGAGCGGCCCTTTCGGAGCAACGCGCATGCGCCGGTTCGCTGCCTCTCTGATCGCACTCGCAACTGTCGCGGCGACCGCGACCTTTGCCGCGCCTGTTCAGGCCCAGACTTCCGCGCCCGAACCCTACTCGATCCCGATGACGTTCCAGGTCATCGCATCCTCGACCAGTTGCGACGGCTGTGTCGTCATCAACGCGATTGGCGAGATCAACCAAGACACGTCGCGGGATTTCGCGCTGTTTGTTGCGGAAACGCGCCTTCAGGGGATCATCCCCCGGGAGCCCCGCAAGGGGGCGAAGCCGGACCCCAACGGGCCCAAGGTGATCGTCGCGATGGATTCGATCGGCGGCACGGTCATGTCGGCGCTCGTCATCGGACGACGCATCCGCGAACTCGGCTGGACGACGGTGATCGGCCAGGCTCGGATGGACGGCGACCAGCTCGTCTTCGACAAGGCGGGGTGCTACTCGGCCTGTTCGATGATGCTGCTGGGCGGCGTCGAGCGCCTCGTCATCCCCGGATCGAAGGCGGGCATCCACCAGTTCTCGCCGAACTTCGAGGACAACGAGACCTTCTCGTCGCAGGACATGCGCAATATCATCCGCGAATATGGCCGGACCGTCTCCACGGTCTATGACTATGCGGCCGAGATGGGCGTCGACGTCGGCTTCTTCGTCGAGACCATGCGCACGCCCTTCTCCGGCATGTATGTCGTGCCATCCGACCAGTGGCTGAAACTCGGCATCGCAACCCGCCTCCTGCCCGATGAAGCCGCGTCGGTGATCGACGACATCATCGGTCGCAAGCCGGTCGAGACGGCGCCCCCCGCCCCGGTCGCGGCCTGGACCGTGGCTCGTCCAGAGGGTGGCGCGGCCTTCGCGTCCTTCGCCGATCCCGACCGCGGCGCCGTGACGGTCACCTGCGTCGCCCGCGAGAGCGCACGCCTCGACATCACGCTGCGCGGCCTGTCGCCGACGACGCTCGACCGACTGCGCACGGCGGCGCTGGCGCGCAAGCGCCTTCGTCTGGGCGACCGTGAGGTCGCGATCGCGGAGGTCGGCCCTCCCGGCCCGCAGGAGCAGGTCCTGTCGGCCAAACTCGATGCCCGCGACCTCAACGCGCTGCGCGACGTCGGCGATACCCTCGCCTTCGCCATTCTCGACCGGTCCGGCCGTCCCGCCGCTCCCGCGATCGAGATCGACGGCACCGGCGCCGCCCAGGCGATCTCGGAGATGATGTCGGGCTGCGGCGGCGTCTGAGCGGGATGCTGGTCCGCTTTCTCTTGACCCTGAAGGAAGCAGGCCTTCCCGTTTCGCTGCGCGAGTATCTGACCCTCGTCGAAGCCATGGACGAGGATGTGACGGAGGCGAACCTCGACGCCTTCCACACCCTCGCCCGTGCGACGCTGATCAAGGACGAGCGCCTCTTCGATCGGTTCGATCGCGCCTTCGGGCAGTTCTTCGCGGGTCTCGCCGGCTCCTCGGGCCTGCCGGAAGGGGTGATCCCGGAGGAATGGCTGCGGCGCATGATCGACCGGCTGTTCACTGACGAGGAGAAGCGCCAGATCACGGCGCTCGGTGGCTTCGAGAAGCTGATGGAGACGCTGCGCGAGCGTCTCGCCGAACAGCGGGGACGCCATGAGGGCGGATCGAAATGGATCGGAACATCGGGCACCTCGCCCTTCGGTGCCTATGGCTACAATCCCGAGGGTGTGCGGATCGGCCAGGACGGCAACCGCAATTTCTCCGCCACCAAGGTCTGGGAGCAGCGCGCCTTCAAGGATCTGAGCGGCGAGGCCGAACTCGGCGTCCGCTCGATGAAGATCGCGCTGCGCCGTCTTCGCCGCTTCGCGCGCACGGGCACGCCCGACGAACTCGACCTGCCCGAGACGATCGCCCACACCGCGCGGCAGGGCATGCTCGACGTCGTCATGCGCCCCGAGCGGCGCAACAGCGTGAAGGTCCTCGCCCTGTTCGACGTCGGCGGGTCGATGGACTGGCACGTCCACCTCGTCGAAGAGCTCTTCACGGCCGCGCGCAGCGAGTTCAAGCGCTTCGAGGCGCGCTATTTCCACAACTGCATCTATGAGAGCGTCTGGGCCGAGAACCGGCGACGCGACCAGCGTCTTCCGCTCGCCGATCTCCTGCGCAGTTTCGGCCCGGACCATCGGCTGATCCTCGTCGGCGACGCGGCAATGAGCCCCTATGAGCTGACCCATGCCGGCGGATCGGTCGAACACTGGAACGAGGAACCGGGCGAAGTCTGGCTGTCGCGGCTTCTGGCGGCCTACCCGAAGGCCGTCTGGATCAATCCCGTGCCGGAGGCGCGCTGGGAGGCGACCTGGTCGACGAAAAGGATCCGCGAGCTGATGGAGGGCCGCATGGTCCCTCTGACGCTCGACGGCATCGACCGCGCAATGCGCGGCCTGCGCTGAGTTAGTTCTGCCACTCGATCACCACGAGCGGCGCCGTCACCACCTTGCCGGCGAGACCACCGATCGCCGCACCCGCAGACGATGCACCGAGTGTGAGCGACTCACCGAGCCCCACGCGCTGATCCGACACCACCTGCCCCTGCGCAAGCCTTGTTCCGATCGAGCGAACGACATCGGGCTGATCCGCGAACTTCGAATGCCCCATGCCGCCGGACGCCTTCACGTCACTCAGATCGACGACCTGAATGTTTTCCGACGCCAGATCGGATTTGAACGGCTCCTGCGTCGGATCGATCACGCCGAGGCGCGGTACGTCACCCCACACGAATGTCGACCATTGCAGGGCCTTGTCGTCCCGCGAGACGAACAGGGTCATCGCAGGATGGTCGTCGCCGAGCGCACGCATCTGGGTCCGGAACACGTCGACGTCGACGTCGGGCGACGCCAGCATGATGTTGCCGATTTTGCCGTTCACCTTGCCCTCGCGCAGCGCCATGGTCCGCAGCGCCTCCATCGTCACCCAGTTGCCCATCGAATGGGCCAAAATGCTGATTTCGCTGACCTGCGGATCCTTGCAGAGCGCCGCAAGCAGTTGATAGAGCGCATCGCGCGAGTAGTTGCTGCTTTCACGGTCGTAGGTGTAGGCGACGACCTGCCCGCGTGACGGCCAGGTGAAGACGAGCGGCACCACGGGCGCCCGCGAGTCGTGGACGATCTGCGCATACCGCATCACGACGTCCTCGAAGCGATTATTGTAGCCATGCACGAAGACGAGCGCCCGACCCTTCTTGCCAGGTTCCTTCAGTCGTTCGTGAAAGCGGGCCCTCGCCTCGTCGAGATCGATGCGATCGGCGCGAACCGTGACGAATTCCCGTGCCGGATCGGCGGGCAGGCGCTGCGGCCATTGCACCTCGCCCACCTTGCGGACGCTGTCGGGCGGGATCGAGATCGAGATGTCGGCAAAGCCCATCTCGCGGGCGCGCTCACCCGAAAACATCTCGCCGCTGTTGTCGGGCAGGGATTGCCGCGTCGTCGCGACGAGCATGTCGACGCGCGCCGTGCCCTCGGCCTGCAGCGCGACCGGGTTGAGCACACCACGTGGACGGTCGCTGCACGCGGCCAGAGCGAGGGATACGAGGATCAGGACGAGAGCAGGACGCACGACCATACCTACACCGATTGAATACATCGGCATCTCCATATCATGCGCGCCCCAACGAAACCATGGTGCGAAGGCGCGGATCGGTCGGACTGTTGCAAACAGCGCGTCAACCACGATCACGACAATTCGCGCAAAACCGTCCACCGTTTGCACGCCTTCGGCGGACATTAAGTCTCGTCATGGGATGCCGATGCGATCGACCGTTTCTCTGTCAGACCGGGGACCGCGCAACCGTGACACTTTCTGCCGACACCGTTCGCGATCTGGCCGGTTTCGCCGCCCTGAAGACGCAGTGGCAGGCGCTGGAAGCAACGTCACAAACGCCCTGCCTGTTTCAGAGCCATGCATGGTGCATGGTGCTCGTCGAACGAATCTTGGCTGTTCCTGATGGCCCGGAGCCCCGTCTGGTCGTCCTTCGGCGCGACGGCGAGGTCGTTGGCCTTGCGCCGATGTCCGTCATCCGCATCGGTCCCTTGCGGATCGCACGCCAGATGGGCGAACCGCTCGCCCAGTACGGCGATGTTCTCGGAGCCTTTGGCGAGGACGGATTCGACGCGATGATCGAGGCCATCCGCCGCTGGGGTGATGTCGACGCGCTGATCTACCGCCGCAACCGCGGCGACTCCCCGCTCGCGCAGGCTCTCACCGGCGCCGGCGCCGTGCTGCTCGACATCAACGAGGCCCCATCGCTCGATCTGTCGCAGGCAACCACCGCCGATGCACTGTTCCGTCGCCTGAGCACCGACGCCTATCGCGACCGCAAGCGCCTGCGCCGCCGGGCCGAGGAAGCGGGAACCGTCACCTTCGCCGTGTATGAAGCCGGCGCCGAGCTTGCCGCCGCCGCCCGTCTCGCGCTCGACTGGAAGCGCGACTGGATGCGGGTGCGGGGTCTGACAAGCCAGGCCTTCAGCGACGATCTGTGGCTCGAGATCCTTTTGCACGAAATCGAGACGCCGGCGACCGGCGCGGTGGCGGGGGTGCTGTCGATCGGCGGGGAACCCGCCGCCATCGAGCTCGGCTTCCGGGAGCGAGGTCGTCTGCTCGCCTATCTGGGCGCCTTCCACCCGGACCGTGAAAAACTCGGCGTCGGCCGCCTCGCCATGGAGGACATGGTCCGCTGGTGCCTCGACAAGGGGCTGACGACCTATGACCTTCTGCCGCCCGGCGGACCGCACAAACGGCAATGGACGGACACGACCGTCGAGGTCGCCGATAGGGCCCTCCCGCTCAGCACGCTCGGCACGCTCTACCTCAAGACCTATGAGCAAGGCCTGCGCCCGCTGCTGCGGGCGCTCTACGGCCAGATTCCGGCAGGCCTCAAGGACAGCCTCGGACTGGCACCGCGCGAGCGGCGAACCGGCACCTATTGACGGATCACCAGGACGGAACAGGTCGCGTGGCGCACGATCGCCGTCGCATTCGACCCGAGCAGGTAGGTCGACATCGCCGGTCGATGCGATCCGACGACGACGAGATCGACACCGCGCTTTTCGGCGACGTCAAGGACTTCGTGATAAACGCCGCCAACCCGAATTTCAGTGCTGACACGCCCGGCCGGCAGATCGACCGACTTGGCTTTCGCCTCGAGTGCCGTCTTCGCTTTCGACGCCATGTCGTCTTGAAGGTCGACAGGAATGAAGTCAAAAGCGCCGGTCGGCATCATCGGCACGACGTTCACGAGGATCAGCGATCCGTCAGCCTGCTTGGCCATCGCGACGGCATGGGCGAGCGCCGAGCCCGCCATCTCCGGCTCGGCGAGATCGATCGGCACGAGAATGGTGCGAAACATGGTTTGCTCCCGAGAAAGGCGCCCTTGGCGCCCATTGATGGAAGCAACCCTGCCATGGACGCCGCCTTTCCGCCTTGCGGCAGGTCAAGGCGGCGCGTTTGGCGGCCTCAGACCACGCCGAGCTTGCGCTGCAGGCTGGAGGACGAGGTCGTGTACTGGAACAGGAGTTTCTTGTCCGGATAGACGTAGCGATGCGCCTTCTGCGCCATCAGCGCGCCCTCGTGGAAGCCGGACAGGATCAGCTTCAGCTTGCCCGGGTACCAGTTGATGTCGCCGATCGCGAAGATGCCGGGCTGCGACGTCTCGAAGGTCTCGGTCGAGACATTGACCAGTTCGCCATTATGCAGGTCGAGGTTCCAATCGGAGACCGGCCCGAGCTTCATCGTCAGGCCGAAGAACGGCAGCATGGTGTCGCAGGCGAGCGTGTAGGTGTTGCCGGAATCCTCGCGGATCACGGCACCGCTGAGCTGTCCGTCACTGCCCTCGACGCCGACGAGCTGGCCAAGCCGGAAATCCATCGCCCCGCTCGCGACGAGCGCGCGCATCTGCTCGACCGAATGCGGGGCCGCGCGGAAGGCATCGCGCCGGTGCATCAGCGTGATGCGCTTCGCGATGGGGTGGAGGTTGAGCGTCCAGTCCAGCGCCGAGTCGCCGCCGCCGATGATCAGCAGGTTCTTGTCGCGGAACTGCTCCATCTTGCGGACGGCGTAATACACCGACTTGTTCTCATAGGCCTCGATGCCGTCGACCGGCGGCTTTTTGGGCTGGAACGAACCGCCCCCCGCCGCGATCACGACGGTCTTCGTCTCGAACACGTCGCCGGCATCGGTCGTCACGCGGAACATCGGATCGCCGATCCGCTCGATCGACGACACCATGCGGTTGAGGTGGAAGGTCGGCCCGAAAGGCTCGATCTGCTTCATCAGATTGTCGACGAGCCCCTGCCCGGTCACCACCGGAAATCCCGGGATGTCGTAGATCGGCTTTTCCGGATAGAGCTCCGAGCATTGCCCGCCGATCTTGTCGAGGATGTCGACGACATGGGCTTTCATGTCGAGCAGACCGAGTTCGAACACGGCGAAGAGGCCGACGGGGCCGGCGCCGACGATGAGAACGTCGGTCTTGATGATCTCGGTCATGGCAGGGTCCTGAACACGCGTCACGGGGCTTCTAGCGCCGGATCAAGCAGACGTCGATGCGACAATCGGCGATGAAACACCCCAAAGTGGCGCGCGTGTTTAGCGTTTTGTAGATTGGAATGAAAGCGCAAATTTTTACGTGAAACCCGCGCTTTCTTTTCAGTCTGTCCAGGGATCAGGCCGAGTTTCCTGCGCCCCTGGCAAAAGATCGTTTCTTTGATCACCGTGGAAGGTGCCGGACGACGACGCCGGCAGCGTGATCCATGCGCCTGCCGAACACCAACCAGCGCCCGGCGCAGCGATGTACAGAACGCCATGCCCCGCGTTGGCTCGTCATCCCGAACGCCATGCGGCGCGTAAAACCACGTCATCCCGGACGCCATGCGGCGCGAAGTGCCGCTTGGCAGATCCGGGATCGTCAAGGGGACAAAAGAACCGCATCAGGTCGTTCCATTCGGCGAACGATCCCGGGTCAGCGCCGCACCGCTTCGCGCTGCGCCGCGCCCGGGATGACGACGGGTGTGAGGATTGCCCCATGGGCCCGGACGCCACGCCGCGCGACGCACCGCGTCATCCCGGACGCCACGCCGCGCGACATACCGCGTCATCCCGGACGCCATGCGGCGCGAAGTGCCGGTTGGCAGATCCGGGATCGTCAAGGGGTCAAACGAACCGCTCCCGGTCGTTCCATCCGGCGCAAGTTGCCGGGTCTGCGCCGCACCGCCTGGCGCAGCGCCGCGCCCTCGATGACGACGTGTGTGAGGATTGGTCCCTTTGGCCCGGACGCCACGCCACGCGAAATACCGCGTCATCCCGGATGCCACGCCGAGCGAAATACCGCGTCATCCCGGACGCCATGCGGCGCGAAGTGCCGCGTGGCAGATCCGGGATCGTCAAGGGGTCAAAGGAACCGCTCCCGGTCGTTCCATCCGGCAAACGGTCCCGGGTGTGCGGCGAACGGTCCCGGGTCTGCGCCGCATCGCTTCGCGCTGCGCCGCGCCCGGGATGACGAATTGCATCCGGGTTTGGATCCCGGCCGCAAAGCCGTGACCGCCAGCCGAAAGAAAAATCCGTCAGAGAGCCTGGGAACGCTCGATCAGGAATAGAGCGCCTTCAACCGAGCGACGATGTTGGCGACGCCGTAGCGCACCGGATCCGTCGCCGGCAGCCCCTCAGCTGCGCTCACCTCGTCGAGATAGGCCTTCGCGGCGGCATCATCGAGCGCCTGGGTGTTGATGGCGATGCCGACGCACTGGATCCGCGGGTTCGTAAGCCGGCCGCAGGCGACCGTCATGTCGATGACCTGGCGGATGGTCGGCAGCGGCGTCGAGACACCGCGCATCGTCTTGCGGGTCGGCTCATGGCAGACGACGAAGGCGTCGGGCTGCGATCCATGCAGCAGACCGAGCGTGACGCCGGCGAAGGAGGGATGGAACAGCGAGCCCTGCCCTTCGACGACGTCCCAATGATGCGGATCGGCCGCCGGCGAGATCCATTCGGCGGCACCCGAGATGAAGTCGGCCACGACCGCGTCGACCGCGACGCCCCGCCCGGAAATGAAGATGCCGGTCTGGCCGGTCGCACGGAAATCCGCGTCGAACCCCTGGGCACGCATTTCGCGCTCGAGCGCGAGTGCCGTGTACTTCTTGCCGGCCGAACAATCCGTCCCGACCGTGAGAAGCCGCATGCCCGGCCGCTTCGTGCCCTTGCCGGTGGCGAAGGTCTGCGAGGGAATGCGCACGTTGAAGAGCTGCCGGTTGTGACGGGCGGCGGCCTCCGCGATCGCGGGAACGTCCTCGAGCTTCTTGTGAAGGCCGGACGCAATGTCCATGCCCGCCTCGATCCCTTCGATGATGGTGGTGATCCAGTGCTCAGGCAGGACGCCGCCTGCGTTCACCACGCCGATGATCATCGTCTTCGCGCCGCGGCGCCGCGCCTCGCCGATATCGACGTCGTCGAGCCCGACATCCGCCTTGCAGCCCGGCAGGCGCAACTGCCCGACGCACCAGTCGCGCCGCCAGTCGACGATGCCGGCCGCGGTCTTGGCGGCCAGTTGGTCCTGAACGTCGCCGACAAACATCAGGTAGGGCTTTTCGATTTGCATGGGGACCGCCAAGTCTTGCACAATGGACGCGTTATGCGCCGTCTCAATCGGCCGGCAGTATCGCCGACGGCGAACCTGTCGCAAGAGGCGCGCACCTCATTTTTTGGTACGTTGTCGCGCATGGCCGAGTCGCCGCCCCTTTCCATGACAACCGCCAATGGGTCCACCCGCCTGACGGCCGTCGGCGATTGGACCGCATTGCGGGCGCGCGATCTCGAGGCGATCGTCGACGATCTGGCGGCGGACCGGCCGATTTCCGGCCGCGCCGAGATCGATCTCACCGGCGTCGGTCGCCTGGATACGCTGGGCGCGCGGCTGATCGAGCGGTTGCGGCGCAACCTTGCGGCGCGCGGTACGGCCGTCACCGTTCGGGTCCGCGACAAGACGCAGCAGGTTCTCATCGACGAGGTCGCCGAGCGCAGCAGCGAAAGACTGCCTTCGGCGCCGGACAAGAACGCCTTCGTCGACCTTCTCGCCGATATCGGCGCGGTGATCCGCGGCGTCGGTCGTGACGCGGTCGAGGCCACGGCCTTCGCCGGCGAGATCGTGGCGACGATCCTCCTCGTGCCGACGCGACATCGGCGGCTGCGTTGGCCGGCCATCGTCACCCAGATGGAGCGCATGATCTTCCGGGGCGTGCCCATCATCGCCCTGATCGCCTTTCTCGTCGGCTGCATCATCGCGCAGCAGACGATCTTTCAGCTCGAGCGCTTCGGCGCCGCGCTCTTCGTCGTCGACCTGATCGGTATCCTGTTTCTCCGCGAGGTCGGCCTGCTTCTCGCCGCGATCATGATAGCGGGGCGGTCGGGCTCCGCGATCACCGCCGAAATCGGGTCCATGCGCATGCGCGAGGAGATCGACGCCATGCGCGTCATGGGCCTCAACCCGATCGAGGTTCTCGTCCTGCCGCGCCTGATCGCGCTTGTGATCGGCCTGCCTCTGCTCACCTTCATCGCCTCGATGGCGGGCATCTTTGGCGGCGGCCTCACCGCCTGGCTCTACGGCGACATCACGCCCGTGAGTTTTCTCAGCCGGCTGCGCGAATCGATCGGCATGAACACCTTCCTCGTCGGGCTGATCAAGGCGCCGTTCATGGCGTTGATCATCGCGGTCGTGGCGTGCAACGAGGGTTTCAAGGTCAAAGGGTCGGCCGAATCGCTCGGCCGACGCACGACGTCTTCCGTCGTGAAGGCGATCTTCATGGTCATCGTCGTCGACGGTGTCTTCGCCATGTTCTTCGGCGCTATCCGGTACTGACGCATGAGCGAGACCGTGAAGGACGTGATCATCGGCATTCGCGGCGTCACGGTGCGCTTCGGCGAACAGACCGTGCTGAACAAACTCGATCTCGACATTTACCGCGGCGAAATTCTCGGCATTGTCGGAGCGTCCGGCGCCGGCAAGTCGGTGCTCATGCGCTCGATCATCGGCCTCAACCGGATGCAGGCCGGGCAGATCCGCATCTTCGACGAGGACTATACCAATCTGCCGGACGAACAGCGCAAGGCGATCGATCGGCGCTGGGGCGTGCTTTTCCAGCATGGCGCCCTGTTTTCATCGCTGACGGTGCAGCAGAACATCGAAATGCCGATGCGCGAATATCTGCGCCTCTCGCCGCGCCTGCTCGACGAAATGGCACGGATGAAGATCGCCATGGTCGGACTGAAACCGGAGGCGGCCTACAAATACCCCTCGGAGTTGTCGGGCGGCATGATCAAGCGTGCCGCTCTCGCACGGGCCCTGGCGCTCGACCCCGACATCGTGTTTCTCGACGAGCCAACCTCCGGTCTCGACCCCATCGGCGCCGGAGAATTTGATGAGCTTATTGCAACCCTGCGACAGACTTTGGGCTTGACCGTCTGTATGGTGACGCATGATCTCGACAGTCTTTATGCCATCTGCGATCGCATCGCGGCCGTCGGCGATGGGCGGATTCTAGCGGAGGGCCCCATGTCTGCCATGCTCGCGTCGACCCACCCCTGGTTGCGCGCCTATTTCCATGGCCCGCGCGCTCGGGCGCTTCTGCGCTGAGCCGGATCGCGATCGATGGAGACACGCGCCAACAACGCATTGATCGGCCTCTTCACCCTGGTGGTGATCGCGGCGGCATTCGCGTTCGTCTACTGGTTCGCGCGTGCGGCCGACAATGGCGCGGTGCAGACCTATCGGGTCGTGTTTAACGGCGCTGTGACCGGGCTTTCGGTCGGATCCTCGGTGCTTTTCAACGGTATCCGCGTCGGAGAGGTGAAGAGCCTCGACATCAAGGCCGATAATCCCTCGACCGTCGTGGGGCGCATCACCGTCAAGGACGGGACGCCGATCAAGGTCGACACGCGCGCGCGACTGGAATTCCAGGGCCTCACCGGCTCCGCCTACGTGCAGCTCGCAGGCGGGTCGGCGGAATCGCCCGCGCTGATGACCACGAGCACCGACGCGGAACCGATGATCTTCGCGGAACGGTCGGAGTTTCAAAACCTCGTCGACGGAGCGCGCGAAGTCGTCTCTCAGGCTTCCCAGACGCTTGCGCGGGTCGACCAGTGGCTGACGACCAACCAGAACGATCTGTCCCGGACGGTTTCCAACGTCGCCGACTTCACGCAGGCGCTGTCCGAGAACTCGAAGAATGTGTCGGACTTCCTCTCCGCAACCGGAAACGCCGCCCGCAGCATTGAGACATTGTCAAACAATCTCAATGCGATGACCGATGAGCTTGACGCGCTTTTGAAGTCGGTCGACCCGAAAATGGTGACCGACACGGTCGCAAGCGTCAACAGCACGGCGCGCCGCATCGACGAGATCGCAAAGGCCGTGAACGTCGACAGCGTCAACGCGACGCTCGCCAATGTCGAAGCCTTCTCCAAGACCCTCGCCGAGGCGCGTGAGCCGCTCGCGGCGTTTTCGCGGGACGCGGCCGCGCTGACGGCCCGGCTCGGCGAGATGGCGCCGAAACTCGAAGCGGGCCTCGACGGCTTCAACAAGATCACGGCGGCGGTCGATCCGGCAGCCGTGTCGCGCACCATCGACAACATCGACAAGGTGACCGCCACGCTCGGCGCCAATGCCGGCGAGATCGACGGCTTCGTCAAGGATGCACGCACGCTCGCCGCGAACCTGTCGGCGATGACGCCCAAACTCGAAGCGGCTTTCTCGAGCATCGAGAAGGTGACTGCCTCCCTCGATGGCGAGAAGATCGGCCGTGTGGTCACGAACGTCGACAAGTTCGCGGCCACGCTTGGCGACAACACCACGACGATCGATGCCTTCATCAAGGACGCAGGCGAGATCGGCCAGAAGCTCAACGCATCGGCCGACCGCATCGACGCCGTTCTCAAGGGCATCGAGGACATGACGACGAGTCCGGACGGCAAGGGCATGTTCGCCGAGTTCACGGCGACCGCCCGCTCGATCCGCGAACTCGCCGAAAAGCTCGACGGCCGCACAGCCGAGATCACCCGCAGCATCACCGAATTCACCGGCGCGGGCCTGCGCGAGTACCGGCAGCTTGCCATTGACGGGCAACGCACGCTGCAGACCGTCGACCGGGCCCTGCGGGGACTCGAGCGCGATCCGCAACAGGTGATTTTCGGGCCCCGCTCGTCACTACCGGAGTTCAAGGGACAATGAGTGGCGTGCGGTTCGCGTGGATGCGTCAGGGGCTCATCGCGATGGTTGTCTCGCTCGCACTCACCGGGTGCGGGTCGCTCGATCTTGCCAGTACGCCGGCGACGTTCGACCTGTCCGCCCCGCGCGATCTGCCGCCGGCCGGAAAACCCCGCGCGCAGCTGACGATCTCGGAGCCCAGCGCACTACAGGCGCTCGACTCGAACCGCATCGTCGTGCGGACAGGTGACGGGCAAGTGACCAACCTTGCGGGCGCCCAATGGGCCGACCGGCTGCCGCGATTGCTGCAGGTGCGTCTGGTGCAGTCCTTCGAGAACGCGACGCGCATCGGTTCCGTCGCTCGCGCCGAGGAGAAGCTCGCGCCCGACGTCGCCCTGACGAGCGACATCCGCGCTTTCGAGATCGATTCCGTCTCGCGGATGGCCGTGGTCGAAGTCTCGGTCAAGCTGATCAGCGAAAGAAGCGGGCGGATCGGCGCGGCGACCGTGATCCGGGCGACGCGTCCTGCGAGCGCACTGAGCCCGCAGGCCGCGAGTGCCGCTCTTGATGCGGCATCACAGGACGTACTGCGGCAGATCGTGGCCTGGACCGTCGATCGGGTCTGAACCCCTTCGGCGCCTTACGAGAACAGCGCGGCCTTCTCGTCAAAGCTGAGCGCGTCGACATCGGCCAGCGTTGGTTTCCCCGACACCGGCGCCGCCACTTCGGCTTTTGCTTTCACCCGCGGCTTGCTCACCGGCGAGAAGGGCGACGGAGCGGGCGGCGGCGATATGACGAGCGCCGGCGGCTCCTCCCGGTACGGCACAGGCTCCGGAGCCGTGTCGAGAATGGTCACCGGCTCGACGTCAAGGGCCGGCGCACCCGGATCGATCGGCGCTTCATCCAGCTCGAGAGCGACGGGTTCGACCGGCACCTCGTCCGCGGGTTCGGCCCGGACGTCGAGCGGAACCGGCACGGGAAGGATGCTGTCCACGTCGTCGAGACCGACCGGCTCGGGGGCCGTGTCGCTCGGCACCGGCGCGATCGGGATCGGGTCGAACTCGACGCCGGATGTCTCGTCTCCGGACTGCCGCATCATGCTGTCGACGTCGGTCTGATCAAGCCCCTGCCCCGGCAGGGCCGGACCATTCAGCAGCCCATCGCCGCACGAAAGGAACGGTGGCGCGGGCTCGCGCACAGGGGTGTCCGAGCCACCCGACCATACGGCCATCATCGCCTCGAGCCGATGCTCGATGTAACGCAGCACCTGAATGACCTTCTGCGTGCGCTGCCCGGTGATGTCCTGGAACGAACAGGCCATGTAGATGTCGGTCGCACGCTGATCGATGATGTCGCAGGCAGCGCCCTCCAGACCGCTTTCGCGGAGCGTCCATGCCACTTCCTGCAGATGCTCGGCAGCCGCGAGGATGTCGCCTGTGGCGGTCTCGGTCGCCTTGACGATGGCGTCGAGTTCGTTCGTCGCGTCGCCGATCCGTCCATTGTCGCCGTCGGAAGGACGGATCGCGGCGATCTCCGCCTTGGTGCGGGCAATAGCGTTCGCCATGTCGATCAGTTCGAGCCGGATCGATTCACCCGCTGCCGCGCGCGGCTGCTCCACCCGACTTTCAATCCGAGCGAGGGCGTCCAGAACGGCGGCGGTGTCGGCATTGCGGTTGCGCCGCGCATATTCGCTGAGGAACCAGCGACCCCGACTCGTCTCCATGACGGCCGCTTCAATGAGCGCGTAGTCGTCAGTTCCGGTTTCGGTGGTACCAGCCTGCATTCTGCGACCTTTTCTGCGGCGCGGCCAGCGATGGGAGAGCGGCACGAATCACGTGAGTACCGCCGTTTTCTTAGGCACAGTAAACCGCGTGTACGCGGCACGGCAAAGCGCGCTATACGCAATCCCCATGTCTCCTCGCCGTCCGAACGCCTTGCGCACCGTCTGAACCGACTTCATCCTCGCCCAGAATGACGCCACACAGCCCCAACGCGTCGGCTCGCAGTGCCGGACCGGCCATGGCCATGAGCGTGACCTATGTGCTGTGGTTCTTCGGGCTCGGTATCTACGTCCCGTACTTTCCGATCTGGCTGACCGATCGCGGTTTCGACGCCTCGACCATCGGCGTGTTGCTCGCCGTGCCGATGGTGGTCCGCATCATCGCGATCACACCGGTGACCCATGTCGGCGACGGGCCGCTCGGCGCGCGTCGGACCTTTCTTCTGATCGCAACCGGCGCCGCCTTCGCCTATCTCGGACTGATGCTCACCGATGGCTTCTGGTCGGTCGCCATCGTGCTCACCCTCGTCTCGATGTGCGTGGCGGGCGGCGTGCCGATTCTGGATGCCATCGTGCTCAACGGCATCGACAGACATGGGCTCGACTATGGGCGGATCCGGTTCTGGGGCTCGACGTCCTGGCTGGCGGCGAACCTCGCGGGCGGCGCGGTGCTCGGTCAGTTGCCGCCGGCGATCCTGCCGCCGCTTCTGGCCGGTCTCGCGGCCCTCGCCGCGATCTCCGCCCTGGCGATGCCGCTCGATGGCGGCGCCGGGCGAAAGCAGGGCGACGCGGATGGGCGCGCGCCCTCGCTGCGGCTCTTCATCGTCTTCGCGATCGGGATCGCCCTCATCCAGGGGGCGCATGCCTTTCTTCTCGGCTTCTCGACCCTGATGTGGCAGGGCATGGGCTACACGGCGCCGCAGATAGGCATCCTCTGGTCGGTGGGTATCCTGATCGAGATGGCCTTCTTCCTGTGGGGCACCCGGGCGGCGCGGCTGGCGGCTCCGATCCCGATGATCCTCATCGGGGCAGCCTGTGGCGCGGTGCGATGGATCCTGATGGGGTTCGAGCCGACGTCCCCGTTGATCATCACCCTTCTTCAGTCATCGCATTTTCTGACCTACGCAGCCGTGCATCTCGCGACGATGAACTGGCTCGCCCGCTATTCGATCGGCAGAACGCGCCGGTCCGGCTGGATTGCGACGGCCATCAGCATCGCCATGGCGCTGACGACGATCCTGTCCGGCACGCTTTTCGAGCATGTCGGCGGACGGGGCTTCTTCGTGATGACGCTGCTCTCCCTCGCCGGCTTCGCCTTCATCGCCTGGGCAGGCCGGATCGAACGGGCGGAGGAAGCGCGGATCGCGGCCCCCACCGCGTGAGATCAGCCCCAGAGTGCCGGTTCGGGCGGATAGACGAGGCTGCCGTCATAGCGCAGGCCCGGCACGCGATCCGTCTTGAGGAGCAAAGGACCATCGAGATCGACGACCCGGGCGCGCTGGGCCACGAGGAGCGCCGGCGCCATGGCGAGCGAGGTCGCGAGCATGCAGCCGACCATCAGGTCGAGGCCATGCGAAGCTCCGGCCTCTGCCAGCAGCAGCGCCTCGGTCAGTCCACCTGCCTTGTCGAGCTTGATGTTGATGGCGTCATAGCGACCGGCCAGAGCAGGCAGCGAGGCCCGATCGTGCAGCGATTCATCAGCGCAGCACGGCACGAGGCGCTTGCCAAGCGCGAGCGCTGCGTCATCGGAGGCCGGCAATGGCTGTTCGATCAGCGTCACACCGACTTCGGCACATGCGCGCATGTTGACGTCGAGCGTCTCCGCCCGCCAGCCCTCATTCGCATCGACGATGATCTCCGAGCGTGGCGCCCCGGCCCGCACCGCCTTGATCCGCGCGGTATCATCGCTCGTGCCGAGCTTCACCTTGAGCAGCGGACGATGGGACGCCGCCTCGGCCGCCGCGCGCATGGCGTCAGGCTCACCGAGCGACAGGGTGAAGGCCGTGACGAGCGGCTTGGGCTGCGTGAGACCGGCAAGCTGCCAGGCGGGCCGATGTGCGATCTTGGCTTCGAGGTCCCACAGCGCACAATCGATGGCATTGCGCGCGGCACCGGCCTTCATCGCCGTCTGCAGCGCCGAGCGGTCGAGCCCGGCTTCGAGCGGCCCGCGCATCGCCTCGATCGCGGCGGAAACGCTCTCGACCGTCTCGCCATAGCGCGCATAGGGCACGCACTCGCCCTGCCCGCGCACGCCACCCTCTTCGAGCGTCACGACGACGACGACAGCCTCGGTCTTGGAGCCGCGCGCGATGGTGAAGGTGCCGGCGATCGGCCAGTGCTCGACCCCGATCGTCAGCCTGCGCATGGTCAGGCTTGCTTTTCGGGGGTCATCACCACCAGCCCGTCGATCGCCTCTCGAACGCGGATCTGGCACGACAGGCGCGAATTCGGACGGACGTCATAGGCGAAGTCGAGCATGTCCTCCTCCATCGTCTCGGGCTGACCGACGATCGGCAGGAAGGCTTCGTCGACATAGACATGGCAGGTCGCGCAGGCACAGGCGCCGCCACACTCCGCGACGATGCCAGGAATGCCGTGCTTGATCGCGGTTTCCATCACCGTCGACCCGATTTCCGCCTCGACCGTCTGCACTTCGCCGGTGAACGCCTTGAACGTGATCTTGACCATGTCTTCCTCAGTCGCGTCGTTGACGCTGCATATAGAGAAGCGATCCGGCCTGATCCAGCCGTCTCAACCGCGTCGGCGATCGATATTCGGCAGGAATGCCGTCAGGAGACCGATCGCAGGCAGAAAGGCACAGACCTTGAAGACGAACTGGATGCTCGTCGCGTCGGCGAGCGCGCCGATCGCGGCAGCCCCTATGCCGCCGAGTCCGAAGGCAAGCCCGAAGAAAAGACCCGCGACGAGGCCCACATGGCCGGGCATCAGTTCCTGTGCATAGACCACGATCGCCGAAAAGGCCGAGGCGAGAATGAAACCGATCACGGCCGCGAGGATCGTCGTCCACATCAGGTCGGCATAGGGCAGCACCAGGGTAAAGGGCAGCACGCCGAGGATCGAGCCCCAGATCACCCGCTTAAGGCCGAACCGATCACTGAATGCGCCGCCGGCGATCGTCCCGACAGCCGTGGCGCCGAGAAACACGAAGAGCAGGAGCTGCGCCGTCTGCACACCGACGCCGAACTGGGCGATCAGGTAGAAGGTGAAGTAGTTGCCGAGCGAGGCGGTGTAGACGAACTTCGAGAACATCAGCGCGATCAGGATGAGGATCGATCGCGCCACGACCGCGCGCGGGATGCGGTCGACGTCGGCGACCGTGTTGCTGCGCGCCTTCACCCGGCCCGGATTGGCCTTGTACCAGGTGCCGACGACGAAGAGCAGCACCATGCCGGCGAGCGCCAGCACGCCGAAGAAGGCGATGCTCTCCTGCCCGTTGGGGATGACGATGAAGGCAGCGAGCAAGGGGCCGATCGCGGTGCCGGTGTTGCCGCCGACCTGGAAGAAGGCCTGCGCGAAACCCGGCCGATTGCCCGCCGCCATGCGCGCGACGCGGGATGATTCCGGATGGAAGATCGACGACCCCGTGCCGACAAGCCCCGCGGCGAGAAGGATCACGCCATAGCTGTGCGCGGTCGCCAGAAGCAGGAGGCCCGTCAGGGTCAGGCCCATGCCGAGGGTCAGCGAATAGGGCAAGGGCCGCCGATCGGTGTAGAGCCCGACGAGCGGCTGCAGGACCGAGGCGGTCAGCTGGAAGGCGAGCGTGATGAAGCCGATCTGCGCGAAGGTGAGCGCGTAGTTCTCCTTCAGCATCGGATAGGTCGCCTGCAGAAGCGACTGCAGCGTGTCGTTGATCATGTGCGCGACGCTGATCGCGGCCAGGATCGGCAGCACGGTCGATGCGGCTGAGGCGGGCGGCACGGCGGTCGATGGCGCGGCGGACATCGGATCCCTCGACGATCGGGGTTGGACCGGTGGCCGGCCAATCGTCTTACCAATATCCCATGCGCGGGATCAGCAAAATGGCCTTGACCCGCGCGAGCCATGCGCTCAGCGCACAAGCGCCAGACGTGCACGGCATCCAGCCGGCATTCATGCGGGGAGAGAGGCTGAGGCTTGTTGAGAGCCCGCTTGTCAGCATCACCGGCTGGTGAGTGCTAACATACTGAAATTATTGGCTTAAGGGCAAATTTTTTACTTTTCCCCGGCAACAATCTGCGCTGGAATTCAAGCGTTGTTGACCTGCCAGGGAGCGCACCGCATGGTTTCTTCCGACTTTGCACGCCAGATCGACGGCTATGGCCTGACGACGGCGGCGATCCTCTACCGGCTGCCGGATCACCCCTCCATTCTCCAGGAATATGTCTGGCAGGAATATGATCTCGCGCCGAAGTTTCCCGAGCTGAAGCGCTTCCTCGCCTTCTGGCAGGAGAAGATCGAAGGTCGGCTCTACCGCGTGACGGTCGCCCATCGGCAGTTGATCGCGCCGACGGAAATCGCGTGCATCGACGGAGAGTTCCGTCTGCACTGACGGATCGCGCACGGATCGGGCGGTCGTCAGGCGGCGAGATCGCGAATGATCGCGTTGACGCGCCCGACGGCCTGAGCGAGCGCGTCGGTGGTCGCCTGCGTGTCGGCTTCGATCTCCTCGGCGGCACGCACGACCTCCCACGCGCCGATGGCGCGGGCCGACCCCTTCAGCGTATGCGCGACCCGCATGCGCTCCTCGTCCCGCGCCGCCTCGAGGCGCGCCAGCAGGGTGCGCGACTGGGCGGCAAAAAGCCGGAGGATCTCCCGCTCGAGATCCTGATCACCGAGCGTATGATGGGCGAGATGCACGAGATCGAGCGCACGCACGGTAGCCTGGTCGGTCATCATTTTGGCCATCCTCAAACAGCTGGACAGACGCAACCATCCGGACTGGAAGCGAAAAAGGCGTGAATCCCGCTTAAGGCGCCTATGGGAATGGTTGATACCTAGTTACCAACCACCAATTCGCATGACGGGGTGTCAGACGCCTCCGGTCATGGTAAACAAGCCGTTAACGATGCCGACGGAAAGATCGGGCGTCCTGTTCCCAATCTTAATGCGGCCATGTACGGTTTGAGTGCGGCATCCTACCTCCCGAAGCGCTTCTGGCGTCGTGGGCTGCCGTGCGTCGCGCGCACACAGGGCGCGATGCGTTCCATTTGGCGACTGTCGGTTCGGTGATCGGCCCGAACCGTACGGACGCTTGAACAGTAGCGTGAGGCGAGGCCATGGCGAAGAAACCGCGAGCTCAAGATCCTGCGGATGCGGCACTGTCCGCGATCGAGGAGGCCCTGAGCCTCGGGGCGTCGGACAACGACACGGACCGGGCGCCCGCGGTCAATTTCGACGAAGCCTTCGATGTGAAGCCGGAACCCCGGCCCGCAACGCCCGCCCCTCAGCCCGATCGCCCGATCCTCGCCTCGCGGCGTCCGGCGGCGAATGACGACCGGGCTTCGGTCGGCCAGCTGCTGCAGTCGTTGCAGCGCCGTCCGTCCATGGCCCCCTACATCGGCGCGTTGGTGCTCTCGATCGTCTGGGTCGTCGGTGGTGTTCTTCTCACCCGGCTTCTTTACGGCGTCGAACTGACGGCGCTTCTGTCGACCGCGACCTACCAGCAGACGCCGACGCTGATCGCGGCGGTGCTGGCGACCGTTCTTCCCCCGATCCTGTTCCTCGTGCTCGCCTCCCTCGCCTGGCGCGCCCAGGAACTGCGCCTCATCGCCCGATCGATGACGCAGGTCGCCATGCGCCTCGCCGAACCCGAGGCGATCGCCGCCGACAGCGTGGTCTCGGTCGGCCAGGCGATCCGCCGCGAAGTCGCCGCCATGGGCGACGGCATCGAGCGCGCCCTCGCCCGCGCGAGCGAACTCGAGGTGATGGTCCACAACGAGGTCGCGACGCTGGAGCGCGCCTATTCCGACAATGAACTGCGCATGCGCGGCCTGATCGAGGATCTCGTCTCGCAGCGCGAATCGATCACGGGTCACGCCGATCGTGTCCGAGACGCCATCGTGGAAGCGCGCGAATCGCTGTCGACCGACCTCGCGACCGCCGCGACCCGTCTCGCCGGCGACGTCGCCGAAGCCGGCTCGCGCGTCACCCGCACGCTCGGCGAAAAGGGCGAGCAGATCCTGCTGCAGCTCTCGCATGGTGGCGACACCATGATCGACGCCATGGGTGCGCGCGGCTCAGACCTGATCGAGCGCATGTCGGTGACGGGCGACGAGGTCACCCGCGCCCTCAACAACTCGGCCGAGCGCGTCACGAGCCTCCTGACGACGAAGGCCGCCGAAATCACCGCGACGCTGACGACGACGTCGGAGTCGATCAACTACACCTTCGCCTCGCGCGCCACCGAGATCACCGACACGCTGGCTTCGCGCGCCAACGCCCTCAACGACAAGCTGACCGAGAACAGCCAGCAGATCGTCTCCGAGATCGTCGAGCGCGGCACCGCCGTGAACGAGACGCTGGAGCGCACCGGCGCCTCGCTGTCGAAGGCCTTCGCCGACGGTGCCGACGTGGTCACCTCGTCGATCCGCGACACCGGCCTCAAGATGGTCGAGCAGATCGCGACCTCCGTCGCCGACGTCAACCAGACGCTGCGCACGACCGGCGACACGCTGATCACCGACCTGCAGCAGCGCGGCGGCGAAGTCACCGCGAAGCTCGACTCGACGGCAGCCCACATCTCCGAGATCATCTCGACCCGCGGCGGTGATCTCGCGGACCGCCTCGCCGCCACCGGCGACCGCATCCACGAGACGATCATCATCGGCGGCGCCGATCTCGACCGTCGCCTCAACGCGACCGGCCAGTCGGTCATCTCCGCCCTCGAAAACCGCGTCATTGACGCCGAGACGACGATCAACGTCGCGACGGAACGCCTTGGCGAAACCCTGTCGGCCGAGAGCAATGCCGTCCGCGAGCGCCTCCTCGCCGCCGGCCGCGACACGGCCGCGACCATGCGCGAGAACGGCGAGGCCCTTGCCCAGATCGTCACCGAGCGCGGTGAGGCGATCATCTCGCAGATCACCACCGGCATCGTGAAGCTCGAAACCACCGTCGAGGTGCAGACCGCCTCGCTCGGCAAGGGCCTCGCGGAACGCCTCTCGATGTTCGAACAGCGCTCGGCGCGGGCGACCGAGGAGGTCTATGCCCGCATGGAGGACCGTCTCGCCGAATTCGAGGCGCAGGCTTCCGGCACGACGCAGAGCATCGCGACCTCGCTCGAGCAGAGCCTCGCCGCCTTCGATCGTCGTTTCTCGGCCAGCACGCAGACCGTGCAGGCGAGCCTCGACGACCGTCTGTCGGGCTTCGAGACGCGCTTCGCCGGCCATGTCGGCAGCGTGCAGCAGTCGCTCGACCAGAAGCTCGCGAATTTCGAGGCCCGCATCGGCGGCAGCACCTCGGCGATCGCCAGCGCGCTCGACCAGCGCTTCGGCAGCTTCGAAACCCGCTTCTCGAGCGGTGTCTCGCAGCTTGAGGACGCCCTCGCCGCCCGCGCCAGCACGCTGGAGGCGCGGATCGCCGCCAGCACCGAGACGGCAGAACGCCTGATCGACGATCGCCTCGGCCGCTTCGAGCAGAAGTTCCAGTCGGACGCGACCGCCGTCGGCGTGACGCTCGACGCGCAGATCAAGACCTTTGACGAAGTCGCCGAGAAGCGCACGGACGCCATCCGCACCTCGATCGGCGAACGCCTCGCCGAGATGGACGAGGTGATCACGGTGCGCGGCATGGCGCTCGCGTCGAAGATCGCGACGGACAGCAAGGTGCTCTCCGATGACATCGCCACGAAGCTTCTCGGCTTCGAGAACGCGATCCGCATCGGTGGCGGCGAACTCGCCGATCGCTTCGAGAAGCAGTCGGACGGCATCGTCCAGGCGCTCGAGACCAAGATCGGCCGCTTCGACGAGCGCTTCACTGCCAAGACCGGTGAGATCGCCGCGACTCTCGACGGCCGGATCGAACGCGTCGATCGCGGCTTCGACGCCAAGGCGAAGGGCCTGAACGAGACGCTTGCCCAGCGTACGCTCGACATGGCCCGCGTCCTCAGCGACGGCGGCCAGGAGATCACCAACCTCCTCGACAGCAAGGCCCAGGACATCGCGACCGTGCTCGACGAGCGCTCGCGCACCATCCTCGGCTCGGTCGAATCCGCCGCCCAGAGCATCACGACGCTCATCAACACGCGCAGCGCAACCCTCGCCGAGAACCTTTCGGGCAGGGCTACCGCCATCGTCGGCGAATTCGACGAGCGCGGCGAAAAGCTCGCCGAAAGGCTCGCCGGCCGCGCCGAGGCGATCAACGCGACGCTTGGCGCCCGCGCGGCCGACCTCGCCGCGACGCTCGACGAGCGCGTCCAGCGGTTCGAGGCCATCGTTGGCGGTCGCCTCACGGGCATCGTCGCCTCGCTCGACACGAGCGGCGCGACCATCGCCGAGAACCTCACGGCGCGCGTCGAGGGCGTCACTGAACTGCTGAGCCGCAGCAGTGCGGACGTGGAATCGATGCTGACCCGTCTCGCCACGGACGTCGGCAGCACGCTCGTCACCCGAGCGACCGACCTCAACGCCACGCTCGGATCGCGCTCGGCAGAACTCGCCGCCCTGCTCGACGAGAAGGGCAGCCTGTTCCTCCAGTCGCTTGGCAAGAGTGGCGACACGCTGACCCGCGAGGTGGCTGACGTCGGCCAGACCGTGGTTCGCGAGATCGAGGGCCGCAGCGGCGCGATCCTGTCGACGCTCAATCAGCAGTCGACGACGCTCACCGAGGCCCTCGGCACCCGTCAGAAGGAACTCGAAGACCTGCTCACGGCCCGCACGGAGCAGATCGAGACGCTGATCACGTCGCGCGCCGACGAAATTGCGTCGAACCTCGCCAGCCGCAGTGAGGAACTGGTGACGACGCTCGCCACGCGCAGCGCCGAAATCAGCTCCGTCATCGCTGCCGGCAGCCATTCGCTCGGCACGTCGCTCGCGAACTCCGCTCAGGATCTCGCCGCGACCCTCGCCGGCGCGACGCAGACCATCGACGCCACGCTGGCGACCCGCAGTGGCGACATCGCCGCGACGCTCGCTGCCCGCGCCGATGATCTCGCCACGACCTTGTCGAACCGCAGCAACGAACTCGGCACCATGCTCGACCGCAGCACGTCTGCCCTGTTCGCCGGCCTGTCCGACAAGCGGGACGAAATCGAAGCCGTGGTCGGCAATGCCGCTGCCTCGATCGGCGGCACGCTGGTCGCTCGCCGCAACGAGCTGGTCGAAGCGCTCGAGCAGACGTCGCGCCTTCTGGGTGACGTCATCGAGAAGCGGGCGGCGGATGCCGTCGGCGAGATCGGATCGGTGCAGGGCAAGCTCCAGACCGAGATTGCCGACCTTCTCGACCGCGTGCAGTCGACCAACCGCGCGCTGCAGGAACTCCTCAGCGGCTCGACGACCGCCCTCGACACGATCGAAGGCAACCTCGCCGACCGCATCAGCGAGTTCCAGTCCTCGATGCTCAGCATGGCCGACCAGACCAACAGGGCCGCCGATCAGGTCGGCACGCAGGTCGGCACGCTGCGCGAGGTCTCGAACACGGTGCTCGGCGACGTGATGAGCCTCTCGGCCCGCCTCGAGGAGCAGGGACGGATGATGACCAATGTCATCACCGTGCTCGATGCCTCGCAGCAGCGCGTCGACGCCTCGCTCGATGAGCGTCGCGTCGCCCTCGAGCGTGTCCTCGCCACCCTCGGCCAGAAGACCGAGGATGTGGAGCGCATGCTCGGCAACTACGCCCGCACCGTCACCGAGATCCTCGAGAAGACCGAGGAGAAGGCGCGCCATGCGGGCCTTCTTCTCGCCGAGAACACCGGCGCCTCGGCCAAGGCAATCGCCGAGCACTTCGAGCAGATCCGGCAGGCGACTGCCGAGGAGCGCGAGCGGACCTCGGCCACCCTGCGGTCGGCCTATGACGAGGCGGTCGATCAGGTCGCCGACCTCTTCAATAACGCGAGCTCGCGCTTCACGGACACGACCCGCGAGGTTCGCGAGATGGCCGCCCATCTGCGCAACGAGATCGAAACGACCCGCAAGGAGCTGCGCGCCGGCCTCGCGGAGATCCCGCGCGAGACGACCGACCAGACGGCCGCCATGCGGCGCGTGGTCGCCGAACAGATCCAGGCGCTGCAGGACCTCTCGGACATCGTCGCCCGTTCGGGCCGGGGCCTCGACCTGTCGGATCACGGCCGTCGCGCCGAGGCAACCCGGCCGGTCGAGCGCAGCGTGGCCGTCGCGGCCGCTCCGGCGCCCGTCATGCCGGCCCCGCAACCGGTCGTGAAGCCCGCGTCGGTCGTGCAGGCAGCGCCCGCGGCGCCTGCGCCCGTCGCCCGCCGCGAGGTGGCCCCGCCGGCGGCGGCCCCGGCCCAGCCGGAGCCGGCTCCTGCCCTGCGTCCATCGCTCGACGCCGCACCGTCCCCGCGTGGCAGTGAGGCCTCGCGCAAGACCGGCGGCTGGCTGTCGGATCTGCTCGCCCGCGCCTCGAAGGACGAGAACGCGCCGATCGTTCCGGCCCCGGCTGCCCCCGTGGCGCCCGTGGCCCCGAAGGCTGCGCCGGCGACCCCGGCAAAGGCCGTCGCGACCCCGCCGGCTGCTCCGGCCGAACGCTCTGCCGGCGGTCTCGACGGCCTGTCGGCCGACATCGCCCGGATGATCGACTCGGCCGCGGCCTCCGATCTGTGGGATCGCTACCGTCGTGGCGAGCGCAACGTGTTCTCGCGTCGCCTCTACACGCTGCAGGGTCAGCAGACCTTCGAGGAGATCCGCCGCCGCTACCGCCGCGACGCGGACTTCCGCGAGACCGTCGATCGCTATGTCGACGAGTTCGAGCGCCTGCTCCAGCAGGTCGAGAAGGAAGACAAGACCGGCGCCTCGGCTAAGACGTACCTCATGGCCGAGACCGGCAAGGTCTACACGATGCTGGCGCACGCCGCCGGCCGGTTCGACTGACGCTCGACCGCATCAAGTCCAGGAACGCGGGCGGCCTTGGGGCCGCCCGTTTTCGTTCGTGGAAATCGTGGAGAGGTCGAGCGCGATGGAGACCCCGCGTGCGGTCAGCGCCGCGTATAGGTCACGATCTCGAAGCCTGCGTCGTCCCCCTCCCCGCGCGGGTGAGCGGTCCGACCGGTCTCGCGCCACTGCGTCGCGTCGATCGCCGGAAAGCGCGCATCGCCCTCGGGCGCCAGGTCGACGATCGTGACGATCAGGCGATCCGCGCGCGGCATGGCGGCGGCATAGATCGAACCGCCACCCGCAATCACGATCTCGTCCGCCCCGCGCGCCTCGGCCAGCCGGTCGGCCAGGGCGATCGCACCGTCGAGGTCGCCGGCCTGATGCGTGCCCTCAGGGCGAAAGCCCGGATCGCGGGTGACGATGATCGTGTCGCGCCCCGGCAGCGGCCTGCCGATCGACAAATAGGTCTTGCGCCCCATGACAAGCGGCTTGCCCATCGTCGCCTGCTTGAAGTGCTTCAGATCAGACCGCATGTGCCAGGGCAGGCCGTTGTCGCGGCCGATCACGCCATTGCGTGCGACCGCGACGACCATCACGATCGGGCGCATGATCAGACCGCCACCGGCGCCTTGATGGCGGGGTGCGGGTCATAGCCCTCGAGCGCGAAGTGTTCGTAGCGGAAATCGAACAATGAGCGCACGGTCGGATCGAGGCGCAGATGCGGCAGGGCCCGCGGCGCGCGCCCGAGCTGCTCGCGCACCTGCTCGAGATGATTGAGATAGATGTGCGCGTCACCGAAGCTATGGACGAAGGTGCCGGGCTGAAGGCCCGTCGACTGCGCCACCATCACAGTCAGCAGCGCATAGCTCGCGATGTTGAACGGCACGCCGAGGAAGGCGTCCGCCGATCGCTGGTAGAGCTGGCACGAGAGCCGGCCCTCGGCGACGTAGAACTGAAACAGGCAGTGGCACGGCGCGAGCGCCATGGCAGGCAGGTCGGCCGGGTTCCAGGCGGAGACGATCAGCCGGCGCGAATCGGGGTTGCGCCGGATCTCGTCGACGACCTGGCTGATCTGGTCGATCGTCCGGCCGTCCGGTGCCGCCCAGGACCGCCATTGCCGCCCGTAGACCGGCCCGAGATCGCCGTTCGCATCCGCCCATTCGTCCCAGATGGTGACGCCGTTCTCCTTCAGATAGGCGATGTTGGTATCGCCCTTCAGGAACCACAAAAGCTCGTGGATGATCGAGCGCACATGCACCTTCTTGGTCGTGACGAGCGGAAAACCCTCGGACAGATCGAAGGCCATCTGGTGTCCGAAGATCGAGATCGTGCCTGTTCCGGTCCGGTCGTCCTTGCGGACGCCCTCGTCGAGAATGCGGCGGAGAAAGTCGTGATACTGCTTCATCGGCAGACCCTCGGATCCGGGGCTCTGATCATCCCCGACATGTAGCAGGGAACGCAGGAAATCAGCTAGCCGCGGACGAACTCCTCGGCGCTTATCCCCTGTACGAAAAGGAGCGCCGTGAGATCGGCATGGTCGATCCGCATCCGTGCCGCGGCGGCAACGGCCGGTTTCGCGCGATAGGCGACGCCGAGACCGGCTTCCGCCAGCATGGCGAGATCATTGGCACCGTCGCCGACCGCCATCGTGGCGACGGGGTCGAGCCCGAACTGATCGCGCAGGCCCATCAGCGTCTCGCGCTTCGCCTCGCGCCCGAGAATCGGCTCGACCACTGTGCCGGCGAGCCGGTCATCCGCGATCTCGAGCCTGTTGGCGTGGTTCTCGTCGAAGCCGATCATCGCAGCGACGCGGTTCGTGAACAGCGTGAACCCCCCGGACACCAGCACCGTTCGCACACCAAGCGCCCGCAGGGTCCGCACGAGAACGCGCGCGCCGGGCGACAGGGTGACGCGCTGGTCGATCACCGCGTCGATCGTTGCGACCGGCAGGCCCCGGAGCAGCGCGACGCGTTCACGCAGCGCCGGTTCGAACGCGATCTCCCCGCGCATGGCACGCTCGGTGATTGCGGCGACATGGTCTTTCAGGCCGACGAGATCGGCGAGTTCGTCGATGCATTCCTGCTCGATCATGGTCGAATCCATGTCGGCGAGGAAAAGACGCTTGCGCCGGTGAGCGGCCTCCTGCACGACGACGTCGATCGGTGCGCCCGCAACGGCATCCCGCAACCGCTTTTCCAGGGTCGTGATGGGTTCGCTGCTCGAAAAGGACAGATCCAGGGCGACACCGTGTGCGAGCACGCGAGCCTCGAAGGTCTCCGTCAGCGCATCGCTCGCGCGCCGTATCAGCGCCGCGTCGATGGCGGCGGCCGCCGGGGCGGAAACGAGCGTGGCGACGAGCGGAAGGGACATGGAGCGAGACCGGTGAACGGGACGGGCTTCGACGCGGTGCTTCTGGCAGGTCCGACCGCGAGCGGCAAGTCCGCCATTGCGCTGTCGCTGGCGCAATTGCTCGGCGGAACGATCGTCAACACCGATTCGATGCAGGTCTATCGCGACCTCGCCGTGATCACCGCCCGGCCGACGCCCCAGGAGGAAGCGGCGGCGCCGCATCGGCTTTACGGCCATGTCGACGCCGCCATCAACCACTCGGTGGGCCGCTGGCTGGCGGAGGCGGAAGCAGCGATCATGGCCTGTCGCTCGGAAGGCCGGCTCCCGATCCTGACGGGAGGCACCGGCCTTTACTTCAAGGCCGTCGAGCGCGGTCTTGCCGCCATGCCGGCCGTGCCGGACGAGGTCCGTGCCCGGATCCGCGCCGAGGCGGCGGACGTGCCGCCGGCGGAGCTGCACCGCCGCCTCGCCCTTGTTGACCCCGCGAGCGCCGCGCGCCTGCGGCCGACCGATCCGCAGCGGCTGTTGCGGGCCCTCGAAATCTTCGAGGCGACCGGACGATCGCTCACGGACTGGCAGAACGAGCCGCACAGCGCGCCCCTCCTCGATCCGAACCGGTGCCTGCGCCTCTTCCTGTCGCCGGAGCGCGAGATCCTCTATGCGCGGATCGATCGCCGTTTCGACCAGATGATGTCGGCCGGCGCCCTCGATGAAGTCGCGGCTCTTGGCCAACGCGGCCTTGATCCCGCCCTGCCCGCCATGCGCGCACATGGTGTACCCTGGCTTCTCAGGGCGATCGCAGGCACACTCCCCCTTGACGACGCGATCGCCCAGGCCAAGGCCGATACGCGCCATTACGCGAAACGCCAGTTCACCTGGTTCCGTCACCAGATGCCGGGCTGGCAATTCGTCGCGCCCGACGCTGCGGATGCGCTTGTGCGTGCGGCGCTTTTGCGTTGAATGCAGCCGTTTCGTGCCTATATGCCGTTGGGTTCGGGCAAGACGGCGGTCATACGACACCGTTTTGCTGTGGAAAGAGATGAAAAAGGAAGCTGGTGCATGCCTTGGAGCAACCAAAGCGGCGGGGGCGGCCCGTGGGGGGGCGGTGGCAATGACAACGGACCGAAAGGTCCGTGGGGTCAGGGACCGCGGGGTTCGGGTGGTGGACCCAACCCGCCGGATCTTGAGGATCTCCTTCGCAAGAGCCAGGACCGTCTGAAGAGCGTCCTGCCGGGTGGCGGACTGAATGGCCGAATGATCGCGCTGATCGGCGCGGCCCTCGTCGTCGTCTGGGCGCTGACGGGATGGTATCGGGTGCAGCCGGACGAAATCGGCGTGAACCTCGTGTTCGGCAAGTTCTCGTCCCTGTCCAATCCGGGCCTCAACTACAACTTCCCCTACCCGATCGGCGCCGTGATGAAGCCGCGCGTGACAGCGGTGAACTCGATCGACGTCGGTCTTCGTGCCGCCGGCAATCAGACCGGCACCCGCAGCGGTGGCCGCGACGAGCCGAGCGAAAGCCTGATGCTGACCGGCGACGAGAACATCGTCGACATCGACTTCTCGGTGCAGTGGCAGATCAACCCCGGCCAGCCGCAGGACTTCCTGTTCAACATCCAGGATCCCGAGAAAACCGTCCGTGACGTCGCCGAGAGTGCGATGCGCGAGGTCATCGGTCGTCGCAGCATCCAGCCGATCCTCACCGGCGACCGACTGGCCATCGAAACCGAGGTCGCTGACCTCATGCAACGCACCCTCGACAGCTACAAGGCCGGCGTGATCGTGCGTATTGTCCAATTGCAGAAGGTCGACCCGCCGCAGCAGGTCATCGACGCGTTCCGCGACGTGCAGGCGGCGCGCGCCGACCTCGAGCGCCTGCAGAACGAGGCGCAGACCTATGCCAACCGGGTGATCCCGGAAGCCCGCGGTGAAGCCTCCCGCATTACCCAGGCCGCCGAGGCCTATCGCGACCGCGCCGTCGCGGAAGCGCGCGGTGCGGCGCTGCGCTTCGAGCAGGTCTATGCGGAGTACGCCAAGGCGCCGGACGTGACCCGTCAGCGCATGTATCTCGAAACCATGGAGCGCGTTCTCGGCGGCATGGACAAGATCATCATCGATGAGAAGTCCAGCGGCTCGGGCGTCGTGCCCTTCCTGCCGCTCAACGAGCTGCAGAACCGTTCGAACAACCAGTCGGCAACGCAGGGGACCGGCCAATGAAATCCGTCGCCGGCGGCACCGCCGTCATCATCCTGGCGATCATCGCCTTCATCGCCTACTCGTCGCTCTACGTCGTGCCGCAGACGCAGTTTGCTCTGCCCCTGCGCCTCGGCGAACCGCAACAGCCCAAGCTCGAACCGGGCCTTTATGCGAAGGTTCCGTTCATCGACAACGTGATCTTCCTCGACAAGCGCATTCTCGATCTCGACATGCCGGCCCAGGAAGTCATCGCGTCGGACCAGAAGCGTCTCGTCGTGGACGCCTTTGCCCGCTATCGCATCACCGATCCGCTGCGGTTCTATCAGAGCCTCAACTCGATCGCCGGCGCTGAGCAGCGCCTGCGCAACATCGGCAACTCGGCCGTTCGTCGTGTTCTCGGTCAGGCGTCGTTCACCGCCGTCGTCCGCGACAACCGCGACAAGCTGATGCAGTCGATCCGCACCGAAGTGAATCGCGAGGCCGAAGGCTTCGGCATCGCGGTCGTGGACGTCCGCATCCGCCGCGCCGACCTGCCGGAAGCGAACTCGCAGGCGGTCTATCAACGGATGCAGACGGAGCGTCAGCGCGAAGCGGCTCAGTTCCGCGCCGAAGGTTCGGAGCGCGCCCAGCGCATCCGCGCCGAGGCCGACCGCGCCGTGTCGAAGACGCTCGGCGACGCGAACGGCAAGGCGGAAGAAATCCGCGGTAACGCGGACGCGCAACGCAATGCCATCTTCGCCAATGCCTATGGCAAGGACCCGGAGTTCTTCTCCTTCTTCCGGTCGCTGCAGGCTTATGAGCAGTCGATGCGTCAGGGCGACACGCGGATGGTCATCAGCCCGGACAGCCCGTTCTTCCGGTATTTCCGTGATCCGGTGGGGCCGATTGCACCGGCCCCCGTCGCTCCGGCGCCGGCAGCAGCGGCGGCGCCCGCGAACTGATCCGCGTCCCACGTGACACCAAGCCCCTCCGGTACTCCCGGAGGGGTTTTTTGTTTGTCGGGCACGCCTTCACCGATCGATCGCGCCGCCCCCGAGCAATCGCCCGTCGCGTCAAATCTTCATCCTTTTGTCGCCGCCGCGCCATTTTGCTTGACCGGACGATGACTTGACGGTCCTGTACCAGCGCTGGAGATGGGGCTTACCGGCGACAAGGCGAAGCGCGTGCGTGATGGGTGATTTTTCCCTCGGTGATTTCATCGCGGCCCTCGGCCTTGCTTTCTTCATCGAGGGACTTGCCTTCATCGCGTTCCCGGAAGCGTCCCGTCGCATGATGGCGCAGGTTGCCCAGTCGCCCGCCGCGCAATTGCGGGTCGCAGGCGGGATCGCGGCCGCGGTCGGATTGGCGCTCGTATGGGCGGCACGCGGCTGAACGACACACGGCTGTACGCCACACGGCTTCGTGAGGCCGCCGCATTCGTCACGTTTGGGCCGCATTCTCGGCTTGAAAGAAGGGCGGGTTCCGCCCACTTCAACTCAGTGAGCCGCGAGGGCCTCACGCCAGGAGTCTTCATGAACGCGACACGCACCTTCCTGTCCCGGGGGATCGCCATTGCGGCGCTCGCCGGCGTGCTTGCAGCGCCGCCCCTCTTCACTCCCCCAGCCCTCGCGGCGTCGGGTCCGCCATCGGTGGCGGACCTCGCCGAAGGGCTGCTCGACAGCGTCGTCAACATTTCGACGACGCAGCTCGTCGGCGGCTCAAGCGGTGGAAGTGGCGGCGAGAACGGCATGCCGCAGCTGCCGCCGGGGACTCCATTCGAGGAGTTCTTCAACGAGTTCTTCAAGAACCGCGGCGGCCAGGGTGACAACCGGCCGCGGCGTACCTCTTCGCTCGGCTCGGGCTTCGTCATCGATTCGAGCGGCATCATCGTCACGAACAACCACGTGATCGACGGGGCCGATGAGGTCGTCGTCAACTTCAACGACGGCAGCAAGCTCACCGCGGAAATCGTCGGTCGCGACAAGAAAGTCGACATCGCGGTGCTGCGCGTGAAGCCGACCAAGCCGCTGAAGGCGGTGAAGTTCGCGGATTCGACTGCGATCCGCGTCGGTGACTGGGTGCTCGCCATCGGCAACCCGTTCGGCCTCGGCGGAACGGTGACCGTCGGCATCGTCTCGGCGCGCAACCGCGACATCAATTCCGGCCCCTACGACAATTATCTGCAGACCGACGCTGCCATCAACCGCGGCAATTCGGGCGGACCGCTGTTCGACATGGAAGGCAATGTCGTCGGCATCAACACCGCGATCATCTCGCCCTCGGGCGGCTCGATCGGCATCGGCTTCTCGGTGCCGGCCGACACCGCAAAGCCGATCGTCGACCAGCTCCTGCAGTTCGGCGAGACGCGGCGCGGCTGGCTCGGCGTGCGCATCCAGCCCGTTACCGACGACATCGCCGAAAGCCTCGGCATGGACGCCGCGCGCGGCGCCCTGATTGCCGGGATCGACGAGAAAGGCCCGGCAAAGCCCGCGGGCCTTGAGCCCGGCGACGTCGTTCTGACCTTTGACGGCAAGGCCATCCGCGAAATGCGCGACCTGCCGCGGATCGTCGCCGACACGCCCGTCGGGAAGAAGGTCGAGGTTACGATCCTGCGCCGTGGCGAGGAGATCACCAAGACGGTCGAGATCGGGCGCCTCGATGAGGGGCCGCAGAAGGCCGAGCTCGAGGTACCGAAGGCGGAGCCGGAAAAGCCGGTCGTCACCAAGCTCCTCGGCCTCGAACTCTCGGCGCTGAGTGATGATCTGCGCAAGCAATACAAGATCGGGACGGACGTGAAGGGCGTCGTCGTCACGGATGTCGATCCGGCCTCGGCCGCCGCCGACAAGCAGCTTCGCGCGGGCGACGTCATCGTCGAGGTGGCTCAGGAGGCGGTGAATCAGCCCGCGGACATCTCTTCCCGCATCGACGCACTCAAGAAGGAAGGCAAGCGCTCAGCGTTGCTGCTTCTGTCGAACGGCACGGGCGAACTGCGCTTCGTGGCGATCTCGCTCGAGTGAGCTGCGCGACACGGCACAAATGAAAGGCGGGCTCCGGCCCGCCTTTTTTTGCTGTCGCGACAGTCGTTTCCCGCTTGTCCCCTCGGCGGGTCCGCAGCGCGACTATTTCTTCTTGCGAAACGTATCGAGGCTGACGATTTTTTCGCCCGCGCCAGACTTCGCCTGGCCGGCGCTGTCTGCGGGCTGCGCCGACTTGTCGCCGCCATCACCCACCGACTTGTCGGTCTCCGGCTGCGCGACGGTGAGTTTCGGCACGGCCGTCTTGCCGGCTCCCTTGGCTGCTTTCGTGGGCGTCGCTTCCTTCGGCTCTGAGGCGGCCCCTTTCGGTGCAGCGCGCTTGGGCTCCGGGACATCGTCCCCGACCGAGGTCGGCTCTTCCGTCACGACCTCGAACTTGAGACCGAACTGGACGGAGGGATCGAAGAAGCCGCTGACGGCATCGAACGGCACCAGCAACCGCTCCGGCGCGCCACCGAATGACAGTCCAACCTCGAAGGCGCTTTCCGAAATCGTCAGGTCCCAGAACTGGTGCTGGAGGACGATCGTGATCTCGTCCGGATATTTCTCGCGAAGTCGCGACGAAATCCGGACGCCTGGATGGGCTGTCTTGAAGGAAACGTAGAAATGATGATCGCCCGGGAGCCCGTCTCGGGCAGCGTCGGTGAGGACACGCCGAACGACGCCGCGCAGGGCCTCCTGCGCCAGGAGATCATAGCGGATCATATCGGTCGACGACGCCATGCCTGCCTCTCAGCAACGACACTTGAGCTGCGACCCGGTAAGGGGCGCGGAAATCAGTGGAGGCTTCTGTTGCCAGGCGCCTCCGGGCCCCGCCTGACAGTGCTACCCGTCAGGGCTTTGATTTCGGTCTAGTTACCGCTTACGCGGCAACCGCAACCGGAGCATAGTTGTCGTTGGCAACTATAAGTTAGGCCCGATAACGGCGGAACCATGCCGGGCAAAAGCCCACCCTTTACACCCTCGTCGATCCTATTTCGCCCCCGCCGCAACCCGCGTCACGGGCTGTGGTGGAGGCGCCGGGTACCGCCCCCGGGTCCGATAGGTTTATTTCGGCAGACGTTTATCGCCATAGTCGGCTTGCGCCGACGGATGGAATATAAGCATGCCTCAACGCCGGGGAAAGAGCGAAACGCGCCCTCTCCCCGATCGACATTGCTTTTGAGGCGCTTTGTCATCGTTGGGTCATCGCCGAACACATCGCGGACATCGTCAAGAAACCACGGCGTCATCCGTTATTACGCTGCGGTAAGTTTAGGTAATTCAGTAAGAAAACCATGCGTAGGTCTGTCATCGAGCGACCAAAGCGTTTGCCATTTTTCAGACAATCGGACGATTTTACGGCGCATGACCCAACATCGGTCAATCTCGGATATTGCAAATGCACCGCAACTGTGGTTTTACCGTCGCCACGGGTATTTCGACGCTTTATTTGAGCAGACTCCCTTGGCTGACATCCTGAATCTGGGTCGAATTCGGAAGAACCGCGAGCGGGATCAGAAAGCTGCGAAAGCTCAGGAGAACCGCGTCCGCTTTGGCAGGACCAAGGCCGAACGCGAGCGAGAGGCGGCAAATCTGGAGATCCTTTCTCGCTCGCTGGACCAACGACGTTTGGAAACCAAAGAAGAATCAGGACATTGATCGATGCGCAGCCATGTCATCAAACGGTCTATCGTGATTGCAGGACACAAGACGAGCGTGTCACTGGAAGATGCCTTCTGGGACGCACTGAAGGACCTCTCGACCGAGCGTGGAAAGACCCTCTCGGACCTCGTCGCGGAGATTGATGCGACCCGCTCACAGGGCAACCTGTCGTCGGCGATCCGTCTCTTCGTTCTCGAACAGGTCCGTCGGAAGTAACCGCGGCCTCGCTTGCCGTGAACCGTCGATGATCAGGGACTTGCCGTGCCGGGGGCACGGCGGATGTCGATCGGTGGCGGCAACTGCGGCACGATGATCTCGGCGCCGGCAGCAGGATCCGCCGGCGGCAAGGGTTCCGGATCGATTTCCGCACCGCCCGTTGCACTCGGCCGCTGCGTGTTCCCATCGAGCGGGACCGGCGCAACATCGTCCGGCGCGGACGGCACGGCGGGCGGCGCGTCACCAGGCGTCGGAGCGGGATCGGCCTGTTTTTTCGCCGCTTCCTCCTGAGCTTTCCTGGCCTCCTCGGCTTTACGCTCTTCCTCGGCCTTCTTGGCCTCCTCGGCCTTCCTCGCCTCCTCGGCCTTCTTGGCCTCCTCAGCCTTCTTGGCCTCGTCCACCTTTTTGGCGGCGTCAGCCTTCCGCGCGTCCTCTGCTGCCTTCTTGGCGGCTTCCGCCGCCCTCTTCTCCTCCTCGGCCTTGCGTTGGGCCTCGATCAGCGTGCGCATCCGCTCGGCCTCGATCCGCTTGGCCTCCGCCGCCGCGGCCTCGCGCGCCTGACGCTCCTTTTCGAGCGCCTCGAGCTTTTGCTGTTCGCGCTCGGCCGACCGGATCGTTGCCCATGCCGACAGCCCCTCGACATCGAGCCGGCGTTCTATGTCGAGCGGCGTGGCCGTGACGCGCAGGGAGAATTCGGGCGGCTGACCACCGAGACCGTCGGCGGGCGCCGGAGGTTTCACCGCGATGTCGATGCGCCCCGCCAGCGTGGCAAGGTCGGTCTGGGCGTCGAGCCTGAGCGGCAATGCCGATTGCGGGGCCCCGGTCGAGCCGAGCCGGAGCGTTCCGTTCGCAAGCGCCAGCGACCCCGCGACCGTCCCAACGGGAAGGGCACCGCCATCGAGCGCCGCGCGCAGCGTCGAGCCGAGATCGGCCGGTGCCGTGCTCGGAGCGGCATCCAGCACCGCCACCGTCTTCTGGAAGGCGTCCGGCGCGAGCTGGCGCAGACGGGTATTCTCCAGCGACAGGGTCCCGCCACCCGTGAGCGCCCCGAGAAGCGCCGAGGGTGTGCGGCCAGATCCCTGGAATTCGAGAGCCGCGTCTAGTGTGCCGTCGACGACGCGCGTTGAGACGCCGACGTTCTCGACCGCCAGACGCCCGCTGAGCGCCGTCTCCGCCGCGCCACGCGCAAAGGCGGCATCGGCGGTGACGGTACCGCCCGCGAGCGTGCCGGATACCTGCTCGAAGGTGGTGCCGGAGGGCTGGAGCGTGACGACGCCACGCAGCGCCGTCGCTGCCGGCAGGGTCGATCCGAGACCGAGACGCTCGAAGGTGAGCGCGATCTTTCCGACCGCGAAGGCGCCCGGCGGCTGCGCGAACTGGTCAGCCGGAAAACCCCCGTCAGGCCCTGGCGCCGTCAGATCGGAGCCGCTGGTGAGTGACAAAAGGCGGTCGAGATCGAAGGAACGGATCGCGAGCCGACCGCCGACCGCCGCAGGAGAACCCGGCTCGATCGTCATCGCTCCGGTGACCGGCGTGCCGAACAGGACGCCGGTCAGATCATCGAGCGCCACGGAGCCATCCTTCACGCGGATGCCTGAATCGAGTTCGGCAGTCTCACCCGGCAGGACACCGGCGAGCGTGAGCCCGAAAAGCTGCGCGAGAGCCGGAACATCCTCGACCTTGGCCGTGACGCGCCCATCGATCGCCGGCACCGCGTCGATCGGCCCGACGAGCTTGCCCGAACCGTCGAGAGTGAGACCCGCTGCCAGCAGGCTCGCCGACCAGTTGCGTGTCGAGGTCAGCGGACCGTCCACCGCGACGGAGACCTTCGCCTCGCCGGCTATCGTCAATGGCAGGGGCGACAATCCGATCTGGCGCAGCAGTTGAACGGCGTCGAGGCCCTGCATCGTCAATGTGGCATCGATCCTGCCGTCGTCGGCCCCGCCGGTAAGGTCGACGCGGCTTGAAACCTGCGTGCCACCGAACCGCCCGTCGAGACCGAGAGACCGCTGTTCGCCAAAGGAAAGTTCGATGATGGCCTTTGCCGGCGACAGGGCCGCGGCGCGCGACTGGAAGCCGGCGAGCAGACCGGTCGGGATGCTGCTCTTCGCCAGTGCCGTGGCAACCGGCGACAGATCACTTGCGTCAACCCCGATCGTGATCGCACCGGTGGGAACCGTCGACAGGCTCTTGATCGACCCGTTGGCGATGATGCTCGCGCCGCCGAAATCATCGATCGCGACATTACTGATCGTCAGGCCGTCGCCTTCATAGACCACCCGGCCGGCAGCACTCTTCGCGACAATTCCGCCATAGCTGATCTCGCTCGCTCGCATGGTGAAATCGGCCTCGGATACGGCGCCGCCGCCGGGCACCAACGCCGCAATCGACGGAAGGCTGTCGATGTCGAACCGGTTGGCGACAAGATCGGCGACAAGCTTGCGCCCCGGTCGGCCCTGCCCCGCCGGCCCGACCGAAATGGCACCGGTCGCAGTCGCCTCATCAATCGACAGGTCAAGGCCCCGCAGCGAGAACGTCTCGGCGCCGAGAAGGACATTGCCGGTCAGGCTGAGACGCTGGGCGGCGTTCGGCGCGGCCGTGCGCGAAACGCCCTCGAGCCAGGCGAGGAACGACGAGGCCTGCCGCGCGTCGATCTCGACGCGGCCACTGAGCGCACTGTCGCCGGAACCGGTGACGTCGCCGTCAAAAACGAGCCGGGTGCGCCCCGGCAAGGCGGCGGCAAGGTCGGTGATGCGCCAGCCCGTCGCGGTGGAGGCGAAATCGGCCGACAGACCCGAGACCGCGAGGCCGCCCAGAATGGCGCCGTCCGCCTTCAACGACAGCGAGACGGGAACGTCCGGCCGCAGGATATCGGGCAGATCGTCGCGCAACCGGGCAATGACCGCCATTGGCGCCAGTCGCTCATTCGGTTTCACACCCGCCAGCCGATCAAACTCGATCTGGGTGGCTCGCAACCGCGCCGCCACCGCCGCCTTGTCGCCGAAGGCGTAGCTTCCCGAGCCGGTCAGCTTCACTCCGGTCTCGCTCGCGCCGATCTGGAGTTCGAGCGTCTCGGCCTGCGCACCTTCCGGCGTCACAGCGAGCGCTGCCGTGAGACGCCAGGGGCGCTCTTCATCCGTGGCCTTGTCCCCGCGCCCCACCGGCTCGGCGCGCGCCACGGTCGCGGTGCCCTCGAAGCGCGGCCCCTTCTCATCCGTCTTGACGAGCCCGTCGACGTCGATTGCGACGGGATGGTCGGCCGGAAGGACCGCGAGCTTCACCCGCGCCCCGTTCTCATCGATGGCGCCGACCGAAATCGTGAGCGACTGGCGGCGCCCGTCGATCATCGCGCCGCCCTCGGCTTTCATCGGGCCGCTCAGCGAGCGCGCATCGCCGACGAGACCAACCTCGTCGATCGTGACCGTGCCAACGCGGGCGTCCGTGTAGGTCACGCTGCCATTGCCGATCTGGAAATTCTCGACGACAACCGGGCGATCGCCTTCCGTGAGCACCAGCGGCGCGATCGCGCCATCCTGCCCCGCCTTGAGCGTGAGGTGCGGCTGTTCCAGCGTCACGTTGGAGAGGTCGAAGGATCCACGGATCAGCGCGCCGAGCGAGATGTCGGCCTCTGCCTGCTCGACGACGAGCGTCGTGGCGCCACCGGGCTCGCCGATGGTCAGCTTGCCGACGGACAGCCAGGGTTGCGGCAGGATGCGTGCGTCGATCGGCCCTTCGATCAGGACTGTGGCGCCGATCGCATTCGCCATTTGCTGGGCGATCGCGCTGCGCCAGTCATTCCAGTCGACGAAAAGCGGCGCGGCGAGCAGAGCCGAGAACGCAACGATGATCAGGAACCCGATAACGGTGAGCGCCTCGCGCACGCCGCAGTCCTCTTCTGTTCAAGCCATGGACATGAACCATGGCCAATCGCATCGCGTCGGTCAAACCATTGCGAGCGGCAATGAGGGAGCTAGGGCCGCAGCTCGACGATCTTTCCCGGATTCATGATGTCGAGCGGATCGAGTGCCCGCTTGATCGCTCGCATCGCGTCGAGCGTGGGTTCGCCATGTTCTTCGAGCATGTACTTCATCTTGGCCTGCCCGATGCCGTGCTCGCCCGTGCAGGTTCCCTCCATCGCCAGCGCCCGGCGCACCAGACGCTCGACGAAGGCCCGTCCCTTCTCGATTTCCGCCGGATCGTTCATGTCGATCAGGGGCAGCACATGAAAATTCCCGTCGCCGACATGGCCGACGATCGGCGCCAGAAGCCCGGTCTCGTCGAGGTCGCGCTTCGTCTCGGCAACGCATTCGGCGAGACGCGAGATCGGCACGCAGACATCGGTCGAGATCCCCTTGGCACCCGGACGCAGCGCCGTCGCCGCCCAGTAGGCGTCATGGCGCGCCTGCCACAGCCGTGTCCGCTCTTCCGGCTTGGTGGCCCATTCGAAGGTCCCGCCCCCGCAGTCGGCCGCGATTTCGGCAAATCGCGCGCATTGCTCGGCGACGCCCGCATCCGTTCCGTGAAACTCGAGGAAAAGCATCGGCGTCTCGGGCAGGGTCAGCTTCGAGTAGGCATTGCAGGCACGCACCTGCACGGGATCAAGCAACTCGATCCGCGCGACGGGCAGACCCGTCTGGATCGCGAGAATGGTGGCGTCGCAGGCGGATTTCTCGGTGGGGAACGGGCAGATGCCGGCGGCGATCGCCTCGGGGATGCCGTGGAGCCGCAGCGTTGCCGCCGTGACGACGCCGAGCGTGCCCTCCGAGCCGACGAAAAGCCGCGTCAGATCATAGCCCGCGGAACTTTTCTTCGAGCGCCGCGCCGTCGTCGTGATGCGGCCGTCGGCCAGCACAACCTCGAGCGAGAGCACATTGTCCTTCATCGTTCCATAGCGCACCGCATTCGTGCCGGAGGCACGGGTCGCGACCATGCCACCGATGGAGGCATCCGCCCCTGGATCGATCGGGAAGAACAAGCCCTGATCGCGCAGATGTTCGTTCAGCGCCTTTCGGGTGACGCCCGGCTCGACGATGGCATCGAGATCCTCGGCGTGCACGACACGGACGCGGTTCATGCGCGACGTATCGATCGACACGCCACCGCGCGGGGCATTGACGTGCCCCTCGAAAGAGGTACCGGTTCCGAAAGGGATCACCGGCACGCGATGGGCGGCGCAGACCGAGACGATTTCGGCGACCTCTGCCGTGTTCTCAGGGAAAACAACCGCATCGGGCGGCTGATTCGCGATCCAGGTGAGGGTATTGGCGTGCTGCTCACGTACAGCAGGAGACGAGACAAATCTGTTGCTCAACTTTTGCGAGAGAATGCTGAGCGCCTGCTGGAGGTCGCCTTGCAAATTGGTTGCGGTTCGGTCCTTTTTTTCATTTCCCATTCACCGCACCCCTTGCGACCAGAATTCCCGACTGTAGAATGGTAATACAGAACACACGTCAAGTGTGCTAGACAGTGTCAACAGGCATCCGTGCTTTGTCCGCCATTCTTCGAACGGCGTCTAGTGCACCGTCTGTGCTAGACTACGCCCGATCGTCTGTGACACAGCATTGGCGTCCAATCCGCGCGGGAAGGCGTTGCGATGTTCGATGGGAATCGACTGCCGGCCTTGTTCTTCGCACCCTTTGTGTCGTCACCCATGCGCATTGAGCCAGAATGGATCGACGTGAATGGCCATCTGAACATGGCCTATTATCATGTCCTGTTCGACAATGCCCTTGGCGAGGCGCTGGCCCTGGTCGGACTGGGTGATGACTACATCAAGACACGGCGGAAGTCCTTCTTCACCGGCGAAGTCCACGTCGTGTACAAGCGCGAATTGCGGATCGAGGATCCGGTCAGGGTCCGGCTGCAGCTTGTGAGTTTCGACGACAAGCGCCTGCATATCTTCGAGGAGCTTTGCCACGCGACCGAGGGCTGGGTATCGGCTACTTGTGAACTGATCTCGCTTCATGTCGACCTCGAGACGCGAAAGGTCGTGCACTTCCCGCCGGATATCGCCGAGAACCTCGCAGAGATGCGCTCTTCGCACGGCTGGCTGCCACGCCCTGAAATCGTTGGACGGGCGATCCAGATGCCGGAACGCACCCGCTCGCAATAAGGCGCCTCAGGCCCGCGACGCGAAGCCCCTGGCGGAATCGAGGATCGATTTCGCGCCGAATGCCATGAAGGTGAGCCCGACGATCCGCGTCACCCACACGCCGTGACGCAGAAAGAAACGACGCACGAGGCCAAGGCCGATCCAGAAGAACAGCACGAGATCGGCCATGACGAACCCGCTGAACGACCCGAGAAACAGGACTGGGATCGCCTCGACGGTAATGCGATCGCCGTAGGGCGCGACGATGGCCCCGAACATGGCGAGAGCGACAGGATAGGATTTCGGGTTGGTGAGCCCGAAAAACACGCCATTCGCCAGCGGTCGCTCGCCCCCGATGACCGGCCGCGGCGTCGTGGACTTGGTCATGACGGCCTTGTAGCCGAGCCAGATCAGATAGATGCCGCACAATAGGCCGAGCCCATCGAAAAGCGTCGGCCCCAGCTGGCTGACACCGACGATCGCCGCGAGCGCCAGTGCCGACCACAGCACGTCGCCGACGAGGTGCCCGATCATGAACCAGCCGCCGGCCGCCCTGCCCTTGGCGGCGCCGAGCGTAAAAAGCGCGAGGAACGCCGGTCCCGGCGTGATCGTGTAGATGAAACCCGCGAGCGCGGTCGCGGCAAACAAGGTCCAGTCCCACACCATGGCGAATCCCCCGGGGCCGGCCCCGTCCGGCACGATCCTGCTTGGCACAGGCGACACGCGCTCGCCATGCCTCCGTGACACCAGCGAACACGTAGCGGACGGATCGCCATCGGCCGGCGGCACCCAAAAACCGCCTGCATCTCATGCCGTTGCACGCAAGCCCTCAGCCGCGCACTGAAGTGCTGACAGACATGGTCGTCATTCCAGCGTGACAGCCGACGCGATCGATCGCCCAAAACTCGACGCCGACCCTGCTTTGTTCCATGGTGCCCGGATGGAATCAGATCGGATCGCCCATCAGCCAGCCCCCGGAGGCATCGCTGCGCGCGCCCGCGCAGCCGCGGCGCCCTCGCCCTATCTGGCCGGCCTCAACCCCGAGCAGCGCGCCGCCGTCGAGACGACCGACGGCCCGGTGCTGGTGCTTGCCGGCGCAGGCACCGGCAAGACGCGCGTGCTGACGACCCGCATCGCCCACATCCTCGCCACCGGTCTGGCCCGTGGCCACGAAATCCTCGCGGTCACCTTCACCAACAAGGCGGCGCGGGAGATGCGCGAACGGATCGGCCACCTGATCGGCGGTGGGGTCGAGGGCATGGCCTGGCTCGGCACGTTTCATGCCATCGGCGTCAAGATCCTGAGACGCCATGCGGAATTGGTCGACCTCAAGTCGAACTTCACCATCCTCGACACCGACGACCAGATTCGTCTGATGAAGCAGGTAATCGAGGCCGAGAACATCGACGAAAAACGCTGGCCGGCGCGGCAATTGGCGGCGGCGATCGATTCCTGGAAGAACCGAGGCCTCACGCCCTCCCAGGTTCCGCCTGGCGAGGCGGTCTCCTTCGCCAACGGGCGGGGCGGCAAACTCTACGAGGCCTATCAGGCGCGGCTGAAAGCGCTTAACGCCGTCGATTTTGGCGATCTCCTGCTCGAAAACATCCGCCTCTTTCGCGAGAACCCAGGCATCCTTTCGGAATACCATCGGCGGTTCCGTTACCTGCTCGTTGACGAGTATCAGGACACCAACGTCGCGCAATATCTCTGGCTGCGCCTGCTCGCCCAGCGCCAGCATGGCGAGCGGCCGAACCTGTGCTGCGTCGGCGACGACGACCAGTCGATCTATGGCTGGCGCGGCGCGGAGGTCGACAACATCCTGCGCTTCGAGAAGGATTTTCCGGGCGCGACCGTGATCCGCCTTGAGCGGAACTACCGCTCGACCGGCCATATCCTCGCGGCGGCGAGCCATCTGATCGCCCATAATGAGGGCCGGCTCGGCAAGACGCTCTTCACCGACGATGAGCCCGGCGAAGCGGTGACGGTGACGAACTCGTGGGATTCGAGCGAGGAGGCCCGCGCCATCGGCGACGAGATCGAGGCGCTTCAGCGCGGCGGCGAGCGCCTCAACGACATCGCCATCCTCGTGCGCGCGTCGTTCCAGATGCGCGAATTCGAAGATCGCTTCGTCACCACGGGCCTGCCCTATCGCGTGATCGGCGGACCGCGCTTCTATGAGCGGGCGGAAATCCGCGACGCGCTCGCCTATTTCCGATGCGTCATGCAGCCAGCCGACGACCTCGCCTTCGAGCGGATCATCAACGTGCCCAAGCGTGGCCTCGGCGATGCCACGGTCCAGCTTCTCCACGAGTTCGGTCGACGCAACGGCGTGCCGATGATGCAGGCTGCGCGCACCCTTGTTGAGACCGAGGACCTCAAGCCCAAGCCGCGCCAGACGCTGCGCGATCTGCTTGCCGCTTTCTCGCGCTGGTCGTCGCGCGTCGAGGGCATGCCGCATCAGGAACTGGCCGAGCTGATCCTGGAGGAGAGCGGCTACACCGAGATGTGGAAGAAGGACCGCTCCGCCGAAGCGGCCGGTCGCCTGGAAAACCTCAAGGAACTGGTCCGATCCATGGACAGTTTCGAAAACATGGCGGGTTTCCTCGAACACATCTCGCTCGTCATGGACACGACGGACAGTTCGACGGACGACAAGGTGTCGATCATGACGCTCCACGCCGCCAAGGGGCTCGAGTTCGACACGGTCTTCCTGCCCGGTTGGGAGGAGGCCCTCTTCCCCCATCCCCGCGCGCTCGACGAGAACGGCCGGGCGGGCCTCGAGGAGGAGCGCCGCCTCGCCTATGTCGGCCTTACCCGCGCGCGTCGCCGGGCCAAGGTCTGGTTCGCGTCGAACCGCCGGATCCACGGCCTGTGGCAATCGACGATCCCCTCGCGCTTCGTCGACGAACTGCCCGAGGCGCACGTCTCCGTGACGTCGTCCGGCTCCGGCTATGGCACGGGCGGCTCCTTCTCGATGAGCCGCTTCGACCGGATGCAGCCCTTCGCCGGTTCATCCTACCAGACACCCGGCTGGCAGCGCGCCAAGGAGGCGATGGCCGGCGGCTACAGGGCGAATGCCGCGCCGCGTCGCGAGCCGCTGCTGATCGAGGGCGAGCTCGTCGCGAAGTCGACGGGCACGGCGTCAGCCTTCGCCATCGGCGAGCGCGTTTTCCATCAGAAATTCGGCTATGGCCGGATCACGGAAACCGATGGCAACAAGCTGACCGTCGATTTCGAGAAAGCGGGCACAAAGCGCGTCGTCGACAGTTTCGTCGAGCGCACCTGACGTCCGACAAAACAGCAGCCGAGACATTAGCCGACCACCGGTCCGGACAGGGAAGGCACGACGGCTTGCCTTCATGACGCCAAGGTCGTTGGCCATCGGCAATCGCGACCGTCATCCCCCCATCGACGAAAACAGAGGACAACCATGCGTCTTGCCGGAAAGACAGCCCTCGTGACCGGCGCGGCTCGCGGCATCGGCGAAGCGATCGCGCAAGCCTTCCTCACTGAGGGCGCCACGGTATGGCTGACCGACGTCGACCGCGAGGCGGATCGCACGGCCGACCGGCTCGGTCCTGCTGCACGCGTCGCCCATCTCGACGTTCGGTCCGAGGCGGACTGGGAGCGTGTGATCGCGGCTGTGCTGGAGCGCGACACCCGGCTCGACATTCTCGTCAACAATGCCGGCATAACCGGCTTTCAGGACGGCTTTCGCCCGCACGACCCCGAGAACGCAGCCCTTGAAGACTGGCGTGCGGTCCATGAAACCAATCTCGACGGTGTGTTCCTGGGCTGCAAGCACGGCATCCGGGCGATGCGGCGCACGGGCACGGGATCGATCATCAACATGGCGTCGCGGTCGGGCATGGTCGGCATCCCAGCCGCGGCCGCCTATGCCTCGTCGAAAGCCGCGATCAGAAACCACACGAAGACCGTCGCGCTTTACTGCGCCGAACAGGGCATGACGATCCGCTGCAATGCCATCTGTCCCGCCGCGGTTCTCACACCCATGTGGGAGCCCATGCTGGGCGACGGACCGGACCGGGCGGAACGCATGGCGGAAATCGTCGCGGATACGCCGCTGCGCCGCTTTGCTTCGCCTGCGGAAGTGGCAGCCGTCGCTGTAATGCTGGCGTCCGACGAGGCGACCTACATCACGGGGTCGGAGATCGTCATGGATGGCGGCATCCTCGCCGGCAGCGTGGCGGCACCGTCACGCTGACCTGCACCATAAAGCCGCCCGGCCGGTCGATGGGCCCGTCAGAATCGCACGCTGGCATAGACCGCGCGATGGTCCGACGGCCAGGGCGTGACCACGATATCGGCCTCGGGCTTCTTCTCGCCGACAATGCCGGCCTCGCGGACCTCCAGTGACTTCGCTCGTCCGAAGGCAAAGTCGATCCGGTCATGATGGTCGTCTTTTGCCGTCGGCTCGCTGGTCGGCGTCCAGGTGAAGGCCGGCTTCGCGACCGGATCGGGATGCGCCTTGCGCAGAAGATCGACGAAACCGCCCTCTTCTTCGATCCGCAGTGTCGTTGGGTAGCGCACCACGATTGGGTGATACCCGGCCTTCACCGCGCCCTCGGTCCAGTCACGATGCGAGGGCTCGTTGAAATCGCCGAAGATGAACACGGCCTCGGCGTCCTTCGCCGCGCCGAGATCCGCCATCAGGAGATCGATCGCCGGGCCGCGCGCCTTGCGGGCGGCCTCAACCGCTTCGGCCTCCGTCTTCAGGTACGGCGCCGGGCCATATTCGATGTTGAGAAGCTGATAGGGCTGATAGGGAAAGTCGGTCAGGTGGAGGTTGAAGGCGTAGACCTTGCGCCCCTTCACGTCGATCTCGACGCCGAGGTCGTTCGCGGTCGCCTTGCCGATCGGATAGCGGCTGAGGATCGCGTTTGCCCAAAGCGCCGGATTTTCCTTGCTCTGGTCGTAATGGAAATAGCCGAGCGCCTTCGCGATCTTCGCGGCGACGCTCTCGCCCACCGGCGGGCAGGAATCCGCCGTGCACGGGTCGCTCTCACGCCGTGTCTCCTGGATGCCGATGATGTCGGCATTGACCGCGCGGATCACCGCGACCGTCTCGTCCACATCCTTTCCGGCGTTCACACCGCCACCCCAGACGTTGAAACTCATCACCGTAAGGTCCGTCGACTGCGCGCGAAGGGGTGCGGCCCACAGAAGGGCGAAGGCGGTCAGTATCGACAGGGCAAGACGAGGTTTCATGGGATCGATCCAGCACGTTTCTGCCTCGACGTACCATACGCCAATGACACTTCCATGCAGCGCCTCATGAGCACGACGCACCCTTGCGCGGCGGCTTCCGTCGTCGCATGAAGCGACATGCCGAGCCTCAATCCGCACCTCCTCGATACCTCGACGCCACCGATCCCCGAGGCCAAGGGCTGGGCGCGCGCCTATGCCGGTGCGGCAGGCCCCCTGATCGACCTGTCGCAGGCCGTTCCGGGTTATCCGCCACACGCCGATCTTCTGGCGCGACTGGGAAGGGCGGGCGCCGATCGCGAAAGCGCCGCCTATGGGCCGATCCTCGGCGACACTGTGTTGCGCGAGGCCTTCGCGGCCGAGACGCGTAGCCTGTACGGCGGAACAATCGAGGCCGCGGAGATCGCGATCACGACCGGCTGCAACCAGGCCTTTTTCGTGGCGATGATCGCGGTGGCGCGCGCCGGCGACAATATCGTTCTGCCCTCGCCCTGGTACTTCAATCACAAGATGGCGCTCGACATGCTGGGCATGGAGGCGCGCGCCCTGCCCTGCGATCCGGATGCCGGCTTCGTGCCCTCGGTCGCGGAGGCCGAGGCCCTGATCGACACGCGGACGCGCGCGATCGTCCTTGTCAGTCCGAACAATCCGACCGGCGCGGTCTATCCGCCGGCAACGCTCGCAGCCTTTGCGGCGCTGTGCCGCCGGCGCGGGCTCTGGCTCGTTCTGGACGAGACCTACCGCGATTTCATCGACACCCAGCCCCACGCCCTGTTTCAGGACGACTGGCGCGATGTGCTGATCGATCTCTACTCCTTCTCGAAGTCCTACTGCATTCCCGGCCATCGGCTCGGTGCGATCATCGCCAGCAAGGCGGTCATGGGCGAGATCGAAAAAGTACTCGACACCGTGCAGATCTGCGCGCCGCGCGTCGCGCAGGCGCCGGTTGCCTGGGCGATCGACGGCTTGCGTGACTGGCGCGCCGCCAACACCGCCGAGATTGCGCGCCGGGCGGATGCCTTTCGCGCCACCTTCGCCGGCATCAATGGCTGGCGCGTCGACAGTGTCGGCAGCTATTTCGCCTTCCTTCGCCATCCCTTTGCGGATCGGACGGCGGCGGACGTCGTGCGCGCCCTCGTCGAAGGACGCGGCGTCCTGTGCCTGCCGGCGCCCTATTTCGGGCCGGGTCTCGAGACGCACATGCGCGTCGCCTTCGCCAATGCCGACATCGACAAGATCACGGCCCTGCGTGAGCGCTTCACGGGCTTCGACATGCCCGCAGCGGGCTGAGCCTCATGATCATCGGCGCGTGTTCGCGCTTGCCCTGCACGGCCGGGCGCGGTAGCGAGCGACATGCTTGAAGGCCTGCACCCCAACGCCCCGACCTTCGTCGCGCGCCTCGTTACCGACGAGAAGCGGGCGCGGCGCATCGCTGACCTGCTCGGCGAGAGTTTCGATCCGGCGGAGACCGCCGTCGCGGCCTTCGAGGCGCCGGATCTCACCTGGCTCGTCGAGGTGTATTTCCGTGACCCGCCGGACCAGGCGGCCGTGACCGAGCTGATTGTGGTCGCCGCAGGCGAGCCGGTGGCAGTCACCTTCGACGCCTTCGCCGAGAAGGACTGGGTCCAGGCGTCCCTCGACGGACTGGCGCCGGTTCCCGCCGGCCGTTTCACGATCCATGGCAGCCATGATCGCGACAAGGTGCCGAACAACACGATCGCGATCGAGATCGAGGCGGCGCTCGCTTTCGGCACCGGCCATCACGGCACGACGCGCGGCTGCCTGCTGGCGCTCGATGCGCTCCTCAAGACCCGCTCACCCCGCCGGCCGATCGACATCGGCACCGGCACCGGCGTCCTCGCCATCGCGGCGGCGCGTGTCCTGAAGCGGCGGGTGATCGCGTCCGACATCGACCCCGTCGCGATCGCGACCGCCCGCAACAACATCCGCTTCAACAAGGCCGCCGCCTACATCACCCCGGTGGTCGCGCGCGGCACGACGAACCGCACCATCGTTTCGAACGGTCCCTACGACCTCGTCTTCGCCAATATTCTCGTCGGCCCGCTGGTGCGCCTTGCCGCACCCATCGGCCGGCTGCTTGCCCCCCGCGCCACGGTGATCCTCTCGGGCCTCCTGCATGCGCATGCCAATGCGGCGCTGTCGGCCTATCGCCAACAGGGGCTCTACCTCGTGCGACGCTACCGCATCGACGAATGGACGACGCTCGTGCTGCGACGCGGGTGAGCGCGAAGCCCAAGGACAAGGCCATGACCCGGAAAAGGCTCCAGAGTTTCAACGAACTCGCCAACCCGGCACAGGGTGCGCCACGCATCGCCAAGCTCCGGCAGAAGCTCGCGGCGATGGGACTGACCGGCTTCGTCGTGCCGCGCTCGGACAGCCACCAGAACGAATATGTCCCCGCGAGCGAGGAGAGACTCGCCTGGCTGACGGGCTTCACCGGATCCGCCGGCGCCGCGGTGATCCTCATCGACCGGGCGGCGATCTTCGTCGATGGGCGCTATACGGTGCAGGTCCGCGAGCAGGTCGACACGGCCTTGCTCGACCCTCAACATCTCGTCGAGAACCCGCCGGAAGCCTGGCTCGGCACCGTCCTCACCGCGAAGGATCGGCTGGGCTTCGACGCGGCGCTCCACACCATCGCCGAAGTCGAGAAGCTGAAAGGCGCCTGCGAACGGACCGGTGCGGCGCTGGTGCCGGTCGAGGACAACCCGATCGACGCGATCTGGACCGATCGCCCCGCCGCGCCGATGGCGCTCGTCACGCTGCATGACGAGGCGCTGGCGGGTGAAAGTGCCGCGTCAAAACTAGCGCGTCTTCAGGGCAAGCTCGGCGAACTGCGCGCCGACGCGCTCTTCACCGCCGATGCGCACGCCGTCGCGTGGATGTTCAACATCCGCGGTGGCGATGTCGATCACACGCCGCTCCCCCTCTCCTTTGCCTATCTTCCCCGCGAGGGCCAGCCGATCCTCTTCATCGACGGCCGCAAGCTGTCCAACACCGTGCGCGACGCCCTTTCGGGCCTCGCGAGCGTGCAGGAGCCGTCGCGGATCTCGGCCGAACTCGCACGCCTTGGAGCCGGAAAGACCGTCCGTGTCGATCCCAACGGCACGGTGCAGCGTTTCGCCGAGGCGCTGACGGCCGGTGGCGCGACGCTGCAGCGCGGTGCCGACACGGTTGCGCTGCTGCGCGCGGTGAAGAACGCCGCCGAGCAGGCCGGCACCCGCGCCGCGCATATCCGCGACGGCGCCGCGATGGCGCGCTTCCTCGCCTGGTTCGACCGGGAAGCACCGAAAGGCGGCCTGACCGAGGTCTCGGTCGCCCAGGCGCTCGAGGATTTCCGCGCGGAGACCGGGAGCCTGAAGGATCTCTCCTTCCCGTCGATCTCGGCAGCGGGACCGAATGCGGCGATCCCGCATTATCGCGTGACCGAGGGCAGCAACCGCCCCGTCACGCCTGGCCTCTTCCTGATCGATTCCGGCGCGCAATATGTCGATGGCACGACCGACATCACACGCACCATCGCCGTGGGCGAGACCTCGGCGCTGATGCGCGACCGCTATACGCGGGTGCTCAAGGGCATGATCGCCGTGTCGCTCGCGCGCTTTCCCAAGGGCGCATCGGGCGCCCAGCTCGACAGCTTCGCCCGGCGGGCGCTGTGGGAGATCGGCACCGATTACGACCACGGCACCGGGCACGGCGTCGGCTCCTATCTCTCGGTGCATGAAGGTCCGCAGCGGATCTCGAAGCTCGGCCACACGACGCTCGAACCCGGCATGATCCTGTCGAACGAGCCCGGCTACTACCGCGCCGGCGACTTCGGCATCCGCATCGAGAACCTGATCATCGTCCAGAAGGACGAGCGGGAGGGTGACGAGCGGCCGATATTCGCCTTCGAGACGATCACGCTCGCGCCGATCGACAAGCGTCCAATCGAAACCTCGCTGCTGACGACCGACGAGAAGGCGTGGCTCAACGCCTATCACGCGCGCGTCGAAGCGACGCTTGCCCCGCTGGTGGATGACGCGACCCGCGCCTATCTCAAAAAGGCCTGCGCGCCGCTCTGAGCGCTCACAGAAGCTGCCGCAGCGCGACGACCGAGACGACACCGACGAGCACGGTGACGAGCAGCGGCGCCCGCGTCGCGACAATCGCCGCGATGACGGTGGCGATCGTCTCTGCAGGTCCCGTGGCGACCGCCGTCGGCGCGATGACCGCGACGAGCACGGCCGGCGGGATGGCGTCGAAGGCGGCTTTCGCCCGCCCGGTCAACGCCAGTCGCCCAGCCAGAAAAATGCCGGCGACGCGCGTGCCATAGGTGACGAGCGCCATGGCGAGAATGGCGGCGAGCGTGATCGGATCGAGGCTCATGCGTCCACCGTCTCGTCGGATGCGAGCAGATAGGCTGCCGCGATGCCCGCGATCGCGCCGGCGGGCACATGCCACGGCGCGCCGATCGTCACCTTGACGAGCGCTGCGGCGGCCCCCGCGGCAATGATGGTCGCGCCGGTCGCCTTTCCCTTCCAGAAGCCTGCGATCAGCCCGATGAACAGGGCCGTGAAGGCGAAATCCGCCCCGACCAGAGCCGGATCGCCGAGAAACGGACCGACCACCGCACCGAGCGTCGTCCAGACCACCCAGTTGACGTAGAAGACAGCGGTGAGGCCGATGAAATAGGCGGGCGTCAGCAGCGTCGCCGCCGCGCGCCGCTCGGCCATGGCCCAGTTTTCGTCCGCCATCGCAAAAAACCCGACGAACCGCCCGAGGCTCGAAAAGGTTCCGGTCTTCGGCGCGAGCGAGGCCCCCATCAGGACATGCCGGGCATTGATCAGCAGCGTCGAGAAGGCAAGCGCCCCGATCGCGGCCGGCGTCGTCCATTGCTCGATCGCCGCAAACTGCGCGCCGCCCGCGAAAACCAGCGCCGACATCAGGAAGGTCTCGAGCGGCGAAAGCCCCTTGGCGGCGGCGACGGCGCCAAACAGCAGACCGATCGGAACGGCGGCGACACAGGCCGGCGCGATCGCGGCGACGCCGGACCGAAACTCAGACACGAAGCAAGACATCAGGGGCTCCCGTCCACCGGCCCCGGCCGGCGCGACGGCGCCTGATTACGCCATGGCATCCCGGTCGTCACGCAGGGCGTGACACATCAACGGGCGGGATGAACCGCAACTGTGGGAAGCGAGCCTGTCGCACGCCCGAAAAGCCTTGGTCAGGGCTTTGGCGGCCCGAGGCCCAGAATCTGCCTCAGCGACCATTCGCTGCCGGCGACGGAGGAGCGGATATCGAGGATCTTCCAGCCATTGCCCTGGATGATCAGGTCATAGGTGATCTCTTCGCGGCTCGATCCGCCATTGGCGAAATTGGCGACGACGGTCGCCCGGTCGCCCTCCTGCGATTCGATGCGGACCTTCACGTCCTTGACCTGCGGATCCTGCGAATTGGAGATCGGGTCGAAATCGATCGCTCCCATCTCGCCGGCTGCCTCGCTCTTGTCCTCGTCGCGCTTGATGGCCGCGACGACGGCGCTGGTGAAATAGAGCTTGCGCAGGTCCTTGCCGATGACGCTGGGACCGACCGCCTCGCCGCCCGGATACTGGGTTTCATAGACGCGCTGGACGAATGCATCCGGCGCCTCCTGCTGGGCAACCGCCGGCAGGGCAAAGAACATGAGAGCCAGAGCTAGGATGGTGCGGAACATAGGATTTCCGATCGGAAGTCTGGAGCAGCGCTGAAGACGAAAACGGCTATGTCTCACCCACCAGAGTGAACCAGGCATCTTCATCGATGATCTGGATACCAAACTCGCGTGCCTTGTCGAGCTTCGAGCCGGCGCCTGGGCCCGCCACGACCAGATCGGTTTTCTTGGAGACGGACCCCGCGACCTTGGCGCCGAGCCTGTCGGCCATCGCCTTGGCCTCGTCGCGCGTCATGCGGACGAGCGATCCGGTGAAAACGACCGTCTTGCCGGCGACCGGGCTCTCCGCCGCCGGACGCTCGGCATCCTCGACGGCGATCTGGTCGAGAAGTCGCGCGAGGATCGCCCGATTATGCTCCTCGCCGAAATAGGTACCGACGGCCTCGACGACGGTTTCGCCGATCTGGTCGATCGCATCCATCTCGGCCTTCGCGTCCGCGTCCCCCTCGGCGATGCGCTGGGCGGCCGCGTTGAACGCCGCCCACGAGCCATAGGCGCGCGCAAGCTGTCGGGCCGTGGTCTCGCCGACATGGCGAATGCCGAGCGCGTAGAGCAGACGCTCGAGGCTGATCGAGCGTCGCGCATCGATCGCGTCGAAGAGGTTGTGAACGCTCGTCTCGCCGAACCCCTCGCGGTCCTTAAGCTTCTTGAGGTTGCCGCCGTCACGGCGGCGCAGCGTGAAGATGTCGGCGGGTTCGCGGATCGGCAGATCGTCATTGTCGAAGAAGAAGGCGATCTGTTTTTCGCCAAGCCCCTCGATGTCGAAGGCCCGCCGCGACACGAAATGCCGCAAATGCTCGATCTTCTGGAACGGACAGGCGAACTCGCCCGAACAGCGGCGGACCGCCCCCTCCTCTCCCGTCGCCGTCGTCTCGCGCTGCGTCGGTGTCTTGAGCAAGCAGGGGCAGACATCGGGAAAGACGAAGGGCACGGCATCCGGCGGCCGCTTCTCGATCACCGCGCCAACGATCTGCGGAATGACGTCGCCGGCCCGCTGGACGATCACGGTGTCGCCGATGCGGACATCCTTGCGGGCGATCTCGTCCTCGTTGTGCAGCGTCGCATTGGAGACGACGACGCCGCCGACCGTCACCGGGTTCAGCTTGGCGACCGGTGTCAGGGCGCCGGTGCGCCCGACCTGGATCTCGATGTCGCGCAGCACGGTCGTCGCCTGCTCCGCCGGGAACTTGTGGGCCGTGGCCCAGCGCGGCGAGCGCGAAACGAAACCCAGACGTTGCTGCAGGTCGAACCGGTCGACCTTGTAGACGACACCGTCAATGTCATAGCCGAGCGTTGCGCGCTGCGCCTCGATGAGCCGCCAATGGGCGAGAAGCTCGGACGCGTCATGACAGCGCTTCATCAGCGGGTTGGTCGAAAAGCCGAAGCGCCCCAGCGCCTCGACGATCGCCGACTGGGTATCGCCCGGGACCTCGCTCACGTCGCCGAGAGCGTAGGCGAAAAACCGCAGCGGCCTGCGGGCGGTGATCGACGGATCGAGCTGGCGGAGCGACCCGGCGGCCGCGTTGCGCGGATTGGCGAACAGCGGCTTGCCGTCCGCCGCCTGCCGTTCGTTCAGGGCGGCGAAATCGGCATGGCTCATATAGACCTCGCCGCGCACCTCGAGGATCAACGGCGGTCGTCCCGTCAGCCTGTGCGGCACGTCGGCGATGGTGCGGACATTGGCGGTGACGTCCTCGCCCTCCGCCCCGTCGCCACGCGTGGCGGCCACGATCAGGACGCCGTCCTCGTAGCGCAGAGAACAGGACAGCCCGTCGATCTTCGGCTCGGCGGTGATGGCGAGCGTCTCTTCCGCCGGCCAATCGAGAAAGCGCCGGATGCGGTCGACGAAATCGATCACGTCCTCATCCGAAAAACTGTTGGCGAGCGACAGCATCGGTACGCGGTGGCGTACCTTGGCGAAGCCCGACGCCGGCGCGGAGCCGACCTTCTGCGCGACCCCGTCCGGCCGGGCGAACTCGGGAAAGCGCGCCTCGATCGCCTCGAGCCGCCGGCGCAGCGCGTCATAGGCGGCGTCCGACAGGGTCGGCGCATCCTCCTGGAAGTAGTGGACATTGGCTTCCGCAACGAGCGCCGCGAGCCGGGCATGCTCGGCTGCGGCGGCATCGGGCGTCAGCGATTCGACCGGCTGCGTCTCGACCTGTGACATGGCGCGACATTGGCCGAACTGGCCGCGACTGTGCAAGCCGCTGCCGGCGGGTTCGCTCGTCACACGCCAGTGTGGCTACGCGGCACCGACGATATGGGCGACGACGTTCGCCATCGTGGTGTCGCGCGTCTGCTCGTCGGCGATCACCTGTCCCTGGCGCAACACGACGATGCGGTCGCAGACCGAGAAGACGTCCGTGAGGCGATGGCTGATCAGGATGACGGCGATGCCGCGTGCCTTGAGCGTACGGATCAGGTCGAGCACGTGCTCGATTTCGCGCACCGCGAGGGCGGCGGTCGGCTCGTCCATGATGACGAGCTTGGGGTCGAAGGTCAGCGCCCGGGCAATGGCGACCGACTGCTGCTGGCCGCCCGACAGCACGCCTGCGGGCAGCCGTACCGATGGGACACGGGCGCCGAGCTTCTCGATCATCGCCTGCGCCTCGCGATCGATGCGAGCCCGGTCGATGAAGGGGATGCCGAGGATGCGCTTCACAGGCTCGCGGCCGAGGAAGATGTTGGAGGCGACGTCCTGCATCTTCGCCAGCGCAAGGTCCTGATAGATCATCTCGATGCCGCGCTCGCGGATGCGGCCGGCGTCCACACCCAGAATACTGTCGCCATCGAATCGGATCGTGCCGCTGTCGGGCTGGTGGACGCCCGTGATCGTCTTCATCAGCGTCGACTTGCCGGCGCCGTTGTCGCCGACGAGACCGACGACGCTGCCCGCCGGCACCGAGAAGGTCACGCCGCGCAGCGCCTCGACCGAACCGAAGCTCTTGCGCACGTCATTGAGTTCGAGAAGGCTCATCGACGTCGCGCTCCCCGGTTGCGGTTGAGCCCGTCGATCCACACCGCCAGCACCAGAACGGCGCCGATCGCCATCTGCTGGTAGAAGGACGGCACGGCGAGCAGGTTGAGGCCGTTCTGGAGAACGCCCATGATCAGGGCGCCGATCACCGTGCCGATCACCGTGCCGCGTCCGCCGAAGAGATTGGTGCCGCCGATGATCGCGGCGGTGATCGCGGTGAGTTCGTAATTGATGCCGGCAGTCGGGTCGCCGGCATTCACACGCGCGGCAAACAGCATGCCGGCAAGACCCGCCAGGACGCCTGACAGGGTGTAGAGCGCAATCTTGTGGCGATCGACACGAATGCCCATAGCGCGTGCCGCCGTCTCGTTGTCGCCGATCACCTGCGTGTAGAGCCCGAAGCGCGTATGGGCGAGGACGACATGGGCGATGACGACGGTGACGAGAAGGATGATGACCGGGGTCGGGATGCCGAGCGGTCGCCCTTGGCCAAGATAGGTGAAGGCCGGCGGCAGACCGTAGACCGCCAGGCCATTCGTCAGCACGAGGCCCAGGCCGCGCGCGACGCCGAGCATGCCGAGCGTGACGATGAAGGGCGGAATGTTGCCCTTGGTGATGAGGACGCCGTTGACGAGGCCCGCAAAGCCACCGGCAGCGAGACAGGCGAGCACCGCCAGCGGCCAGGGAAAGCCGAGCGTATTGGCCGCCAGCGCGCCGACGACGCCAGCGAAAGCGAGGACAGAGCCGACGGACAGATCAATGCCGGCCGAGGAGATGACGAAGGTCGCGCCGACCGCCAGCACGCCGATCACGGACGTCGCCAGCAGGATGTTCAGGAAGTTCGAGACCGACAGGAAATAGGGCGACAGCAGCGCCATCGCGACGACGAGGACGGCGAGCACGAACAGCGATTCGACGCGGATCGCGGCACGGGAAAACCTGCCCGGCCCTGTCTGGGGGGTTGGGGACACCATGGCTTCCGATCAAGCGGGACAGACGAAATCCCCGCCCCGGCCGGATGGTGCCGGCGGGGCGGGAACGGTGTCGAGACGGCTTACTTCACAAACTCGAGCATCGGCTCGGTCTTGGCGTCCATGACGGCCTTGGTCAGAACGAGCGTCTGAACATAGATGAACTCGTCGACCTTCTCGCCCTTGAGCACCTTCGCCGCATTCTCGACGGCCTGCTTGCCGACGAGGTAGGGCAACTGCGCGACCGAGGCGTTGAGACGGCCTTCATTGATCGCCTTCACGGCGTCGGAGTTACCGTCGACGCCGATGATGATGATCTTGTCCTTGCCGGCCGCGCGGGCGGCCTCGACTGCGCCGAGCGCCATGCCGTCATTCGCGGCGAAGATTGCGACGAGGTCGGGGCTGCGGGTCAGCGTGTCGTTGGTGATGTTGGCGGCCTTCTGGCGGTCCCAGTCGCCGGGCAGCGAGGCGATGATCTTGAGGCCCGGGGCGACCTTCGCCAACTGATCCGCAAAGCCCGTCGCACGCTTCTTGCCGGTGACGTTGCCGGCGAGACCCTCGATCACCAGCACCTCGCCCTTGGCGTCGGCACCGAGCACAGAGGCGAGGTAATCCGCGCCCTTGGCACCCGCGGCGACGTTGTCCGACCCGATCTGGAAGGCGATCTTCACGCCGGCATCGGCCGAGATCTTCGGATCGAGATTGCCATCGAGATCGACGACCGGGATGTTCATTTCGTTCGCCCGCTTCAGGCAGGGCAGAAGAATCGTCGAGTTGATCGCGGCCGTGATCATCACGGCGGGCTTGCGCTCCAGCATGGTGTTGCAGGTGTTGAGCTGGGGCTCCGCCGCCTGATCGCTCTCGACCGCCTGCAGGAAGTACTCGACGCCGGCGGCGCTCGCACCATCGCGTACGCCCAGCTCCATCGCGCCCCAGAAGGGGTTCGACAGCGTCTTCATCAGAACGCCATAGACGGGCTTGTCCTGCGCCATCGCGCTCGTGCCCGAGATCGCCACCGCAATGACGGCGGACGCCGCCACGCTCAGCCATTTCGCCTTGATCATGTTTCGCTCCCGAAGTTCTTGCCACCCGACATCTGCGTGTCGGGGCGCATCATCCATGATCCGATGCGCGTGAAGAGTGTTGCACAGGCCGACGGTCCCACAAAGAGGGACGACGGCGTCATGTGCACAAAATCATTTCACAAGGAACATTTGTATCGACACCGCAAACGATCAACCGGCGGTCTTCAGCAGCCGTTCCGCGGCGCGGCGCGCCTCATCGGTGATCGCCGCGCCCGAAAGCATGCGGGCGATCTCCTCGCGACGATCGCCGGTGTCGAGGGGAACGACCCGGGTTGCGACACGGTCCGGCCCGTCAGCTTGCTTGCTGATGAGAAAATGCGTCGCGGCACGCGCCGCGACCTGCGGGGCATGGGTGATGCTGAGCACCTGAACCCGCTCGGACAGGCGCGCGAGGCGCAGGCCGATCGCATCGGCGACCGCGCCACCCGCACCGGTGTCGATCTCGTCGAAGACCAGCGTCGGCGCCGAGCCGCGATCGGCCAGCACCACCTTGAGCGCCAGCATGAAACGTGACAGTTCGCCGCCGGAAGCGACCTTCATCATCGGGCCCGGCCGGGTGCCGGGGTTCGTCTGCACCCAGAACTCGACACGGTCGAACCCCTCCGGCCCACCCATGGCGCGGTCGGTCTGGATGTCGGTGATGAAGCGGGCACGCTCGAGCTTCAGCGGCCCGAGTTCGGCATTGACCGCAGCATCAAGTGCGGACGCCGCCGCGCGGCGACGCTCGGAGAGGTCCGCCGCAGCGCTGTCGTACGCGGACTTCGCCTCGCGTTCGGCGCGGTCGAGATCAGTGAGTTGCCCTTCTCCGGCATCGAGCATGGCGAGTTCACCGGCATAGCGATCCCCGAGCGCGGCGAGATCATCGACCGGCACGTCGAACTTCCGGCTGGCGGCACGCAGCGCGAACAGGCGCTCTTCAACCCGCTCGAGCTCACGCGGATCGAAAGCCGCCTCGCGCATCGCCGCCTCGAGCGCGATGCGCGCCTCCTCCAGCGCGTTCAGCGCCTGATCGAGGGCGGCTATGGCGGGCTCGACGAGGCGCGGCGCCTGCGCGCCGCGGCGCTCCAGGCGACGAATGATCCCGGCGAGCGCCTGTCCGGGCGCATCGGCCCCGCCGACACCCTCATAGGCTTCCTTGAGATCGACGGCGATCTTCTCTGCCTGCATCATCGTCGAGCGTCGTTCGGCGAGTGACGTCTCTTCGCCGGGTGCCGCCGCCAGAAGGCGGAGCTCTTCGGTCGCGTGCCTCAGCCAGTCGCCTTCGGCCCGGGCCTTCTCCATCTTGGCGCGATGCTGGGCGAGCGCCTGCGTCGCCCGCCGCCAGCCCGCATGCCGCTCGGCAACCGCCAGCGCATCCGCCTCGAGCCCGGCGAAGGCATCGAGCATCTGACGGTGCGACGCCGGATCGACCAGCGCCCGGTCGTCATGCTGCCCGTGGATCTCGACGAGCGCCGAGCCGACCTGGCGCAACACCTGCACGCTGACCGGCTGATCGTTGATGAAAGCACGTGTCCGCCCGTCCGACACCTGCACGCGACGCAGGATCAGATCGCCGTCATCGGGAATGTCGTTGGCGCGGAGGATGGATCGGGCGGGATGGGCAAGGGCGACATCGAAAACCGCGCTGACCTGCCCCTGCCCCTGGCCGTGGCGCACGAGGCCGCCGTCTCCACGCCCGCCGAGCGCGAGCGCGAAGGCGTCGAGCAGGATCGATTTGCCGGCACCGGTCTCTCCGGTCAGCACGGCGAGCCCTGCTCCGATCTCGAGATCGAGCCGGTCGATCAGGACGATGTCACGAACCGAGAGCTGGACCAGCACGCCCTGCTCCCCGCCGGTCTAGAGGGTGATCATCTTGCGGAAGGTCTTGCTCATCCACGACTCCTGATCCTCGCGCGGCTCGAGCCCGCCGGATTTCACGAGCGTGTAGGCGTCCTTGTACCAGGGGCTGTCCGGGTAATTGTTCCCGAGGATGGCCGCGGCGGTCTGCGCCTCGCTGGTGATGCCGAGCGCCATATAGGCTTCCGTCAGACGGCTGAGCGATTCCTCGACATGGCGCGTCTGCTGGAACTCGGTGATGACGAACTTGAAGCGGTTGATCGCCGCCGGATAGTTGCGCTGCTCGAGGTAGAAGCGACCGACGGCCATTTCCTTGCCGGCAAGCTGGTCGCGGGTCACCTGGATCTTGAACTTCGCGTCCTCGACATACTCCGACTGCGGCCAGCGCTTCACGATCTCCTGGAAGGCGGCAAGCGCCTTGCGGGTCTTCTCCTGGTCGCGGGTAATGTCGGGGATCTGCGCGTAATTCGCATTGGCGTAGAGATAGGCCGCGTAGGCCGCATCCTTCGTGTCGCCATAGGTCGCGACATAGCGCTGCGAATACCGCATCGCATCGTCATAAAGACCGCCGGTATAGGCCGAATAGGCCGAGAGCAGCAGACCCTTCCGGGCCCACTCCGTGCCGGGATTCTGGCGCTCCAGCGACTCAAAGCGGCGCAGCGCCTTCGAGTACTCCCCCGCGCGGACGGCCATCAGGCCCTGATTGTAGACGAGGTCGGCCGGATCGGTCACCGACTGCTGATAGGTATCGTCTTCCTCGAGCAGGGCACAGGCACTCAGCGGCATGGCGAGCACCACCACGCCCATCGCCCGGATCACCACCTTGCGAACCAACGGAGCAAAACGCAGCGGCATGAATTGGGTGACCCTGACAACAATACGCTTATGGAGCAGCGCCCGGTGCGCCGACGACGGTGTCTAACCGATCACGTCGGAAAACACCACTGCGCCACGAAGCGAGGTCAATGCGGCGAAAGCGGGGCGATTCAGCTGGCGTCGGGCGCAAAGGCCGGAACACCGAGGGCCGGAGAGAGTTCGGCGTGACCACGCTCACGGCGGGCTGGCGCATCGACGAGCGTCCACGCCGTCGGATCGGAAAGGAGAGCCTGAAGTGCCATGAAGTTCAGGCGATGACCACCGCAATAGGAGCGGAAGACACCCAGGATAGGCGCCCCCGCAAGGGCGAGATCACCGACGGCGTCCAGCGTCTTGTGGCGGACGAATTCGTCGTTCCAGCGCAGGCCTTCGGGGTTGAGCACGCGCTCATCGTCGAGAGCGACCGAGTTTTCGAGCGACGAGCCGAGAGCGAGACCGGCCTTCCAGAGCATCTCGACGTCACGGACGAAGCCGAAGGTGCGGGCGCGGGAAAGATCGCGGCGGAAGCTCGTCGGGGACAGATCGATCTGCCGACGTTGGCGACCGATCAGGCTCGATTCGAAATCGATGGTGACGTCGAGACGGAAGCCGTTGGCGTGGGGAAGAAACTCGGCGAAGCCTTTGCCCTGCTCCACCTTCACCGGCTTCAGGATCTTGATGAAGCGGCGCTCTGCACCGAGCGATTCGAGACCGACCTGATCGATCCCCTCGACGAAGGCCCGCGCCGAGCCATCCATGATCGGCGTCTCGGGGCCGTCGATCTCGACCACCGCATTGTCGACGCCAAGACCGCTCAGCGCCGCCATCAGATGCTCGATGGTCGAAACCGTCGCCCGATTGGGCTCGCCGATCACCGTACACAGCCGGGTGTCCACGACCGAGCTGTGGCGTGCGTCGATCTCGCGCTGGCGACCGCCTTCAAGGTTGGTTCTGACGAATGTAATTCCGTTTCCGGCTTCAGCCGGGTGCAGGGTCATGGAAACAGGTTTGCCAGAATGAACGCCTATGCCGTCGAATGTGACCCGATCGGCGAGGGTGGTCTGGAAACCGTACTTCATGTCCGCATCCCACAGGCGCTCCGTCACAACGACGGAACGTTCGATCAAAGACCGAACTGGCTGCCTGTTACCCGTTGACCCCTGTGAACGGTTCAGATCGCGCCGCCGCAAGCGAGCTCGTATCTGTCCGTTCTTTGTTGCCCTCTGTTTAACCAATGCCGGCCGCCCCCGCCAAATCACACTTTCTTTCGCTCTGTAACACAGGAACGCCACAATTCCGGGAGCGAAGAACGGCGTGAATACTCATGATACTTCAAGGCGTTAGGGTCCGGATGCGAAACCCGGACCCTGTGCATGGCTGAAAGGCTTTCGCCAGGGATCAGGTAGACTGGCGACGCAGGAAAGCCGGAATCTCCAGCTGATCGTCATCAAGGGGCTTTGCCGGATTCGCACGGCCCTGGGCATCGAGCTGCCCCTGGGCCGGACGGTAGGCCGGGGCGGGAACGCGACGCGGAGCGTCGGGCGCTGCGGCCGCCTGCGGCGGACGGGCCGAGGGCATCGGTGCGCGCGGCTCGACGACCCGCGGGGCCGGCGCAGGAGCCTCGGCCTCATCGTCACGACGGCCGAGACCGACGGCCGCGAGACGCTGCAGGAGGCTCATCCGCTTCTTGTCGGCTGGCTCGGGCTGAGCCTCGCGGGCGGCCGCGATCTGGTTGCGGGCCGGCATCGGCAGTTCCTCGACGCGCGGCATACGCGGCGGGCGAACCACGCCCCGCTCCGCCGGGGGCGGAATGAAGGTGTCCGGGACCGGTGCGGCCTCCATCGCGGCCGGAGCCGGCTGCTCGACCGGAACCTCAGGGAAGAGCGACGGGCGCGGGGCGAGCGGGCGAAGCGTGACGTCGTTCACCTCGGCGGGCTCTGCCCGCTGCGGTGCGCCCGCGGAGAAGACAGCGGCGATCTCGTTCTCGATGCCGATGTCGGCAGCCTGCTCCACCGGAGCCTGCTCGACGACGACCGGAGCCGGCGCGACCGCGACGGGTTCGGGCTGCACGACGGGGGCCGCGACCGGCGCCGGCGCGACGATCGGCGCGATCGGCGAACGCGCCGCCATCGACACGTTCTGCTGGCGGATACGGGCGGTGAGTTCGGCGAGGCGCATGTCGTTTTGCGACGGAGCCGCCTGCGGCACCACGGCCTGATCGATGCCGGTGGCGACGACCGACACGCGCATCACGCCCTCGAGCGCCGGATCCTGCGTCGCACCAAGGATGATGTTGGCTTCCGGGTCCACTTCCTCGCGGATGCGGGTCGCGGCCTCGTCGAGTTCATAGAGCATCATGTCGGGGCCGCCGGTGATCGAGATCAGCAGACCCTTGGCGCCCTTCATCGAGACGTCGTCGAGGAGCGGGTTGGCAATCGCCGCCTCGGCGGCGAGAACCGCGCGGCGGTCGCCGCTCGCCTCGCCCGTGCCCATCATCGCCTTGCCCATCTCGCGCATCACGGCGCGGACGTCGGCGAAGTCGAGGTTGATGAGGCCGGGCTTGACCATCAGGTCGGTGATCGAGGCGACACCCGAGTAGAGCACCTGGTCGGCCATCGCAAAGGCGTCGGCGAAGGTGGTCTTGTCATTGGCGACCCGGAACAGGTTCTGGTTCGGGATGACAATGAGCGTATCGACGCTCTTCTGCAGCTCGAGAATGCCCGTTTCGGCGATGCGCATGCGCCGCAGACCCTCGAAATGGAAGGGCTTGGTCACGACGCCGACCGTCAGGATGCCGATCTCGCGGGCGACGCGGGCAACCACGGGCGCGGCGCCCGTACCGGTGCCGCCGCCCATGCCGGCGGTGACGAAGACCATGTGGACGCCGGTCAGGTGATCGCGGATCTCGTCGATCACTTCCTCGGCGGCCGCGCGCCCCACCTCAGGCTGGGAGCCGGCGCCGAGACCCTCGGTCACCTGCACGCCCATCTGGACGATGCGGTCGGCCTTGGACAGCGTCAGGGCCTGCGCGTCCGTGTTCGCCACGACGAAGTCGACGCCCTGGAGGCCGGCCTCGATCATGTTGTTGACGGCATTGCCGCCGGCGCCACCGACGCCGAATACGGTGATCCGCGGCTTCAGTTCCCGGATATCGGGCATCTTGAGGTTGATCGTCATGGCTCGCCTCTTGATGGGGCGCGGCGAGCGCCCCCCTTGTTACAGTCTCGTATCGAACCCCGGTGGGTTCCTCCTGAAGCCTGGCCCGACAGAATCAGAGCGGATCTGATTTGCGAAGGGCCCGACATCAGAAACTTTGCTTCAACCAGCGCCCGACCCGGGCGATGTACCCGTCCGTTCCAGTCGCGAGACCGCGCCCGGAATGCTGGGGTTCGAAATGCTCGATTCCCGCGAATTGCGGGTAGACCGTGAGACCGACGGCGGCCGCAAAGGCCGGCCCCTTGGCGGCTTCCGGCAGGCCGGAAACGCCGAGTGGGCGGCCGAGCCGCACGTTTCGGTCGAGAATCTTGCGCGCGAGATCGGGAAAGCCCGTGAGCTGGCTCGCGCCGCCGGTGAGGACGATGCGCCGGCCCGATTCCGCCCAGGCACCCCCGGCTTTCAGGCGGTCGCGGATCAGTTCGAGGATCTCCTCGATCCGCGGCCGGATGATGCGCACGAGCTTTGAGCGCGCCGTCTGGTAGCTGCCGTCGCGCTCGTCGTCGCCCACGGTCGGTACGGTGATGAGTTCGCGGTCATCCGATGGGCTCGCGATCGTGGCGCCGTACAGCACCTTCAGCCGCTCCGCCTCCGCAAGCCGCGTCGAGAGACCGCGCGCAACGTCCATGGTCACGTGCGAGCCGCCGATCGCGATCGAATCGGCGTGGACGAGATGGCGGTGATGGAAGACGCCGACGGTCGTCGTGCCGGCACCCATGTCGATCAGGGTGGCGCCCATTTCGGATTCGTCGTCGACCAGAGTGGCGAGACCGGACGCGTAGGGCGTCGCGACCATCGCCTCGACGGAGAGATGGCAGCGCTCGATGGCGAGCATCAGGTTCTTCGCCGGGGCCGAATCGGTCGTGACGATGTGCATGTCGACGCCGAGATTCTGGCCGAGCATGCCGCGCGGATCCCGGATCCCGCCGACGCCGTCGAGCGAATGGCCGATCGGAATGGAATGCAGCACCGCGCGGCGTTCACGCATGGCGTGGGTCGCGCCGGCATCGAGCACGCGGTGGATGTCGGCATCAGCGACCTGATGGCCAGCGCAGGGCACCGTCGCCGAATAGTGCTCGCTCCCGAGCCGCCCAGTCGAGATGTTCACGATCACGGATTCGATGCGGACCTGCGCCATGCGCTCGGCGGCGTCGACCGCGAGGCGGATCGACTGTTCGGCCTGTTCCATGTCGACGATGGCGCCGGCTTTCACACCGCGCGCGCGCTGATGCCCGACGCCGAGGATCTGGACCTGATGGCTGCGCGAGGACAGAAGCTCCGCGCCCTCGATCGGGCGAAGCCGCGCGACGAGGCAGACGACCTTGTTGGTGCCGATGTCGAGGACCGACAAAACGGTCGAGCGCCGCGGCTGAAGCGGGCGCATTTTTGGCGTCAGGCCGCGATCGAAGGAGCCATTCATGTGCTGGCCCCCTTCTTCCGCTTCTTGGCGGCCTCTGCGAGCATCTTGGCGCGCTCTTCCGCCGCATCAGCCGTCAGGCGAAAGGCGACGCGGTCGGGCAACCGCAGGTCGATGGCGAGAACGGCCTTGTCGAAGACGGCGCCCTCGCTCTGGAGATTGGCGAGAGAAAGCAAGGCTGCATCGAGGTCGCCCTCGGGCAGGCGGACGACGACGTCATTGTCGAGCATCAGGTTCCAGCGCCGCTTGGCGACGAGGACGGCGGCACGCACCCGCTTGCGCACCTCCGGAACCGCCGAGAGAGCCTTGACGATCTCCTCAGCGCGCAGTTCGCCCCCCTCCCCGACCACGAAGGGCAAGGCGGCAAAGCGATCGTCGCTGATTTCCTGGATGACCTTGCCATCTTCCGCGATCAGATGGACGCGACCGTCACGCTGCCACAAGGCGAAGGGCTTGCGCTCCTCGATCGTGATGGCGAGCGTGTTCGGATAGAGTTTGTGGACCGTCGCGCTCGCGACGAGCGGCATCTGCTCGAGGCCGGCTCGAGCCGCGTCCGCGTCCATCAGCAGCAGGGACGACGTGTCCGTGACGCCGGCAGCAGTCAGGATCTCGTTGTCGGTCAACGCCTCCTGCCCCTTGATGGTCACCATCTCGATGCGGAAGCCGCAGAGATTGGCGATCATGTCGCCGGGTGTGCCGAGCGCTGCGAGCGTCGGGTTGTAGGGACGCCCCAGCGAGGAGCCATAGAGCGCAACCGAGAGGAAAAAGGCAGCGGCGAGCCCATGTCCGACGCCGCGCGGCGGGGCGACGACAAAACGGCGGAACGCTCCGCGGCGCGGCGGCAGGCGCGAAACGCGCCGTTCGTCATCGACATGGGGACCGCGGGACCGTGGCATTGTGCGCTGGCCGAACACTCTCTGAAGCCGGAAATCTGGAGCGTTTCGACCGGTCGGTTTCACGTCCCATTAACGCTAGCTTTCAGCCATGCCGGTAAAGATTTCGTTTAGACTCCGGACCGTTTTTGGATTTCGTCAAACATGCCCGGTAGGGCGGCGTTAACCGCGTCGCGCTTCAGCGCCGACCGATTCGCTTGATTTCCCAGTCGAGCTCGATGCCCGACCGCGCCTTCACGCGACGGCGGACCTCCTCCCCCAGTTCCTCGATGTCGGCTGCCGTCGCATCACCGAGATTGACGAGGAAATTCGTGTGAAGCGGCGAAACCTGGGCGCCGCCGATCGTCAGTCCCCGGCATCCCGCCTCGTCGACGAGCTTCCAGGCGCTGTGACCCGGCGGATTCTTGAAGGTCGATCCGCCGGTGCGGGTGTTGACCGGCTGTGTCGCCGACCGCGCGTCGGTGATGCGTTGCATCTCGGCGAGGATCGTCGCGGGATCGCCCGGCGTGCCGGTGAAGTGAGCACTGGTGAAGATCAGGTCGGCGGGGGCCCGGCAGGTGCGATAGGAAAAGCCCATGGCCTCGGCATCGAGCGTCACGATCTCGCCGGATCGGGTCACCGCGCGCGCGGACACGAAGATGTCCTTGGTCTCCCCGCCATAGGCGCCGCCATTCATGCGCAAGGCGCCGCCGATCGCGCCCGGGATGCCCCGCAGGAAGGCGAACCCCGCAATGCCCGCCTCGGCCGCCGCCCGCGCGACCTTCACGTCCGGAGCGGCTGCGCCCGCCGTCACGGACAGCTCGTCGACGACGATCTCGGAAAAACCCTTGCCCAACCGGATGACGACGCCCTCGACCCCGCCGTCACGCACCAGCAGGTTCGATCCTAGCCCGATCACGAACCACGGGACGTCGGCCGGAAGCGCGCGCATGAAGGCCGCGAGATCGGCCTCGTCCGCCGGGGTGAAGAGGACGTCCGCCGGTCCGCCGGTCCGGAACCAGGAAAGGGGCGCAAGCGGCGCATTCGCCTCGATCACGCCGCGCAGGCCAGGCATCTCGGCGCGCAGCCGATCGGCGAGGGTCACGGGCTCAGGCAGCATGGCGAGGGCCGGCTGAAGTCTTCACGCCGGCAGCGCCGCGAGTTCGCCCGGCAGGGCGTAGGCCCACTGGGTGATCGAACCCGCACCGAGGCACACGACATAGTCGCCCGGCTGGACGACCGATTTCACGATGCCCGCGAGCGCGCCCGGCCGGTCGAGGCCGATGACGTTGCGGTGTCCACGCGCCTTGATGCCGGCGATCAGGCTGTCCTTGTCGGCGCCCTCGATCGGCTGCTCGCCCGCCGCATAGACATCGGCGACGACGACCACGTCGGCATCGTTGAAGCAGGCGCAGAAATCCGAGAACAGGCTCTGCAGGCGGGTGTAGCGATGCGGCTGCACCACGGCGATCACCTGCCCCTTGGTCGAGGCGCGCGCGGCCTTCAAAACCGCCGCGATCTCGACCGGGTGATGGCCGTAGTCGTCGAACACCGTCACGCCGTTCCAGTCGCCGGTCCGGGTGAATCGCCGCTTCACGCCGCCGAAGGAGGCGAGGCCCTTGCGGATCGTCTCGGCGGGAATGCCGAGCGTATAGGCGACGGCGATCGCGGCGGTCGCATTCGAGGCGTTGTGGGCGCCTGGCATGGGCATTTCGATGTCGGCGACTTCGCTTTGCTTGCCCTGCTTGCGGTCACGGATCAGGACGCGGAAGCGCGAGCGACCGCCGGTCAGATCAAGGTCGACGATCCAGAAATCGGCCTGCGGGTTCATCCCGTAGGTGATCACGCGCCGGTCGGTGATCTGGCCGACGAGTTCCTGCACCACGGGATGGTCGATGCACATCACGGCAAAGCCGTAGAACGGGATGTTCTCGACGAAGTCTCGGAACGCCTTCTTGATTGCGTCGAAGGTGCCGAAATGGTCGAGATGTTCCGGATCGATGTTCGTCACGATGGCGATGTCGGCCGGAAGCTTCAGGAAGGTGCCGTCGCTCTCGTCGGCCTCCACCACCATCCAGTCGCCGTCACCCAGGCGCGCATTGGTGTTGTAGGCGTTGATGATGCCGCCATTGATGATGGTCGGATCGAACGCGCCCGCGTCGAGCAGCGTGCCGACGAGAGAAGTCGTCGTCGTCTTGCCATGCGTGCCGGCGATCGCGACGCAGGTCTTGAGCCGCATCAGTTCCGCCAGCATCTCGGCGCGCCGAACGACCGGGATCCGTCGCTCGCGCGCGGCGACAAGCTCCGGATTGTCGCGCTTGATCGCCGTCGAGACGACCACCACCGCCGCATCCCCGAGGTTTTCGGCCGTATGGCCGATGAAGGTGCGGACGCCCTTCTCCTTGAGCCGCTTCACATTGTAGTTGTCGGCGGCGTCCGACCCCTGCACCGCATAGCCGAGGTTCGCCAGCACCTCCGCGATACCGGACATGCCAATACCGCCGATGCCGACGAAATGAATGGGGCCGATCTCGCGGGGAAGCTTCATGGCATGTGTCTCGATTCGGACGCGACCCGTCTGAAATAGCGGAAGTTTCCGCCCCGCGTAACTGCCGCCGCTGCGACGATGCGCCGACTGTTCGTGCACGACCGCGCCTGCTTCGTTCGGCTCCCGGCGATGAACGAAAGGAAAAGCGGGCGATGCGTGTCCTGATGCTGGTCGCAGCCATGTTGGCTGCGCTGATCACCCAAGGTGGCGTGGCGCGCGCGGACGAGGCAGCGGCCTGGCAAGCGCTGCGCGAGGGTGCGATCGGCCTGATCCGGCACGCGAGGGCGCCCGGCACCGGCGATCCGGAGGGCTTCCGCCTCGACGACTGCGCGACGCAGCGAAACCTCTCCGACGAGGGGCGCAACCAGGCAAAGCGCCTCGGTGAGGCGATCCGCGCCGCCGGCGTCACCGTGGCGGCCGCGCCGCACTCGCTGTGGTGCCGCACCCGCGAAACGGCGGAACTCGCCTTTCCCGGCGTGACACGGCCGGAGCCCGCCCTGAACTCGTTCTTCGCGGACCGGTCGACCGAGCCGGAGCAGACGGCCGCCGCGTCGCGGATCATCCGCGACTGGCGCGGTCCCGGCGCACTGATGCTGGTCACTCATCAGGTCAACATCACCGCTCTGACCGACATCGTCCCGAAGGAAGGCGAGATCATCGTCGTCCGCGTGGAGGGCGACGCGATTAGGGTCGTTGGCAGGCTTTTCCCGTGACGCGGTTCAGCCACGCCGGCCCGCAAGTCCCGTGACGATGTCAGCCAGCCGTTCGGCGGCATCCGCATGGCCGCTCGCACGGGCGGCCGCCGCCATGGTGGTCAGGGCGCCTCCATCAGAAAGGAGTGCCGTCAGGCGTGCGGCGAGGTTTTCCGGCGTGAGGCCATCCTGGCGGACGACAATCGCGCCCCCTGCCCGCTCCAGGGCAGCGGCATTGGCCGCCTGATCCTGATCCAGCGCCCCCGGCAGCGGCACGAGGATCGAGGGCCGGCCGATCACGGCGAGTTCCGCGACCGTCGAAGCCCCGCCGCGCGCCACGACGAAATGCGCCCGCGCCATCCGCGTCGGCAGGTCCTTGAAGAACGGCGCAACGTCGGCCGTGACACCCGCCGCCGCGTAGGCGGCGTTGACGCGCGCGAGATCCTCCTCGCGGGCCTGCTGAACGATGCTCAGCCGCGCACGCAGCGCCACGTCGAGAGCGGCGATCGCCGGCGGCACGATGTCGGACATGATCCGCGCACCCTGGCTGCCGCCGAAGACGAGCAGGTTGATGCGATCGGTCGGCGCCGTGTAGGGCATGGCGGCTGCGTCGATCACGGCCGGGCGGACCGGATTGCCGGTGAAGACGAGCTTTGCCTTCGCCGCCTCCTCGATAGCGGCAACCGTGGGAAATCCGGTCGCGATCGCGTCGACCCGCGTCTGCAGCAGGCGGTTCGCCCGTCCCATGACGGCGTTCTGTTCGTGAATGAGCGTCGGGATCCGGCGCCAGGTCGCGGCCATCAGCGGCGGAACGGTCGGGTAGCCGCCGAAGCCGACGACGATCGCGGGTTTCACGCGGCCGAGCATCGCGTAAGCCGAGAGCGCGCCGAGTCCGAGCTTGGTCAGCGTCTTCGCCATGGCGATCGGCGAACGGCTGCGGAAGGTCTCGGACGGGATGGTGTGGCGCGCCCGTGCGGGAAAGGAGCCCGCGAACGGCGCCGCGCGCTCATCCGTCGCGAGGTCGACGCTGTGCCCGCGCGCGGTCAGCACGGTGGCGAGCGCCTCGGCCGGGAAGAGATGCCCGCCCGTGCCGCCCGCGCACAAAAGCACCAGCGCCATGTCACGCAGCCCCGGAAACGGCGCCGGACCGGCTCTGCCAGTGCGATGCAAAGGCGAGTGCATCGGTGCGCGGCCGGCGACGCGTCAGGGCGAGCACCATGCCCATCGCATAGGCGACCGACAGGAGCGAGGAGCCGCCATAGGAGATGAAGGGCAGCGTCATGCCTTTGGCCGGGATCAGGTTGAGGTTCACGAGCAAATTGATCGAGGACTGCATGCCAAACAGCAGAATCAGTCCGGCCGTCGCGAAACGGCAGAACGGATCCTCCAGCTTGAGCGCATGCAACAGTCCGCGCAGCACGATGAAGGCGAAAAGGGCGACGAGCATCATCACGAAGATGATGCCGAATTCCTCGGCCGACACCGCCGCGATATAGTCGGTGTGACTGTCGGGGAGGATGCGCTTGATGGTTCCCTCCCCCGGGCCCTTGCCGAAGAATCCGCCCGAGGTGAAGGCCTTCATCGCCAGAAGCGGCTGCGACACCGTCTCGGCATCCATGGCCAGGAACTTGTCGATACGGCTCGTGACGTGCGGGATGAAGAAGTAGGCCGCCACGATACCGGCCAGTCCGGCGCTGCCGAGGCCGAGCACCCAGAACCAGTGCAGACCCGCCATGAAGAAGAGTGCCGACCAGACGACCGCAACCAGCATGGTCTGACCGAAATCGGGCTGCATGATCAGAAGCGAGACGACCGAGCCGAGCAGGATGATCGCCAGCGTGTTGCCGGGAACGTCCGGCCGCTTGGCGCTCTCCGAAAACAGCCAGGCCGCGAGGATGACGAAGGTCGGCTTCAGGAATTCGGAGGGCTGGACGCCGAAGATCCATCGGCGCGCTCCCTTCACCTCGACGCCAACCAGAAGCGTGAGCACGACGAGGACCATCGACACGCAGAACACGACGAGCGCCACGTGCCTGATCGTTCGCGGGGTCAGGAAGGACACGCCGATCATCACCGCGAGCGCCGGTGCGAGCAGCATCGCCTGCCGATTGACGAAGTGGAACATGTTGTCGATGCCGATGCGCTCGGCGACAGCGGGGCTCGCAGCCAGCGTCAGGATCAGCCCAATCAGGATGAGGGAGAAGAGCGCCGCCAGCAGCAGGCGGTCGATCGTCCACCACCATTCGTTGAGTATCGATCGTTCGGCGCGCGAGACCATGGCGGCACCTTTCCTTGGGTCTCCCAAGGGATGACGCGTTCAGGTTTCGACAACGTTAAGAAAAGGTTCAAGGGCTGGAAACCAGCGCTCCGTCGCGCCAGACGCGCTTGTCGACGCAGGACTGTCCCGCCGGCTTTTCACAGGACGCCCCGGGCTGTTCGAGCACGAGTTTCGCGCCGGTTTCGCCGCTTTCGACGTGCCACGCCAGAGCAGTGAAACCTCCGACCTTGGCGTAGGCCGCGGCGGACACATAGACATCGACTGAACAGCCCTCGTCCCGGCAATAGAGCGCCCGCTCCGCCGCGCAGGTCTTGCCGTAATCGATGATGAAATCCTTGCCCGCATCGCCGTCGAGATCGACGGCGCTGACGTAGTCCTCCGGCCTCGGTTCCGATTCACCGGCGGTCTTGCAGTCATAGCCGACGCCGCTGATCGGCCCCTTCAACTCCGGGGGATAGGTTTCGTCACACCCCGCGAGGCCGATAAGGCACGCGATCGCGCCGATGCGAAGCAGCGCACGGACCGGTCCCCTGTCGCTTGCCATCGTCACAGCGCCATCACCGCAGTCCGGAACGCCGCACCGCGCTCCTCGAAATTGCGAAACTGGTCGTAGGAGGCGCAGGCAGGCGACAGCAGCACGACGCCCCCGGTGGCGGCCGCCCTCGCCGCCGCATCACGTACCGCCTGTGCGAGTGTGCCCGAGCGCGTGTGGGGAACGTCGCTGCCGAGCGTCGCCGCAAACGCTTCCGTCGCTTCGCCGATCAGATAGGCGTGCCGGATGCGCGGAAAAAAGCCCGTCAGGCTCTCGATGCCGCCGGTCTTCGGTTTGCCCCCGATGATCCAGTGGATGTCGTCGAACGAAGCGAGCGCCTTGGCGGCGGCATCGGCATTGGTCGCCTTGGAATCATTGATGAAAAGTACGTCGCCGATGCGACGCACCTCCTCCATCCGGTGGGCGAGGCCCGGGAAACTTGCAAAGGCCTTGGCGATCACGGCCGGCGACACGCCGAGCGCCTGTGTCGCGGCGAAGGCGGCGCAGGCGTTCTGGGCATTGTGTTCGCCGCGAAGCGAGCCGATCGACCCGAGCGAAGCCACGGCCAGCGCGCTCCCGGCCTGCGCCAGAAACACCGTCTCGCCCTGGGCGAAGACGCCGTCCGACAGGGGTCGGCGCGCGGAAATGCGCACGACCTGCGTGCCCTTGTGTTCGATGCGGTCGGCCACCGCCTGCGTCACCTGATCATCGACGCCGACGACGGCGGTGCGGGCGCTAGCGACCAGACGGGTCTTGATCGCGGCATAGTTCTCCATCGTGCCATGCCGGTCGAGGTGATCTTCCGTCAGGTTGAGGAAGACGCCGACGGTCGGATCGAGCGTCGGGGCGAGATCGATCTGGAAGGACGAGCATTCGATCACGTGGACACGCCCGAGCGAGGGCGGTTCAAGGGTCAGGATCGCCGTGCCGATATTGCCGCCGAGCTGCACGTCGTGGCCGGCCTCGCGCAGGATGTGGGCGATCAGCGCCGTGGTCGTTGACTTGCCGTTCGTCCCGGTGATGGCGACGAAGGGTGCGGTCGGCACACTCGCCCGGCGCTGCCGGACGAAGAGCTCGATGTCGCCAATGACCGGGACCTTGTTGGCGGTGGCGAGCCGCACGGTCCAGTGCGGTTCGGGATGGGTGAGCGGCACGCCCGGTGACAGAACGAGAGCGGCGACCGACGTCCAGTCGAGATTTTCGGGATTGTCCGCCGCGAGGCCCTGCGACCGCGCCTGCGCGACGCGCTCTTCGCTGTCGTCCCAGACGATGGTGCGGGCACCGCCCGCAGCCAGCGCCTTCGCCGTCGCGAGCCCCGACCCGCCGAGCCCGAAAACGGCAACGGTCCGGCCGGCAAAAACGGTGATCGGTGTCATGACAGCCTACCGCAGCTTGAGCGTCGACAGCCCGATCAGCGCCAGAACCACGGAAATGATCCAGAAGCGCACCACGACCTGCGGCTCTTTCCAGCCGAGCTGTTCGAAGTGATGGTGGATCGGCGCCATCTTAAAGACGCGCTTGCCGGTCATGCGGAAGCTCGCCACCTGGATGATGACCGAGGCGGCCTCGAGCACGAACAATCCGCCGATCACCACCAGCACGATCTCGTGTTTCGTCGCCACGGCGATCGACCCGATGAGCCCGCCAAGCGCGAGCGAGCCTGTGTCACCCATGAAGATCGAGGCCGGTGGCGCGTTGAACCACAGGAAGCCGAGGCCCGCGCCGATCAGCGCACCGCAGATGACCGCAAGTTCACCCGTTCCCGGGACGAAATGGATCTGCAGATAGTTCGAGAAGATGGCGTTGCCCGACAGATAGGCAATGAGGCCGAAGCTCGCCGCCGCAACCATGACCGGCACGATGGCGAGACCGTCGAGACCATCGGTGAGGTTCACCGCATTGCCGGCGCCCACGATCACGAAAGCCGCGAAGATCAGGAAGAAATAGGACAGATCGACAAGAAGGTCCTTGAGGAACGGGAAAGCGAGCGACGTCGAGAACGGCGTGCTGCCGGCGGCATAGGCCATGATCGCCGCAGCGATCGCCGCGATGATCGCCTCGATCGCCAGCCGCGCCTTGCCCGACAGGCCCTTGTGGCTCTGCTTCGTGACCTTGAGATAGTCGTCGTAAAAGCCGATCGCGCCGAAACCGACGGTCACGAACAGGACGCTCCAGACATAGAGGTTCGTGAGATTGCCCCAAAGAAGCGAGGAAACGATCAGTCCCGACAGGATCATCAGGCCGCCCATCGTCGGCGTGCCCTTCTTGGCGAGATGCGACTGCGGCCCGTCCTCGCGGATCGGCTGACCCTTTCCCTGCTTGATCCGCAGCATGGCGATGATGCGCGGCCCGAAGAGGAAGACGAAGAGCAAGGCGGTGGCGATGGCCCCGCCGGTGCGGAAGGTGATGTAGCGGAAGACGTTGAGGACTTCGATCTGGGCGCTGTATTGGCTCAGCCAATGAAACATGGAGGCGTCCTCGACGGCGAAGAAAGCTTAACCAGAGCACGCCATAGCACGCCGCGTCGGTGAGTCGAGCGTCGCGCGCGCCCTACGCACCGTCTGTGGCAGCAATCGCATCGCGCGCGACGGCGTGATCCGAGAATGGCAGGGTGACAGAGCCGACGATCTGGCCGACCTCATGGCCCTTGCCCGCGACGAGCAGTGCATCGCCCGGTTGAAGATCAGACACCGCCCGTCGGATCGCCTCGGCCCGGTCCCCGATCTCGATCGCGCCGGGGGCCGCCGCGAGAATGGCCGACCGGATCGCCACCGGATCCTCGCTGCGCGGATTGTCGTCCGTGACGATGACGGTGTCGGCGAGACGCGCCGCGATCGCCCCCATCATCGGCCGCTTGCCGGGATCGCGGTCCCCGCCGCAGCCGAAGACCACCACGAGGCGCCGCGACACGAAGGGGCGCAAGGCTTCGATCGCCTTCTCGAGCGCATCCGGCTTGTGCGCGTAGTCGATGAAGACCGGCGCGCCCCGAACGGCCCCGACGCGGTCGAGCCGGCCCTTGGCGCCTTCGAGCCTCTCGATGGCGGAAAAGACCACCTCCTCCGGCGTCCCGACAGCGAGCGCCAGACCCGCGGCGACGAGCGCGTTCTCGACCTGGAAAGCGCCCGCGAGCGGCAGTCGTACACGATAGGCACGGCCACGATAGGTGACATCGAGACGCTGGGCGAACCCGTCGACGACGGTGTCGGTCAGCGTCAGACCCGTACCATTCCGGCCAACCGCGAGAAGCGACAGCCCGCGCCCGGTTGCGGCCAAGTTGAACGCATCGCTCTCAGGATGATCGGCGGTCACTACCGCGGTCGAGCCTCGCGGCAGGAGATCGGTGAACAGCCGCAGCTTGGCGTCGCGATAGGCCTCGACCGTTGGGTGATAGTCGAGGTGATCACGCGACAGATTGGTGAAGCCGGCGGCCGACAGCCGCACGCCGTCGAGACGATGCTGGTCGAGGCCGTGGGAGGAGGCTTCCATTGCGACATGCGTCACGCCACGCCCGGCAAGCTCGGAGAGGAGCTTATGCAGCGCCAGCGGGTCGGGCGTCGTGAGCGAGCCATAGGTCTCGCCCCAGGGCGCGACGAGCCCGATGGTTCCGATGGAGGCCGCCTGATAGCCGGCATGGGCAAAGATCTGACGAGTGAAGGCGGCGACCGACGTCTTGCCGCTCGTGCCGGTGACCGCGACGATCGTCGCCGGCTGCGCGGGATAAAAGCTTGCGGCAAGATGGCTGAGCGCCCGGCGCGCATCCTCGACCAGCACAACGGTGACGGTTGCCGGCAGGGCTTCCAACGGTGGCGTCTCGCCGAGGATCGCGACGGCCCCGTCGCGGGCGGCCTGTGCGGCAAACGACATGCCGTCGAGTTTGGTACCGCGCATCGCGCAAAACAGGCTGCCGCTGGTGATCGCGCGGCTGTCGGCCGTGATCGCGCTGATCGACTGGTCCGTTGGGCCGGCGATGATCCGCGCTCCCGGCGGCAGCAGCGCCGCCAACGACATTGCCCCCATCATCGCCCCTCGTCGTCTCGCATCACTGCCCGTTCGCCGCAAAGCGGACAGTCGGCTCCGCCTCGGTGCTGGTCAAGGGCGGGACGTCGTTCGTGATTTCCTGGAACCGTGGCTCGACGCCGAGAAGCGGTGCGATGCGCTCGACGATCCGCCCCGCGGTCGGCGCCGCGTTCCAGCCGGCGGTGGCGAAGCCATAGGTTTCCTTGGTCGGCTGCGGCTCGTCATACATCACGAGAAGGAGATACTTGGGCTTGTCGAACGGAAAGACCGCCATGAAGGTCGTGAGAAGCTTGGTCTTCGAGTAGCGCCCGCCGATCACCTTCTCGGCGGTGCCGGTCTTGCCGCCGACGAAATAGCCGCGCACATCGGCCTTGCCGGCCGTTCCCTTCTCGGCGTTGAGCCGCATGAGGTAGCGCATGACGTCGGACGTGTGCTTCGTCAAAACACGCGGCGCATCGGCCGGGACCGCGTCGACCTCCTGCTTGATGAAGGTCGGCTTCACCAGATAGCCGCCATTCATCATCGCGCCGACGGCCATGACGGCCTGCAGCGGCGCGACCGACAGACCATGGCCGAAGGAGATCGTCACGGTGTTGAGTTCACCCCAGCGCGGCGGGATGATCGGCGCAGCGTTTTCTGGCAGTTCGGTAACGAGGCGGGTAAGCTGGCCCAGCTTGCGCAGAAAAGCCTTGTGCGCATCGACGCCGAGCGCCAGCGCCATCCGCGCCGTGCCGATGTTGGACGAATAGGTGAAGACCTCTGGCAGGGACAGAACCCGGCGCTGCGCGTGGTAGTCGCTGATCGAGAAGCGGCCATAGCGCAGCGGCGCGCGGGCATCGAGGCGTGATTCGGTGTTGAAGCGGCCGGAATCGATCGCCATGGCGAGTGTCAGCGCCTTGAAGGTCGAGCCCATCTCGAACACGCCGACATTGATGCGGTTGATCTTGTCCTCGTTCTCCTTGGCCGTCGGATCGCCCGGATTGTTCGGATCGAAGTCCGGCAGCGAGACGAGCGCGATCATCTCTCCGGTGTTGACGTCCAACACGACGCCGCCGGCAGCCTTTGCGTTGAAGCGCTGCATGCCGGCGAGCAACTCGTCGCGCATCACATGCTGCGCGCGAAGATCGATCGACAGACGCACCGGGGCGAGATCCTGCGTCCTGTCGGCAAAGCCGAGCGCATGCAGATCGGCGAGCCCGCTCCGGTCGATGTACTTCTCGATGCCCGCGATGCCCTGATTGTCGATGTTCACAAAGCCGAGCACGTGGCTGAGCGTCGGGCCGTTGGGGTAGACGCGCTTGTTCTCGGTGAGGAAGCCGACGCCCGGCAGGCCCAGCGCATGCACCGCCGCCTGCTCCTCCGCCGTCACCTCGCGCTTCAGCCAGACGAACCCCTTCTGCGTGGCGAGCTTGGCGCGCACCTCGCGCGGATCGAGTTCCGGGATGGCGGTGGTGAGCTGCTCGGTCGCCTCGTCGACATCGATCAGGTTGCGCGGCTCGGCGTAGAGCGAGGGAACCTTCACGTCCATCGCGAGCACTTCGCCGTTGCGATCGAGGATGTCGGGGCGCGCGGCAGCGATCTCATCCTGTGCCGTGCTGCGCGACTTGTCGTCGTCGACCGGAACGATGGCGAACCAGCCGAGACGCACGAAGATCGTCGCGTAGATCATCACAAATGCAAGGATCGCGAGACCGATGCGGGCGGAGCTCTTTTCAAGCTTCGAAAGCTTCTTGCGCCGCTGCGGCACAGGCTCCGCCACGGGCGGCGACGAAACGTCGGCCTGAAGCATGGCCTCGTCCGCCGATGGCACGTCGCGATCGGTCATGGCGTCATCGGTCCTGTGATGATCGGTCGGGTGATCAGTGGTCATGGCGTCGACCCCGTGACGACGGGATCGGCGTCGAGGCCGAGCCCCTTCAGCTTGTCGGCGATCGGATCGCCGATCGTCGGACGCTCCGGCAGTTCACCGAGCGAAACGACCTGATCGATCGACATCGGCTTGAGATCGAGATGGGCTGCGCTCAGGGTCTTGATGCGCTCGGGCTGCGACAGCGAGGCATATTCGGCCCGCAACTCGCTGATCCGCGCGCGTTCGCGCTCGACCTCGCGCGTCATGCGCCCGATCTTTTCGAGCTTGATCGTCGAGTCGTACTTGATCGAGTAGACCACGACCGCCGACGAAAACAGCAGCGCCACCATGATGATGTTGAGCAACCGGATCATGGGCGGCGCGTCCCCCTGGGGTTGAAGTCGGGAATGCCGAGTAGGCCGAGATCGACGGGCAAGGCCGGCGCGTCGGTGCGGATGGCGGCGCGCAGCTTGGCGGATCGCGCCCGCGGGTTCTCCCGCGCCTCCTCCTCGCCCGCCGGAACGGCGCCCTTGACCGCGAGCGAGAACGTCGCCGGCGCGATCGGCTGGGCCGGCCGATGCCGCGAACCACCCTCGGTGACGCGGCTGCGCTCGGCGAGGAAGGTCTTCACGATCCGATCCTCGAGCGAATGGAAGGTGACGACCACCAGCCGACCGCCGGGGCGCAAAACACGTTCGGCAGCAAAGAGGGCCCGCCCGAGTTCGTCGAGTTCGCCATTGACGGCGATCCTGAGCGCCTGAAAGGCCCGGGTCGCCGGGTTGATGTCGCCGGGTTTCGTCCGGATGACGCGTCCGCACAGCGCCGCGAGCTCCGCGGTGCGGGTGTAGGGCTTTTCAGCCCTATCCGTCACAATCGCGCGTGCCAGAGCACCGGCACGACGTTCCTCGCCCAGAACCTGGAAGAGCCGGGCGAGCGCACCCTCCGGCAGCGTGTTGACGAGATCGGCGGCCGTCGGGCCGCGCGGCTCCATGCGCATGTCGAGGGGACCGTCCTGACGGAACGAAAAGCCGCGCTCGGCCTGATCGATCTGCATCGACGAGACGCCGACATCGAGGACGACGGCGTCGACGTGCGGCGCGCCAGTCTCGGCCGCCAGACGGTCGAGATCGCCGAAACGGCCTTCGACGAGTGTCAGCCGGTCACCGGCAGCTTCGGCCAGAGCCGCGCCGCCGGCGATGGCGGTCGGGTCGCGGTCGATGGCGATGACCCGGCCTGGGGAGGCGCCAAGGATCGCCCGCGTGTAGCCCCCCGCGCCGAAGGTTCCGTCGACGACGATCTCACCTTCGCGCGGCGCGAGATAGCGCATGACTTCGGCCAGCATGACCGGAACATGCCGTGGATCGGCGTGTGGCAGGGCAAGGGCTGGCATGACGGATCCGCACCATCGGGCGGCGCCCGGAAGCGGCACCGTCCTCGTCGCCGATTAACCGCAGGGAAAGGTTAAGGAAGGGCAAAAATGGCGCCGATCCCGCCGCACCGGCGGACCCCGGCAGAGCCCTTCTCACCGGCATGCAGCGCCCTTTCAGATCGCCGGGAAGCCCGGAAATGCAAAGGCCGAGCGCCGCGATCGCGACGCTCGGCCCGATTATGCGTGTGGTCAGGCGTTTCCGCCGATCAGTTCGGTGCGGCGAGCCCGCCGACCGGCGTCCAGAGCGTCCGCGGGCGGTTCATCCGCACCTGTGCGAAGCGGCCGCCGAGGGTCGAGAACCGCTCGCGGAAGGCCAGATTGAGGGCACGCAGTTCGGCGACACGCGCCGTATCCGGCATGTCGCCATGCATGGCGTCGAGCAGCGCGGTCATGTGGGCCGCATGAAGCGCGTCGACCGACGCGACAAAGCGATTGTACTCGGCGATCAACCGCTCGCCGGCACCTCGTCCGACGCCACGCCGGGCGAGATGCTCGAGGACGGTGTCGAGGTCTTCGGCTTCAATGGCATCGGCGTAAATGAAGTCGCCCCGCCATTCGACGACGACAAGCCGCTCGCGGATGAGAAGATCAAGATCCGGAACAGTATCATCGAGCATCAAACGCTGTCCTTCATTGGAAATGCGTACGTATGAAATCCTGATTTCATCAATAGCCTGTACCTGATCCAAAATTTCGGGAGCGGGATTCGCCAGAACATGCTTGGCGCATACAGGTGCCGAGGTGGCATCAGTCTCGTCAAACGACAAATGCGCGAGCATCATTACACGAACTCCCTGAAAAAACTGACGTTATTGACCCCGCGATCGCGTCGTTGCGCATCCGCTGCTTCGGTAAACACGCCAGCGCGGACTTTCTTCGAAGGCGTCGAAAAAAAGTAAACGAAGTATTTCAGCTGTAATTCACAGTGAAATCTGATGTTTTGGTATTTGGTGATTACTGCCGACATCACAAGCGTTTTGGGCACATCTGCCCCGCGCCGACGGCTGGCGATCATGGATGTGGGGAAAAGAGCCAGTCGGCCTGTAAGCCGGGTTCTGTATGGCCCGGATCGCTCCGGACGTGGCGGCCATTCCTCTGGGGCGCCCGTTGCCGGAACGCCTCGATGCAACCAACCCGGACGGTGGCGTGAAGACACACCTGGCGGCATCCCGAAGGATCCACCCGACCATCCCTATTCGGTCTTGCTCCAGGCGGGGCTTGCCATGCCGCATCCGTTACCGCATGCGCGGTGCGCTCTTACCGCACCCTTTCACCCTTACCGTCACGGCGAACCGGACGGCGGTCTGCTCTCTGTGGCGCTATCCCTGGGGTCGCCCCCGCCGGACGTTATCCGGCGCCTTGTCTCCATGGAGCCCGGACTTTCCTCCATCCTCGCGGATAGCGGCCGCCCGGCCGACTGGCTCGGCCGTGTGTGGCGGAGATCACCGCGCGCGTCAATCGCGGGTTCCGGATCACGGAGCCCCGGCAAAAGAAAACGGCGAGCCGCCAGAGGGGCTCGCCGGTGTCGGGGACAGTCAGGGAGGAGGAAACATCCAATGACGCGACAATGCCCCCTCACGTCGGCAACCGCCGTGCCGTAACGCACAGGCCGCCAAGTCGGCATCCGAGGGCCGGACAAAAAAAGGGCGAGCCGTGGGGGGCTCGCCTTGGGAAGGTTTTGGGGTCACGGAATGAACCGTGGGATCCTTCTAGACCGTCACCGCCCGCGTCGATGTGCGATCGGTCACGCCGCGCCCGCCTCCGCGCGCAGCCAGGCGAGCAGCCCCGGATCATCCCGCGTCTCGACCGCGCTCGCGACCCGTCGCCCGACCGCCGCCCCGAACTTGTAGCCGTGGCCGGAACAGGCGGAGACCGCGAGCACCTTGCCCTCGCGGCGCGCCGTAAACCGCTCATCGGCCGTGAACGTGTAGCAGCAGGTCACGACGTCGAGTGGCCGATACTCCTCGATCCGCGCGAAGGGCGGGGAGAAATAGCGGCGAATAGCCTCCGCCTCGCCCGGTTGCGGCACGCGGTCGGCATCGGGATTGTCGGTCGGACGCTTGTGCCAGCCGGTTCCAAACTTCAGCCCGCCGCCGCCACCCGGCGGCAGCACGTAGCCGTCAGACGCGCCCCCGGCGTCGAGAATGACGGGCGCCGCCGCCCAGGCGGCCTCGAGCCCGGACGGTGGCACGAAATAGGCGACCGCCGTGCGATAGGTCGTCAGGACGTCGGCCAGCGACGGCATCAGTCGCAGCGCCCAGGCGCCGGCAGTGATCACGATCTCATCCGCCATCAGGCGCGCACCGTCCGCCAGCGTGACGGTGCCCGTATCCGCGTCGACCGCGACGGCCCGCGTGTCGGGCAGCACCCGCGCACCGTGTTCGCTCAGCCAGCGGGCGAGATCGCGCGCGATGGCCTTGCAGAACAGCGCACCGCCCTCGTGGCTGAAAGTCGCCGATCGGAACGTCGCCGGATCGAGAAAGGCCCAGCGTGCGGCCGCCGCCTGCGGCGCCAGCGTTTCATGCGGGTACCCGCCGCGCGCGAGCCCCTCGACGAGATGATCGGCCTCGTCCCCCGGCTGTTGCGACACGCAGAGAAAGCCGACCGGCGCCTCGTGCCGCGCACCGATGTCCTGCCAGACCTCCTCCCATGCGTGGAAGGCCTCGGTGATCAGGCGCGTATAGCCATCCTGCCCGCCATAGGCCCGGCGAATGATGCGGTGATGATCGCCCGACGCCGCGAGCGGGTTCGGGATCGGCCCCTGATCGAGAAGCGTCACGTCATGGCCGCGCTTGGTCAGCGCCCAGGCGGTCGAAAGGCCGGCGATCCCCGCCCCGATGATGACGACCCGCATGAGGGGGCTCCTATGTCAGACTGCCTTCAACGCCGTGACGGCGCGAAGGGTTTCGATCGTCGAACGGTCGGCGATGCCGTCGACCTTCACCGGCCGGAAATGGCGCTGAAAGGCCCGCGCCACCGCTTCGGTCGTCTCGTCATAGCTGCCGGTGATCGCAAGGCCATAGCCGAGATAGGCGAACATGGCCTGCAGCGCCTCGATCGGCTGCCCCTGATCACCCCGCGCGAAAAATCGGCCTCCGCCGATCGGCGCCGGCGGAACCCAGAGCCCCGCGCCGGCCTCGGCGAGGCGTCGCCAGTCGAACCGCTCGCCCGGATCCTCCTTGCGCAGCGGCGCGACGTCGGAATGGGCGAGCACATGCCACGGCTTGATCCGCCACCGCCGGACGATGTCGACGACGAGGTCGACGACCGCGGCCATTTGCGGCTCGGGGAAATCGCGATAGCCGAACTCGTGGCCCGGATTGGCGATCTCGATGCCGATCGACTGGGAGTTGATGTCGCGGATCCCCTCCCAGGAGGAGACGCCGGCATGCCAGGCGCGGCGAGCCTCCGGCACCATCTGGAGGACGCGACCATCCTCGAAGACGAAATAGTGGCACGACACCTGCGAAACCGGATTGGCGAGCCATTGCAACGCCTTGCCGGTATCGTCCATGCCCGTGTAGTGCAGGATGAGCATGGAGGGCGCGTCGACGCCGACCCGCTCGCCGTGGTTCGGGGAGGCGAAAACCTTGCTGGCGATCGGCGAGTCCGGCTCCGGCTGCATCGTAGCCAGATGCCCGATTTGAACGGGGTCGGCAAGACCGGGGGAACGCGGCAGGCCACCCGCTGATTGCAGAGGCGGAACCGCTGTCGCTATCGACGAGTCAGGGCGGCGCCGCTAGGAAGGCGCCATGCACGACACACAGCCCCCCACCTCCGCCATCTCCCGGGATGTCACGGCCGCCCGTGCGGCGATCGCCGTCACCTTTTTCATGCACGGCATGCTGACCGGCAGTTGGGTGCCGCATATCCCGCTGACGAAGGCGGAACTCGGCGTCGGCACCGGCGTGTTCGGCTGGATCCTGCTGGCGATGGCCGGCGGCGGCATCCTTGCCATGCCGATCGCAGGCTATGTCATCAACCGCATCGGCAGCGCGCCGGTCGCCAAGCTCACCGGTTTCGCGTTCTGCCTTTCCTTTTGCCTGCCGATTTTCGCATCCACGCCCCTCACGCTGGCGGCGGCCCTCGTCGTGTTCGGGGCGGCGCTCGGCGCGCTCGACGTCGCCATGAACGCGCATGGCCTTGCGGTCGAGATCCGGCTCAAGCGCGCCGTGATGTCGTCGTTCCACGGCTGGTTCAGCGTCGGTTCGGCGATCGGGGCGGCGATCGGCGGCATCATCATCGGCGCGGCGGGCGAGACGGTGCATGTGCTGTTCGTCATCGCCGTCACGCTTGCGATGATGATCTACGCGACCTGGCGCTATCTTCCGGCCTCGATCGACCAGGGCACCTCCGGCACCAGCTTCGGCCTGCCGACGCGGGCGACGCTGGGTCTCGGCGCACTCTGCTTCCTCGCACTGCTGATCGAAGGGGCGATGCTCGATTGGAGCGCGCTCCACCTCGTGCAGAACGTCAACGCCTCCGTCTATGTCGCTGGCTTCGGCTATGCCGCCTTCTCGACCGGCATGGCGGTTGCCCGCTTCACCGGTGACGTGCTGCGGACGCGGTTCGGATCGGTGGCGGTGGTGTTTTTCAGCGCCGTCGCCCTCACCGCCGGCCTGATTGCGGCGCTCACGGTCGTCTCGCCCATTCCTGCGATCATCGCTTTCGCGCTGGCGGGCGTCGGCGTCGGCAACATCGCGCCGGTGCTGTTCGCCGGCGGCGGCCGGGCGGATCCGGAGGCACCGGGTCGCGGCATCGCGGCGGTCACGACCATGGGCTATTCGGGCTTTCTGCTCGGGCCGCCATTGATCGGCATGGTGGCCGAGTTCACCGGCCTGCGCGGGGCTCTCTTCCTTACCGTCGCCGCCGCCCTCATCATCGTCGTCTTCTCGCGCTCCGCCCGAGCCGCCGACGGCTGATCAGGTTCGGTGATCGGATCCATTCCAGTTTTGCGTTGGTGCGGCCCCTCGGCGTAGTGCCCAGTTCGCGGGTCAGGATTGCCCTCATGCGCTCGCGCGAAACACTCGGACTGCTTCTCGGCATCACCGGCGTCGTGATCTTCGGAGGGTCGCTGCCGATGACGCGCTATGCCGTGACGGCCCTCGACCCCTGGTTCATCACTGTCTCCCGGGCTGCGATCGCGGGGCTCGCCGCGATCCTCGTCGTCGCGATGCTGCGCCGTCCCTTGCCGAACCGGGCGGCCCTGCCCAAGCTCGCGCTCTCAGCGCTCCTGCTCGTCGGCGGCTTTCCAGGCTTCACCGGCATCGCCATGGCGACGGTGCCGGCGAGCCATGGCGGCGTGGTCGTCGGGCTCCTGCCGCTCGCCACCGCGACCGCCTCCGCCATCCTCATGCGCGAGCGGCCATCGCTCGCCTTCTGGCTCTGTGGCATCGCCGGCGCTGCACTGGTGGTCGCCTTCGCCGTGCTCCATGGCGGCGCGCAGGGTTTTGCGGCGGGTGATGCGCTTCTGCTGCTCGCCGTGGCGAGCGCCGCCGTCGGCTACACGATTTCCGCCTCGCTCAGCCGCACCATGCCGGGCTGGGAGGTCATATCCTGGTGCGTGATCCTTGCCCTGCCGGTGACGATACCCGCCACGCTCTGGCTCTGGCCGGCCGATGCCGGCGCGATCGGCGGGGACATCTGGGCAGCCCTCGCCTATCTGGGCCTGATGAGCATGTATCTCGGCTTCTTCTTCTGGAACGCCGGCATGGCGATGGGCGGTGTCGCCCGCGTTTCCCAGACGCAGCTTCTGCAGACCTTCGTCACGCTCGGCTTTGCCGCCCTCATCAATGGCGAGACGATCGACGGCGCCACGCTTGCCTTCGCCGTCGCGGTGGTGCTGGTGGTGATGATCGGGCGGCGGACGCGGATCGCGTCGACACAGGCCCAACCGACGGAACGGAGCCGATCATGATCAGAATCGTCGTTGTCGGAGCCTCCGGCTGGGTCGGCAAGGCCCTCGTCACCGCGATCGCCGCCGCGCCCGACCTCACGCTGGCCGCTGCCGTCTCCCGCACGGCCGCCGGGCGCGATGCCGCGCTCGTCGCCGGCCAGTCGGAGCCCTGCGGGATCACCATCGTCGCCACGTTGGAGGAGGCGCTGGCGACCCCTTCCGACGTCGTCATCGACTACACCAAGCCGCACGTGGTGAAGGGCCATGCGATGGCGGCGCTGGCCGCCGGGCGCCACGTGGTCGTCGGCACCTCGGGGCTCGGAGCGGCGGACTATGCCGAGATCGCGGCGGCCGCGCGCAAGGCGGAGCGCGGCGTCATCGCCGCCGGCAATTTCTCGATCACCGCCACCTTGCTCAAGCGTTTCGCCCTGATGGCGGCGCGCTATGTGCCGGATGTCGAGATCATCGACTATGCGAGCGCGAAAAAGCCCGACGCGCCGTCGGGCACCGCCCGCGAACTCGCCGAGACGCTGGCGACGGTACGCCAGAAGGCGACGTCACGCCCGGTGAGCGAGGTGACCGGTATTCCCGGCACGCGCGGTGCGGCAGTCGGCGATGGCGACGGCGTGCAGGTCCATTCGCTGCGCCTGCCCGGCTATGTGCTTTCCTGCGAGACGATCTTCGCGCTCGCCGATGAACGCCTGACGTTGCGCCACGACGCCGGCGCATCGGCCGCCCCCTATGTCGGGGGGACGCTGCTTGCCGCGCGCAAGGTCGTGTCGACGCAAGGCCTGGTGCGCGGCCTCGATGCGCTGATCGATTGAACTGGCCGCCGGCGGCGGCGCGGCGGTTGCACCCACCGCCTCGCCCACCGGAGATATCGCCGGATCAGGTCCGGCGCTCGGCCAGAAAGCGCTCGAACTCCTCCTGGTCGCGCGCGCGGCGCAGGCGATCCATGAACTCGGCGAAGGCGCGCTCTTCCTCCGCGAGACGGCGGCGTTCGGCCTCGAGCCGATCGAGCTCGGCGTCGCGATAAGCGGCAAAGGCAGTGTTCGCCGTCACGTCGGCGGGCGAGCGCGGGGTGTCGGACCGGCGATCGTCTGTGGAGGCGAACCATGCACCAAGACCGAACCAGTTCTTCTTCCAGGCGAGAATGGCAAGGCCGATCGGCCAGAACACCACGAAGCCGAGCACCATCGCCACGAGTTCAAAGGGACGCCAGTGCCCACGCATGACACGCTCGTGACGGGTGCCCTCGCCATGACGCCACACACCACAGGAATGGTGATGATGGCGCTTTTGGTGCCGGTTGCGGCGATGCTTTTTGTGGCCTCGATGCATCTGGTCGTCATCGGCGATGCCCAGAGCGGAAGCGTCGGCGGAAAGTGTCGCCATAGTGACCTCCATGAAGAATGTTATTTACATATACATTTTGGATACTCCCATGCTCAATGTCAAGAGGCACTCCATAACCGCCTCGACGCGGCGCCCTCGATTGGTTGATCGTTCCTGACCACCACAGGCCGCAAGGCAAGGATGACCGCCGGACGCTACCCCTTCAGGCCTCTGGACGGTCCACAGCGGGCTACCGGTGAATACTCAATGGAATCATTATGTTAATGGAATTTTAAGTATGACCTTCTGTCCGAGTGCTACGAAGTCGTGACACAGGATCTTGGCTGCCGGTCAAAACTGCGCTAGCGTGGCACCCAGATCAACCAGGGAGGTCCGGATGACCCTGACACGGAAGATCGACATGCTCGTGCTTTGCGCCTCGTTTCTGTTCGTGGGCGCGATCGTCATCGGCGTTTTCTAGATCGGTTCAGTGTCGTGACATTTGGACGGCGGCCCTGTCGGCCAGCCGGAAGTTGAAGGAACGGGGAGCCTCGCGGCTCCCCGTTTCGTTTTGGCCGTCTCCCCACCCTGTGCATCGCATTGCGGGATGCCGCCCGGCGCCCCCCTGCCCAGCCTTCGACACAAACTCGCGAAAAACCGACATCGCCACTTGCCAAACAACGATAAGCGTATAAGGATATCTTTATGTCATCCTGAGACTCGCGAATGATCCCCGATCAGCAGGCCCCCTTCCCCATCGTTCTCGGCCTCCTCAAGGCCGCGGGCGAGGTCAGCCGCCTGCGCATCCTCGCCCTGCTCGCCGAGGGTGAACTCAACGTCACAGATCTCACGGAAATTCTGGGCCAGTCGCAGCCGCGCATCTCGCGCCATCTCAAGCTCCTGGTCGAGGCAGCCCTGGTCGAGCGGATCCGCGAGGGATCCTGGGCCTTCTTCCGGCTCGCGGAAGGCACGCTCAAGGCCGATCTTCTGCGCGACCTCTTGCGTCGGCTGGATCCGACCGACCGTATCCTCGCCGCCGATCGCAACCGCCTTGTCGACGTCCGTGCGGCTCGGGCGAGCCAGGCCGCGGCCTATTTCGCGCGCCACGCCGCCGACTGGGACCGGATCCGCGCCCTGCACGCCTCCGACACGGTCGTCGAGACCGCGTTGCGCGCGATCATCGGGGATCGTCCGGTGCAGGCGCTGCTCGATCTCGGCACCGGTACGGGGCGGATGCTCGAGCTTTTCGCCCCGCTCGCCCAGCGCGCGGTCGGCGTCGACGGCAGCGCCGAGATGCTGGCGCTCGCACGCGCCAATATCGAGCGCGCGGGGCTGCGCAACACGGTCGTGCGCCAGGGCGATCTCTTCGCCCTGCCGGTCGAGCAAGGAGCCTACGATCTCGTCATCATCCACCAGGTGCTGCACTTCCTCGATGACGGCGCACGGGCGCTGCGAGAGGCGGCCCGCACGCTTCGCCCCGGCGGCCGGATGGTCGTCGTCGACTTCGCGCCGCACGAAATCGAGCGTCTGCGCGAGGAAGCGGCGCATCGCCGCCTCGGTTTCTCGCGCGAGGCGATGGAGGGCTGGCTGGCGGCCGCGGGCCTCGCGCCGCAGGAGTATCGTCTGATCGTGCCCGATGATCCGGCCCGCCAGATCGGTGTCGCGATCTGGACGGCCCGCGATCCGCGGATCCTGGGCGACGCCGTACCAGTTTCACTGGAGGTTGCGTGATGGTGGAACGACCCGACCGATCCGGCCTGCGCATCTCCTTCGAGTTCTTTCCGCCCAAGGATGCGGAAACGGAACAGGCGCTCTGGGTGGCGATCGACCGGCTCGCCCCGCTTGAACCGGCCTTCGTGTCCGTCACCTACGGCGCCGGCGGCACGACGCGCGACCGCACCCACGCGACTGTCGCCCGGATCGCACGCGAAACGGCGTTGCGCCCGGCGGCCCACCTCACCTGTGTCGGTGCCGACAAAGCGGCGATCGACACCGTCATCCGCGCCTATCGCGACGCGGGCATTCGCCACATCGTCGCGCTGCGCGGCGATCCGCCGGACGGTGTCGGCGCCCGCTACGTGCCCCATCCGCACGGCTACGCCACCACAGCCGACCTCGTGGCCGGCATTCGGGCGATCGGCGACTTCGAGGTCTCGGTCTCGGCCTATCCCGAAAAGCATCCCGAAAGCGCCGACTGGTCGATCGACATCGAGGTGCTGAAGCGCAAGGTCGATGCGGGCGCCACGCGCGCCATCACCCAGTTCTTCTTCGACAATGCACAGTACTGGCGCTATCTCGACCGCGTCCGGGCGGCCGGCATCACGATCCCGATCATTCCCGGCATCGTGCCCGTCCAGAACTTCCGACAGGTCGCGCGGTTTGCGGCGCGCTGCGGCACGAGCGTACCCGCATCCCTTGCCGATCGCTTCGACGGGCTTGATGAGGACGTCGCCACCCGCAAGCTTGTCGCGGCTGCGGTCGCCGCCGAACAGGTCTTCGATCTCCACCGTCAGGGCGTGACCGATTTTCACTTCTACACAATGAACAAGGCCGATCTCGTCTATGCGATCTGCCATCTCCTCGGCGTGCGCCCGCGCGAGAGCCGGGCGGCGGCGTGAGCATCACGCCGTCTCGCGGAAACCAGCGATCCGCTCACAGCGTGATGGTCGGCTGATCGGCGGATGCGACGGCGCTGACACAGGATCCGCCACAGAAGCGGGTGAGCAGATCGGTGAGATCGGTGACCGCCGGAGCCAGCGAACCCCAACCATTCGCCTGCACGGTGATCAGGGCCCGGCGCGTTACAGGCGTTATGGCCGAGCGCATGTCCTGACGCCAGTTCCAGCGGCGGCACAGCACATGACGGCTGTCGGCGAGCACAACCTCGCCCTCCTTCGGCGGATCGTTCGGATCCTCCCCGACTTCGGCACCCATGTCGAGAAACGTGTCGCCGTCTCGGGCATAGCGAAACGCCACGGGCGGCGCGATCCGGTCGAGATCATCGGCACCGACACAAAAACCGTGCGACAGCGACACCGCGTTGTAGGCGTCCACAAAGGCGTTGATCGATGGCAGCCGCTCGCCCGCCAGGACCCGCTTGATCAGGCGTTCGACCGATGAACGATAGCTGGTCTTCTTGATGCCGAAGCCCTTGTAGGCGCTGCGCCAGGCAGCGACGCCCGGGATCGCGGAGAGGTCGGTTCCGGCGTGAGCGGCCCGACAGTCCGCCTCGCGCGCCGCGATATCCGCATCGAGTTCGACCGATCGTTCAGTCGGGATCGACAGCCCGTCCGCAATGATCACGGCGACCTTGAAGTCCGGAAACCGGTCGACCAGTTCCCCGATCGTGAGTGTGATGGCCATGGACGCTCCGCTGCGAAACCCGCCCTGCGCTATCGCATGCGCCGGCCGATTTCCAGTGGCGCCGGAACGACACGGATCACGAGGTCAGAGCCGGGTCTGTTCCTGCAGTTTCAGCGTCTCGATGATCCTGAACACCTCGCGCATCTCGGCGAGAATGGTCTGTGTGTCCTCGACAAAGGTCGCCGGCTTGAAGATCGACGAGGTCTCGAACCGATCATGCGACGAACTCAGCATCATCAGCAGGCGATTGTCGAAGAAGCTGCATTGGATCGAGTCGGCACGAACGAGGTTTTCGAGGCTCACCAGGCGATCCATGAAGCTCGTCGTCAGGAGATAGCGGGCCTCGACCTGATCGCTGCCATAGACTTCGAACTTGTCTTCGAAGACCGGATCCTCGAGCTTGACGCGCTCGAGCCCCGACGGGGCACCCGAGAACCAGTTCCCGATCGTCCCGCGATCCCGCTTGATGATCGTCCGGCCCTCAAAGCGCTTGTTCATGCTCAGGAGAATGAAGATCCCACGAAACACGGTCGTATCGCGACGGTTCTTGCCGGAGCCGGTCTTCTTGATCAGCTGCGCCTCGGTGAGCTCGATCTTCACACCGAGATGGGTGCCGGCGACATAGTCCTCGGTCGACGCCCGGTCGTAATCGGGCAGGATTCCCGCCGACTTGATCGAACCGATGCTGAAGCCGCTCACCGCCTGATACTCGAACGCCTCGCCGTAAAAGTCGAAGACCAGCGGGAAGATATCGGACTTCACCCGACCCTTGTACTTGTAGACCGGCGACCCCGCCCAGAAGATCAGGCTCGAAATGGCCAGGAAGCCACCACCGAAGATCATCTTGCCGATTTCTTCGTGCACACTGAAGTTCGCAAAAATCAGATAGGCGACCACAAGCACCGCAACGATGCCGAGCGCCGCCAGGAAGCACCTCTTGCGGAACTCGGCGAGCACTTCCAGGCGTGATCTCTCATACTCCTGCACCCGCGGCAGGATGTATTTGTCGTAATAGGGCTTGAAGGGCCGCTCAGTATCACTGTCGTCGGGATAGACGTCCTCGACGTCGGCAATGTTCTGGACCTTGTTCGCCACAAGCAGGGCGGCAAAGCCGGGCGCGTTCTTGAGGGCGGAGCCCGTGAGCCTGAGACTTGAGTCGATCATGGCCGTCGATCACCGCAGATAGGTGCTGGCGTCGATGGGCGCGTGGACCGCTTCTTCCGCCTTGTAGAAGGGCATGCCGGTGACGCCCGCCATGTTGGCGAGGATGTTTCCGGGGAAGATCTGGATGGCGTTGTTCAGGGCCGTCACCGCCGAATTGTAGAACCGGCGCGCGGCGGCGATCTGGGCCTCGACCTCGTTGTAGGTCTGCATGGCGGTGACCATGGTCGCGTCCGACTTCAGCGTCGGATAGTTCTCGACATTGACCATGAGCTGCCCCATGCGGGCAGAGAGCTGGTCGGCCGCCGCGAGATGTTCGGAGATCGCGTTCGGGTCGGCCTTGTTGTAGGGCGCCGCCGCCTTGGTGCGAAGCTGGGTGATCTCTTCGAGCAGCGAGCGCTCGTGATCCATGAAGCTGCGCGCGATCTTGAGGATGTTGGGAATGAGGTCGAGCCGCTGCTTGAGCTGAACGTCGACGCTCGAGAGCGCCTCCAGCGCGCCGTTGCGCTTCGAGATGATCGACGCGTACCAGCCATACAGGATGAGCGGAATAAGGATGATGATCCCGAGTACGACGTAACCCATCACAGAAGCCCCCGTTTCAGTGCGTCGTGTCGTGCACGACGAACCGCCCGGCATCTGTGCGAAAACGCGCACGCCACGCGGACGTCGCCCTGGAGACTTCCAGACTACCACGGACCCCGATGGGGACAACGATGGTCGATCAGCGTGGCTGGGTTACCGGTCGTCGAGATGCGAGCGACCGTCCGAGGCCGCCTACCAGATCCACTGCTCCGGCACTCGGATCGTGATGGCGTCGCCAGCCGCGATCAGGCCGGGCCGTTCGACGTAGGCGACGACGCCGCGCATGCGGGCAGCGGCCTCGACAAAGCGGAAGTCGAGGCGCTTTTGGTCCGGATACTGCGCCGCAACGGAAGCGCCGGCATAGCGGCAGGGCGCGTTCTGGTCCGAGACGAGCAGCGTCGCGCCCGACGGAAAGAAGATCCGCGTGCCTCTCGGCAGCGTGCTGAGAGAGCGGATGCCGCGCAGCAGCAGGTTGGCGCCGAGCCAGGTCGGCTCCACCGCCGGCACGCCGAGGCGCTTGGCAACCGTCGCGAGTTCGTCTTCCGCGACGATGGAGAGCTGGCGGTCGTTGAAGATCGTCGTCCCGCGCGGGTGCCACGGCGTGCGCACGTCGGACGGCCGCATCAGGCCACCATGCCGGTCGCCTGGAATGCCGTCAGGTCCGAGATCGATGGAGGCGACCGGACGGGTCACGAAGCCGTCGCCATCGGCGATATAGGTGCCGACCGCCGTTCCCTTGCCCTTACGGACGGGGATGATGTCGGCTCGCGTCGCGGTATCGGGTCCATCGGCCATGGCGGGCTCCTTCTCGTCGGGGCACTGTGCCGCAAGCGCCGGCGCCGCGCCAGCCTCAGCCGCGACGCCGCGCGACGATGAACAGACGCGGGAAGGCGAGAAGGACCGAGCCATCGCCGAGCAGCGGATAGGCCATGGCGATCTCGCGCTCATAGGCCGCCAGAAACGCCGCCTGCTCGTCCACCGGAAGCGGATCGACATAGGGACGCAGGCCCGACGTTCTGAACCAGGCGACGATGGCGGCGGCGTTCTCAAGCCGGTGGTGATAGACCGTCCGCCAGACGTCGACAGTCTCCGCGAGCGGCGACAGCACCTCGACATAGCCGCGCGGCGGCAGGAGCGTCGCGCGTGCCGCCGCCGCATAGGCGAGGCGCGCACGCCAGGGCGCACGGTCGGCGACGACGCGCATCGCGACATGGCTCGGCTCGGCGAGATTGTCCGGCATCTGCACCGCCATCACACCGCCCGGAGCGACCCGACTCATCAGGGCCGGAAACAGCGTCTCATGGCCGGCAAGCCATTGGAGGGCTGCATTGGAATAGAGGACGTCGATGGGTGCAGCCGGCCGCCAGCCCGCAATGTCCGCCAGCTCGAACTGCACGGCCGGAAGCCGCGCGCGTGCCTTCGCCAGCATGTCGGGCGACGTGTCGATGCCGGTCACGCGCGCGTCAGGGTAACGCTCGACGAGCAGCCCGGTCGAATTGCCCGGGCCGCAGCCGAGATCGACCACGCCGCCGATGGCGCCTAACGGCAGTTGCGCGACGAGATCGCGGGCGGGCCGCGTTCGCTCTGCCTCGAACCGCGAATAGGCGGCGGCATTCCAGTCGGTCATGGATCGCCTCCCACGCGGTCCGGAAGAGTGCCGCGGCGCACGGTCGAGCCCGCGCCGTCCGGGCACCGGCGCTTCCTTACAAGTCCGCGCGGAGGTTGCAACCGGCAGGCGCGATCAACGCGATGATTGCCGGGCCGCAGACGCGGGCGTAGGCTCCGGCACCTGAAAGCGAGGGAGAGGTTGCACCATGCGACACCCGACCATGATCGCACTGTTCGCGGGCCTCGTGACCCTCGCCATCCCGATCACCGACACGCTCGCGCAGGCAACCAAGGCGCCGGAGGCCGCGACCGGTCGCGCCGTAAAACCGCTCGGCACCGCCAAGCGCTTCATGATCGCCGCGGCCAATCCGCTGGCGGCGGATGCCGGTCGGCAGATCCTCGTCGCGGGTGGCAGCGCCGTCGACGCGATGATCGCGACGCAGCTCGTGCTCGGTCTCGTCGAGCCGCAGAGTTCAGGCCTTGGCGGCGGCGCCTTCCTGCTCCACTGGGACGACAAGACCAAGGCCGTCACGTCGCTCGACGGGCGCGAAACCGCGCCCATGGCCGCCACGCCCGTCCTTTTCATGCGGCCGGATGGCAAGCCGATGGAGTTCTACGAGGCAGTGATCGGCGGTCGCTCGGTCGGCGTGCCGGGTGTGCCGCGACTTCTGGGCGAGGCGCACAAGCGCTGGGGCACGCTGCCTTGGGCGAAACTCTTCGCGCCCGCGATCAGGCTCGCCGACGAGGGCTTCGCCATGTCGCCCCGCCTCGCCGGCCTCATCGCGCAGGAGAAGGACCTCGCGCTCGATCCCGCGGCCAAGGCCTATTTCTACAACGCCGATGGCACGCCCAAGACGGTGGGTACGATCCTGAAGAACCCCGCCTATGCGCAGACGTTGCGCCTGCTGGCTGAGGGCGGAGCGGATGCCTTCTACTCCGGTGCGATCGCGGAGGCCGTTCTGACCAAGGTGACGACGCACCCGACCAATCCCGGCGGGATGACCGCCTCGGATCTAGCAGGCTACCGCGTCATCGAACGGCAGGCGGTCTGCGGAGCCTACGGCACCTGGCGCGTATGCGGAATGGGGCCGCCCAGTTCGGGCGGCATCGCGGTGCTGCAGATCCTCGGCATGCTCGGCGGCCGCGACATGGCAGCGCTCGGTCCGGGTCCTGAGGCGGTGCATCTCTTCACGGAGGCCGGTCGCCTCGCCTTTGCGGATCGCGCCGCCTATGTGGCGGACCCCGCTTTCGCCGCCGTGCCGACCGAGGGGTTGATCGACCCCGCCTATGTCGCGGCACGGGCCGGCCTGATCGACCCGACAAAATCCATGGGCAAGGCCACCGCCGGCGACCCGCCGCGCAAGCAGGGGCTGCGGCTCGCGCCCTCTGACGGCTTTGAGCACGGCACGAGCCACATCGCCATCATCGATGCGAGCGGCAACGCCGTCTCGATGACCTCGTCGATCGAGGATGCGTTCGGGGCGCGCCAGATGACGAGCGCGGGGTTTTTGCTCAACAACCAGCTGACCGATTTCTCCTTCACGCCCGAGGCCGACGGCAAGCCGGTCGCCAACCGCGTCGAGCCCGGCAAGCGCCCGCGCAGCTCCATGGCGCCGACCTTCGTCTTCGACGAGGCCGGCCGCCTCGTGCTGATCGCCGGTTCGCCCGGCGGATCGTCCATCATCAACTATGTCGCCCGCGCGCTCATCGCGACGCTCGACTGGAAGATGGATCCGCAACAGGCGGTGGACGCGGCGAACTTCGGCAGCCGCAACGGCCCGACCGAACTCGAGGCCGGCACGGAGGCAGAAGCCTGGAAAGCGGCGCTCGAAGCGAAGGGTCACACGGTGAAGCTCACCGCCATGACCTCCGGCATCCAGATGATCCGCATCAACCCCACCGGCATCGAAGGCGGCGCCGACGGCCGCCGCGAGGGCGTGGCCATAGGGGATTGAGGCGTCAGCGCGAGAACTTCCGGTACTGGATGCGCTTCGGGATGACGCTATCGATGCCGAGGCGGCGCTTCTTGTCCTCCTCATAGGCCTCGAAGTTGCCCTCGAACCACTCGACATGGCTGTCGCCCTCGAAGGCGAGGATATGCGTCGCGAGCTTGTCCAGGAAGAAGCGATCGTGGCTGATGATGACGGCGCAGCCGGCATAGTCCATCAGCGACTCTTCCAGCGCCCGCAGCGTGTCGACGTCGAGGTCGTTGGTCGGCTCGTCGAGGAGCAGGACGTTCGAGCCCGCTTTGAGCAGCTTGGCGAGATGCACGCGGTTGCGCTCGCCACCCGACAGCACGCCGACCTTCTTCTGCTGGTCGGCGCCCTTGAAATTGAAGCCGGACACATAGGCGCGGGAGTTCACCTCGCGCTTGCCGAGATAGAGAATCTCATTGCCCCCGGAAATCTCGTCCCAGACCGTCTTGTTCGGGTCGAGGCTGTCGCGCGACTGGTCGACATAGCCGAGCTGCACCGTCTCGCCGAGGCGGATCGTCCCGGAGTCGGGCTTCTCCTGCCCCGTGATCATGCGGAACAGGGTGGTCTTGCCGGCACCGTTCGGACCGATGACGCCGACGATCCCGCCAGGCGGCAGCGCGAAGGACAGGTCGTCGATCAGCAGCCGATCGCCATAGCCCTTCGAAAGGTTCGAAACCTCGATCACGGTCCCGCCGAGGCGCGGACCGGTCTGGATCATGATCTGGGCCGTCGTTGGCCCCTTGTCGTTGGCGGCCTTGAGAAGATCCTCATAGGCATTGATGCGCGCCTTCGACTTGGCCTGCCGGGCCTTCGGGCTCGAGGCGATCCACTCGCTTTCGGCCGCGAGCGCGCGCTGGCGGGCGTCTTCCTCGCGCACCTCCTGCTGGAGCCGCTTCTGCTTCTGCTTCAGCCAGGACGAGTAGTTGCCCTCGTAAGGAATGCCGCGGCCGCGATCGAGTTCGAGGATCCAGCCGGTGACATTATCGAGGAAGTAGCGGTCATGGGTGACGATCAGGATCGCGCCGGGATAGCTCCGCAGGTGACCTTCGAGCCATGCCACCGTCTCGGCATCGAGATGGTTGGTCGGTTCGTCGAGGAGCAGCAGCTCCGGTGCTTCGAGCAGCAGCCGGCACAGCGCGACGCGGCGACGTTCGCCGCCCGACAGCTTCGTCACATCGGCATCGTCCGGCGGGCAGCGCAGCGCATCCATCGCCTGATCGATCTGGCTGTCGAGATCCCACAGGTTCTTGGCGTCGATCTCGTCCTGGAGGCGCGTCATCTCATCCGCCGTCTCGTCGGAATAGTTCATCGCCAATTCGTTGTAGCGATCGAGGATCGCTTTCTTGGCGGCGACGCCGAGCATCACATTGTCGCGGACCGTCAGCGCCGGGTCGAGCGCCGGTTCCTGCGGCAGGTAGCCGACCTTGGCGCCCTCCGCGACCCAGCCGTCGCCCGTGAACTCCTTGTCGATCCCCGCCATGATGCGCAGCAGGGTCGACTTGCCCGACCCGTTGACGCCGAGAACGCCGATCTTGGCGTCCGGGTAGAACGACAAGTGGATATTGTCGAGAACCTTCTTGCCACCGGAATAGGCCTTCGTCAGACCCTGCATGTGATAGATGAACTGCCGTCCGGCCATGGCGCCCGCCGTTTCCAACGCGTTGTGGGGAAGTCGCGCGTGTGTAGCGAACCGACTGCCGGTCGGCAAGACACTGTCCGGCCGGATTGCGGAGGCACCCGACCGGCTGCCGTATGCACGGGCGTTGCGAGACTTGAGGTCGTCGACCTTGCGTGTTAAGAGGATTTACATGACTTCGCACGATGTCGATATCGCACGGCGCAAGGGGTATCATCACGGCAACCTCGAGGATGCCCTGATCGAGGCCGCCCGGCGGCTCGTCGCCGAAAAGGGTCCGGTCGGCTTCACGCTGGCCGATGCCGCCCGCCTCGCCGGCGTAACGCCCGCGGCGGTGTACCGCCATTTCGCTGATCGGACCGCCCTTCTGTGCGCCCTCGCGATCCGGGGCTTCGGCTTCTTCGACGAAGCCCTGCGCAAAGGCCTTGCCGAGGGCGCCAACCCACACGACGCCATGCATCGGATGGGAAAAGCCTATCTCGATTTTGCCCGTCGCGAGCCCGGCTATTACAGCGCGATGTTCGCCGCCGGCTTGAAGACCAAAGACCTCGACGATCGTGCGCCGGATGCGTTCAAGACCTTGATCGGTGGGTTGGTGGCGGCCGTACCGCTTTCGGAAAAGGACGCAACGGCCCTGGCGATGCAGGTGTGGTCTCTCGCCCACGGGGCGGCGATGCTGGAGGCCACGGGAGCCTTCGGTGAGACGATGAGCACGATTTCCGCTGAGGCCGCTCTTGCATCGGGCACCGATGCCTTGCTGAAATCGGCGGCGGCGAGCCGTTGAGCCCGTCACCGCACGGCGAGGCCGAGGCACCATGCACGGGCGTCTTCACGATCGGATCCATCTTGTGATCGGCGCCTCCCGTGGGATCGGGAGGGCGGTGGCACTGGCTTTGGCGAGCGAGGGCGCGACCGTGATCGCGACGGCACGAACCCTCGAAGCGCTGGATGGCCTCGAAAGCGACGTTCAGGTGGCGGGCGGGACATTCATGGGCGTCGCCCTCGAACTCGCCGATCTGCACCGGATCCACGAACTCGGCGACGTCATCGGCACGCGGTACGGCAGGCTCGATGCCGTATTCGGCAGTGCCGGCATCGCTGGTGGGCACGGACCGGTGCAGACGCTATCGGACGCCATCTGGAACACGACGCTGCTCGTCAATCTCTCGTCGAGCTTTTGTCTGATCCGCACCTTCGATCCGCTGTTGCGACAATCGGATGCCGGTCGGCTGCTGTTCGTCACCTCGGATGTCGCGTGGAGACGTCCTGCCGGCTCGGCACCCGACGCGGTGTCCAAAGCCGCGCTCGAAGCTCTGGTCGGGGCCTACGCGCACGAAAACGAGGATGGCCCCATCCGCGCCAACCTGATCAACCCAGGTCCAATTCGCGCGGAGCCCCGCGCTGACGACCGGCCGGATGAGGACCCATCGAGCGCCCCCACCGCCGACACCGTGGCGCCTTCCATCGTCCGGATGCTGAGCCCCGATTTCACCGAAAACGGCGTCATCTACGATGTCGTCGGCAACCGGTTGACCCGACCGGTCGCGCCGCAGGGGATCTGATCGCGCCCCTCTCGACGCGCACGAGCAGCTGCGCTCCGGGTTTGGCACTGACGTCTTACAAGTGAATCAGAAGATGAATTCCCGACGCTCAACGTGACTCAAAAAGTGCGAAGAGTCGCACAAATGACTCTGGTACCTTTCATTTTGGCGCCAGTTCACGCTTCACGGAACCGGCTCGTCGCCCCTCACCCCGGCCAGGGCATGGAATAGGTCTTCACATTGGTAAAGCCCTTCATCGCCTCGACGACGCCTTCCTTGTAGCCGAGGCCGGAATCCTTGATGCCGCCGAAGGGGGACATCTCGATCCGATAACCGGGCACTTCCCAGACATTCACCGTGCCGACGTCGAGCCCCTCGATGAAGCGGGTGATGTAGTCGAGGCGGTTCGTGCACACGCCCGACGACAGGCCATAGGCGGTCGAGTTCGAGATCGCGATCACCTTCTCGATGTCGTCGGGCACGCGGATGATCGGGATGACGGGCCCAAAGGTTTCCTCGCGCACGAGTTCGCAGTCATGGGGCACGTGGTCGACGACGGTCGGCGGGAACAGCGCCCCGCGCCGCTCCTCGCCATAGAGCCGCTTTGCGCCGTGGCGCACGGCGTCGGCGACGCGGTCCTCGAACAGCCGCGCCGAGCGCTCGTTGATCACCGTGCCGACATCCGTCGCCGGGTCCATCGGATCGCCGGCCTTGAGAGCTTTCGCACGCGGCAGGACCTTTTCGACGAAGGCGTCGGCGATGCTCTCCACCACGAGGATGCGCTTGACCGCCGTGCAGCGCTGGCCGGAGTTCTTGGTCGCGCCCTGCACGGCGAGGTCGGCCGCCTTGTCGAGATCGGCGTCCTCCATGACGATCAGCGGATCATTGCCGCCGAGTTCGAGCACGGTACGGCGATAGCCTGCCTTCTCGGCGATGTATTTGCCGACGCGCACCGAGCCGGTGAAGGTGATCAGATCCGCATCCGGATCGGTGATCATCGCATCGCCCATGGTCGAGGGGTTGCCCGTGACGACCGACAGCATTTCAGGCGGAAGCCCTGCCTCGTAGAGCACGTCGGCCAGCGCGAGTGCGGTGAGCGGCGTCAGTTCCGTCGGCTTCAGCACCATGCGGTTGTTGGTGGCGATCGACGGGGCGATCTTGTGGCTCACCATGTTGAGCGGATGGTTGAAGGGCGTGATCGCCGAGATCACCCCGAGCAGTGGCGTGCGCGTCGTGAAGATCTTGCGGCGTTTGCCGTTGGGGCTGATGTCGCAGGAGTAGATCTCGCCGTCATCCTTGATGGTGAGCTGCGCGGCGAAACTCCACACGTCGTAGGCGCGGCTCGCCTCATAGAGCGCGTCCTTCCAGCATAGGCCTGACTCGGCGCTGATCAGCCGGGCGAACTGATCCTTGCGGTCGCGCAGGATCTCCGCCGTCTTCTGCAGGATCTGCTGGCGCTCATAACGGCTGAGGGTCGACTTGAAGGCGCGGGCCTTGGCGAAGGCCTCGCGCACATGCTCGGGCCGACCGGCCGGCACCGTGCCGACGACCTCATTGGTGTAGGGATTGAAGACGTCGATGGTCTCGCCCGTTTCGACGAGCTTGCCGGCGAGGCGCATCGCCTCGCGGCGGGGAGACGGGACGGCGACGGTCATGCGACCTCCGAACGGACATGGTTGAGCGCGACGGCGAAGACGTCGAAATTGCGCAGGTCATGGTTTGCCGGCAGCTCCAGCCGGCGATTGGCGATCATCGGCACGACCTGCTCGGTGAGCCCGCCATGGGAACGCAGCGGCTCGGTCAGCCCGGAGAGGTCATGCTTCGCCCGGCTGGTGCCGATCACCTTGTGGCGGGAGGAGATCGCGACGATGTCGCCGATCCGGTCCGCCGGCAGTTCGAAACGGCGGCACGCCTCGGCGCGGTCGACCACGACCTCCATGCCCGGCAGCGCCGCGATCCGCGCCATGATGGAGGCGGTCGCACCGGCATCGGTCAGGTAGACGGTCGCAAAGGAGCCCAGCGCGCCGTGGTGGACCACATAAGGGTCGGTGATCGGCAGGATCACCCGCGACGCCCCTGCCCCCAGCGCTTCGTCAAGCACCTCCTGAAGGAAGATCACGTCCGGATCGCCGTTCGGCAGGTGCTTGTCGTTCATCCCGTGATCGGCGGTCAGCACGATGATCGCGCCGGCCGCGTCGAGCGCCGCCACATAGCGATCCATCATGGCGTAGAAGGCGTTCGCCATGGCCGAGCCGGGCGCCGCCTTGTGCTGCACATAGTCCGTCGTTGACAGATACATGAGGTCGGGGCGGAAGCTCGACATCAGCTTCACACCGGCGGCAAAGACGAATTCCGACAGATCGGCCGAGTAGACGTCCGGCAGCGGCAGGCCGACCATGGCGAGCAGATCGTCGATGCCGTTGACGGCCTTGGTCGCCTTGTCCGCCTTTTCGGAGGAGAAAGCGATGGCGCGGCCGCTCGCCATGTCGAGGCCGTGGCCGAGCAGCGCCCGCAGCTTGTCCTTCGCCGTGACGACCGCGACCCTGGCGCCGGCGTCGTGGAAGGCCTTCATGATGGTCGGCGCGCGCAGGAAGCGCACGTCGTTCATCATCACCTCTTCGCCCGTGGCGGGATCATAGAAGTAATTGCCCGCGATGCCGTGGACCGCCGGCGGCGTGCCGGTGATGATCGAGATGTTGTTGGGGTTGGTGAAGCTCGGAATGACCGACTTCGCCAGCACGTTGGCGCCGGTCCGCATCAGCCGGTCGAGCGTCGGGCACAGCCCTGCCTCGATGGCTCGCTCGATATAGCCGGGCTCGGAGCCGTCCATGCACACGACCACGGTCGGCGCCTTGGGCCAGTGATAGCTGCGACCGTTGACCGTGACCGTCTGGCCGATCCGCGAATGCATCGTCATCATCGCCTCCTCACGCCGCGCGCGACGTCAGCGAGACGCCCATCTCGGCCAGCGCCTCCGCGACGGCCGCCACCGCGCCGCGCATATGCCCGGCATCGAGCCGCCCGATGCATCCGATCCGGAACGTGTCCGCAACGGTCAGCTTGCCCGGATAGATCACATAGCCCTTGTCTTTCAGCGCGTCGTAGAAGGTCTGGAAGACGAAGCGCGGGTGCAAGGGCATCTTGAACGTGACGATGATCGGCGCCTGTTTGGCGGCCGGCAGCAGCGGCTCGAAGCCGAGCGCCACCATGCCATCGACCAGAACCTTGCAGTTCTGCGCATAGCGACCGCCGCGCCCCTCGACGCCGCCCTCCGCGAAAAATTCCTGCAGCGCCTGATGGAAGGCAACGATCACGTGGATCGGTGGCGTGAAGCGATATTGCCCTGTCTTTTCAAGGGCCTGATGCTGATCGGCGAGGTCGAGCACGAGCGTCGTCGCATTGCCCTTCGATGCCGCCAGCGCGTCACGCCGGACGAGCACGAAGCCAAGGCCGGGCACACCCTCGATGCACTTGTTGGAGGACGCGGCGACCGCATCGAAGCGCACCGCGCGGCTGTCGAGCGGCAGGGCGCCGAACGCGCTCATCGCGTCGATCAGCAGGCGACGGCCATGCCGCGCGACGATCGCGGCAACCTCGGCGACCGGGTTGAGAATGCCGGAGGTCGTCTCGCACTGGACGACGAACACATGGCTGATCGCGGGATCCGCCGCGAGCGCGGCATCGAGACCGGCGAGATCCGGCACCTGATCCTCAGCGGTTTCCTGCACCAGCGCGGCGCGTCGCGCGATGTCGAGGATCTTCTTCGCGCGATGGCCGTAGGCGCCATTGACGAGCAGCAGCACCTTGCCATCCGCCGGCACCAGCGTCGTCAGCATCGCTTCGACCGCGAAGGTACCTGACCCCTGCATCGGCACGGCGACGAAATCCGCCTCGCCATGGATGATGGTCGGAAGCCCTGACAGCACCGCCTTGTTGATGGCGATGAAGCTCGCGTCGCGCGATCCCCAGTCATGCACCATCACCGCCTTGACCGATTTCGCCGTGGTCAGCGGGCCCGGCGTCAGCAGCAGCGGATCGCCGGTTTCGGACATGGCGGGCGAGGCAGACGACATGGCGGCGTTTCCCTTGGGCGTGATCATGGCCACAGCACTAGCCAAGCACTTCCTATTGGTCCAATATCTCTTTTGGATGACGATCATAGGTTTTATCTATGTCGACGACGAACCTCCGCGCCTTCCATCTCGTCGCGACGGCGGAAAGCTTCACGCGGGCGGCGCGGCTCGCGAATGTCAGCCAGCCGACCCTCTCGGCCCAGGTCGGCGCGCTGGAGGAGACGCACGGCGTCACGCTGTTCGACCGCCGGGGACGTGGCGTCATCCTGACCCCGCTCGGCCATAGCCTGTTCGCCCTGACGACGCGTCTCTTTGCGGCGGAGGACGAGTGCATGGCGCTGTTGCGGGGCGCGCGCACGCTGACCCGTGGGCACCTGCGGCTCGCCGCCGACAGCGCCACCCATGTCATGCCGCTTCTCGCTGAGCTTCGGCAGCGCAATCCGGGTCTGACCTTCAGCCTCAGCATCGGCAACTCCTCCGACGTCGTGCAGCAGGTGGTCGATTACGCAGCCGAAGTCGGCATCACGGCGCGGCAGACCTCCGACCCTCGCCTGCACTCGGTGCTCCTGCGACGCGACACGCTGATCCTGTTCATGCCGCGCGACCATGCCTGGCGCGACCGGTCGCGCGTCGACATCCGCGATCTCGATGGTGCCGATATCATCGTGCGCGAGCGCGGCTCCATCACGCGCGAGGTGTTCGAAACGCGCCTGGCCGAGGCCGGCGTTCGGCCGGCGGCTCTGATCGAGGTGCAGACACGTGAAGCGGTCCGCGAGGCGGTCATGGCCGGCTTCGGTCTCGGCGTGATCTTCGGCGGCGAGTTTACCCCCGAACCGGCGCTGCTGCCGCTGGCGGTCGAGGGGGCAGACCTCTCGGTCGCGGAATACGTGATCTGCCTAGAAGATCGGCGCCGTCTGCCGATCGTGCGTGGTTTTCTCGACATTCTGCGCGAACGGGAACGGCCGGTAGCTCCATCGTCGCCCTAGAAGTCAGTAACGCGCGCGCCGGCCCCTCGCCCCGGCGTTCTCCCTGCTCATCATCCTCTGTGCGGCTCGCATCCTGCCGCTTCGCCGACCCAGGCTCCCGCCGCGAAACGGGTGATCCCCGCTTGCGATCTCTGATTTCATATTGTATAAAATATGCAATCTTGATCATCACAGCACCAACTGGAGAGCTCCATGTCGCTGCGCCGCTCGATTGCCTGGAAGGGCGTTTTCCCCGCCGTGACGGTGCAGTACCGCTCGGATCCAACCATGACGGTCGATCTCGACGCCACGGCGCGGGTCATCGCAGCCCTGATCGACGATGGGGTGTCAGGCCTCATCATCAACGGCACGGTCGGCGAGAACTGCTCCCTGAGCGCGTCGGAAAAGCGCGCCGTCCTCGAGGTCGCGGTTGCGACCGCTGCCGGGCGCGTGCCCGTCCTGACCGGGATCGCTGAGTACACCGCCGCCTTCGCCAGCGAGACCGCGCGGATGGCCCGATCCGTCGGGGCCGACGGCATCATGCTCATGCCGGCGATGGTTTATTCGGCCAAGCCGCATGAAACGGTCGCCCATTTCCGTACCGTCGCGGCGGCGACCGACCTGCCGGTCATGGTCTACAACAACCCGCTGATCTACAAGATCGACGTCACGCCCGACATGCTGGCGGCCCTGGCCGACGTCGACACCATCGTCTGCTTCAAGGAAAGCTCGGGCGACACCCGCCGTTTCGTCGACATGCGCAACAAGGTCGGCGACCGGTTCATCATGTTCGCCGGTCTTGATGACGTGGTTCTGGAGAGTGTCGCCGTTGGCGCCGAGGGTTGGGTTTCGGGGCTGTCCAACGTGTTCCCGCGTGAGGGCGAGACGCTGTTCCGGCTCGCGAGCCAAGGCCGGTTCAAGGAAGCCATGCCGATCTATGACTGGTTTATGCCGCTCCTCCATCTGGATGCACGGTCCGATCTCGTTCAGTGCATCAAGCTGTGCGAGTTCATCGCCGGTCGTGGCACCCACCTCACCCGACCGCCCCGCCTCCCCTTGCCGGCGGCCGATCACGCCATGGTCGAGGGTCTGATGCGGCAGGCGCTCGCCACCCGACCCACCCTGCCGGATGTCGGTCTCCTTGCGCGGGCACGCGCCGCCTGAAACCGCGCACGGCACGACGCTCGGGGCAGATGGCTGCGCGAATGACAGCCATCTGCAGGCTTTCTTTGCGATCTCCAGCGGAATACACAAAACCGACCGGTGGAACTCATCAGTAGTCTTACGGGGCGGCAAGAACCGGAGGGAAACAGGCGTTTTTCAGCACCGCGTTTCAAGGTCGCTTAATCGTTTGGTGCCAAGCTACCACACGATTGAACAAGAGCGCGTTTGTGCATCGTACGGGTATGTCCAGATCAGCCGAAGGTCTGTTAGCACGTCTTTCCCGGTGGCGATCGGGAGTCATGATGCCGACGGCGATCATGGCGACCCTTGTCGTGGGGCTGACGACAGGCGCGACGCTTTATCGCCATGCCGTGACAGCCTCAATGCCCGGTGCCGGACAGCAAGCCACCGCGCGGACCCTGGCCGTCCAGGACTGGCTGTCGCTCGCGACGATCGGCACGATCATCGCCTATGCCGGCCTGGTCATCTACCCGCTGGGCTCGCGCCTGCGCGCCGAACGGCAGCGGCAGAACCGGCTCACCGACGAGGTCGCCGAGCGCAACGTCGATCTCGAGCTGATGTCGCGGCTCGCCAAGATCGGTGTGTGGAGCGTCGATCTGCGCTCGCAGGAAATCTACTGGTCACCCGAGACGCGCCGGATCCATGAGGTTTCGGACGAGTATCAGCCGGTCTTTGATCAGGCCGTCCAGTTCTACCCCGAAACCGTCCGGGAAGTTCTGAGCGAAGGCCTCGAACGCGCGATCAGCACCGGCGAGCCCTGGGATGGCGAGCTCCCCTTCATCACCGCAAAGGGCAATCATCGCTGGGTACGTGTCTATGCCGTGGCGATCGAGGAGGACGGCAACGTCACCAAGCTGATCGGCGCCTTCCAGGACACGACTGACATGGTGCGCGAGCGCGACGACGTGCGCATCGCCAAGCAACGCCTTGAACTTGCGACGGAAAGCGCCGCGATCGGCCTGTGGGACTGGGATGTCGCCGAGGACCGCTTCTGGACCGCGCCGCGCTGGTGGTCCTATCTCGGTTTCGAGACCGCGCGCGATGCGGTGCCGGACATGATCGCGGACCAGACGATCCATCCAGACGATCTGCCGCGCGTCGTCGCCAACCGTCAGGCCTTCTTCGCGGAGAAGAAGCCTGAGCTGATCAATGAATTCCGCCACATCGACGGTGCCGGGCAATGGCGCTGGATCTCGTCGATGGGCCGGGCAACCGGCTGGGACGCCGATGGCCGCGTCACACGCGTGTCGGGCGTCTATGTCGACATCCACGAGCGCAAGGTATCGGCTGAGCGCATCGCCTATGCCGCACACCATGACGTCATGACGGGCCTTGCCAACCGGCAACGGTTCAAGCGCACCATCTCGGAGGCCTTGCGGGGCCAGCAGAACGGCGACACCGCCATGCTCGCGGTGATGCTGATCGACCTCGATCGCTTCAAGGCGGTGAACGACACGTTCGGCCATGCAGCGGGCGATGCCGTGCTCACCGGGGTCGCGGATCGCCTGCGAGCCATCGTCCGCGAGACCGATCTCGTCGCGCGCCTCCGCGGCGACGAGTTCGCCATCCTCCTGCGCGACAGCGACCGTATTCGCGAACATGCCGCGGCCGTCTCAGCCCGGATTCTCGCGGCGATCAGCGAACCCTTCGCCTTCGAGGGAACACCGCTTCAGATCGGCGTAAGCCTGGGCATCGCCATCGGGCCGGAACACGGCGACACCGTCGACGCGCTGGTCCGCAACGCCGATGCGGCGCTGTATAAGGTGAAGATCAACGGCAAGAACGGCTTCCGCTTCTTCGACAGCGAACTCGCGGCCGAGGCCGATGCGCGGCGCGAACTCGAGGCGGATCTGCGCGAGGCGGTCGGCCGCAATCAGCTCGAACTCCACTATCAGCCGGAAATCGACCTGCGGACGGGCACGATCGTCGCCTATGAGGCGCTGTTGCGCTGGCATCACCCGACGCGCGGTATCGTCAGCCCAGACCTGTTCATGCAGATCGCCGAAGACACCGGCCTGATTGTGCCCATCGGCAAATGGGTCATCGAGCGCGCCTGTCGTGATGCCGCGCTCTGGCCGAACAAGGCCGTCGTCGCCGTCAATCTCTCGGTGACGCAGATCGGCAAGTCGAACCTCGTCGACATCGTCACGGCGGCTTTGCTGCGGTCCGGACTCCCGGCTCAGCGGCTCGAACTCGAGGTCACCGAGAACCTGTTCCTGCGGCGGGATTCAGGCTGTCTTTCGGACTTGCATCAGCTCAACGAACTCGGGGTTCGCCTCGCGCTCGACGATTTCGGAACCGGGTCCTCGTCGCTCGGCTCGCTGCAGCGTCTCCCCTTCCAGAAGATCAAGATCGACCGCCTCTTCGTTGCCGATATCGCGAGCAACGCGCAGTCAGCGGCGATCGTCTGCGCGATCGCCAATCTCGCCCGGACCCTCGACATCGAGACCGTCGCGGAAGGCATCGAGACGGATGATCAGGCGCGGCTCCTGAGCGCCGCGGGCTGTTCGCTCGGCCAGGGATATCTCTTTGGACGTCCCGCACCCGCACGGCAGATCGGATCGGCCGAAACCACGGCGCGCCATGACGAGACGGCGCGCGAATCGATGGTGGCGTGACGCTCGGGCGACGCCGGCGGGTCCACTCTGGAGATCGATTGAAAGCGAGGCCGCCGATCAGGCGGTTTCGCGCCGATTGTCGGAGGCTGCGAGCAACTGTTCGAACTGCTCGGCGGTCACGGGGCGACTGAAGAAGAAACCCTGAAACTCATGGCAGCCCTTGGCGCGCGCCCAGGTGAGCTGCTCCGCCGTCTCGACGCCCTCGGCGACGATCTTCATGCCCATGAGCTTGGCGAGCGAGACGATCATGTCGGCGATCGCGCGGTTCTTCGCGAGGCCCGAGATGAAGGAACGGTCGATCTTGAGGCAGTCGACCGGGAAGTCCTGCAGCATGGCCAAATTCGAATAGCCGGTGCCGAAATCGTCGATCGAAAGACGGACGCCCAGTGCGCTCAGATCGGCGATGACGCTGGAGACGCGATCATCCTTCGACATGATCATGGATTCGGTGATCTCGAACTCGAGCGCGTCCGGACGACAGCCCGTTGCCTGCAGGCAGTCCGCCACCTTCTGGGCGAGTTCCCCATTGCGGAACTGGCGGGGTGACAGGTTGACCGACATGTTGAGGTCGAAACCCCGGTCACGCCACTGCACCTGCTGAGCGGCCGCCGTCATCATCACCCATTCGCCGACATGCTCGATCAGCCCGGTCTCCTCGCACATCGGAATGAACGAGGACGGAGGGATCAGACCCTTTTCGGGATGGACCCAGCGGATCAGCGCTTCCGCACCGACGATCCGCATGGTGTTGGTCGACAGGCGCGGCTGGTAGAAGAGCTGGAACTCCTCAAGGCGGATCGCGCGCAGGATCTCGGACTCAAGCTCGACCCGCGCATAGACCTGATCCTGCAGGTTCTTGCTGAAATAGCGGAAACAGTTCCGACCGTCTTCCTTCGCCCGGTACATGGCGAGGTCGGCGAATTTCATCAGCGTGTCGAGCGTGTCGCCATTGTCGGGATAGACACTGAGACCGATGCTGGGCGACACGACGAGCGCGCGACCCTTGACGTCGATCGAGGTGCCGAGCGCCGACAGGATTGCGGACGCGACCTGCTCGAACCGGGTGTTCGTCTTGGACTGGAGGACGACGAGAAACTCGTCGCCGCCAAGCCGCGCGACCATGCCACTCGACCCGACGATGCGCTCCAGCCGCTTCGCGACTTCGATCAGCACCTCGTCGCCGGCGGAGTGGCCCAGCGTGTCGTTGATCGCCTTGAACCGGTCGAGATCGATGAACAGCACCCCGACGGACTCACCCGCCCGCCGTGCCCGGTCAATCATCTGCGGAAACTCGCGCAGCACGGAGGTCCGGTTCGGAAGCCCCGTCAGCACGTCGTGATAGGCGAGGAAGGCCGCCTTGCTCTCGGTCTCCTTGAGATCGGTGATGTCGACCTCGCTGGTGAGGAAGGCAGGCGCCCCGGTGACCGCGTCGCGGCAGGCGCGCGCCGTGATCTCATGCCAACGGATGCCCTTGGTCGTGCGGACGCGTATGACCTCGCGGGCCTCGCCCTTCTTCACGAGCGTGCGGTAAAGCGAGTCGAAATCGGCAGGATCAGCAAAGCGATCCGCGAGCGTGCCGGTGAACGACTCGACCGTGCCGCGGGCCGCCGGGTTCTGATAGAGCGGACGCCCGTCTTCGTTGTAGAGCGAAATCATCATCTGCGTGTGCAGCAGGGCCTCGGCGCTGCGCAGCGTCTCGGGTGCCTTCGCGGCGTCGACAAGGCCCTCGCAGAACATCGCCATGCGCCCGTCCGGCAACCGGATTCCGGAGTAGATCACCCGTAGTGTGACCGGCTGACCCTCGGGGTAGATCGTCCACAGTTCGGCGAAGGACACATCGCTGCGGATGAAGTCTTCCTGATATTGACGCAGACGCAGGGCGACCGAGTTCGACATGTCGGCGCCCATGTCCCGTGCCACGAGTTCCGCCATGGATTTCGCGCGCCAGACCTGAAGCGCCGCCTTGTTCGCCCAGTAGACGCGGCTGCGGTCGATGTCGAAGATCCAAGCTGGCGTCTTGAGCCTGTCCATGTGGGACAGTTCATAGGCCAGTGCCTCCGAGGCAGACACAGCGGACGCGCGGCGCCCCTTGCGCTTCTCGCCGTCGGACCGGATCCGGTTATCCGGCATGGGCCCGCAATCCTTCGCCAAACGGCTCGACGAGGCCATCATTGCCGAGTGCCGAGAGTGGGACGAAACGCGGCGTCGTCTTCACCCGCTCGATCCACCGTGCGACCGCCGGATAAGCGGACAGTTCGATTTCGGCATCGCCAGCAACATGGACGTATCCGAAAACCGCGATGTCAGCGACGGAATAGCTGCGGCCGGCGATGAAGTCGCGTGCCGAGAGGTGGCCGTCGAGAAGACGCAGACCAGCGAGCGCCCGCGCCTGCCAGGCCGCGATTTCCTTCGCCTTCTCCTCACGCTTTTCGGGAATGAACGCGATGAAGAAGCGCGCGGGCGAAATGAAGGGTTCGAGGCTGCCCTGCTCGAAATGCATCCATTGCAACGCCTGCGCCCGGTCGTAGCGGGTCTGAGGCTCAAGCGCGGTCCCCTCGGTCAGGAACCAGGTGATCGCATTCGACTCCCCGAGCCGACGACCATCACTGCCGACGAAGTAGGGAACGGTCCCGGCCGGATTGATCGCGCGAAAGGCGTCGGTTCGTGTCTGACCGCCGACAACGTCAACCAGCACGGTCCGGAACGGGATGCCGAGCTGCTTCATGGCGAGGAACGGCTTGTAGCTGTTACCGGAGCCACAGGTCGCATAGAGCGTGTGCATCATCGCAATCGTCCTGTTACGTACACGGACTAGATGATGCAAACTGATCAAGAAGCGTTAACATCCGGGACACGCTGGGCATCTCAATACCCATCTGCGTTCTATGCTTAATGATCAGCAACAATCGAAGTCTTTCGCGACAACGCTGCACAACATGCGATCATTGGCGAAGTAATCGGCCTTATTTTACCTCTTTTCTTTCAATGTCGCCAAGACGGCGGCGGCAGTCCGCGCATGCGAAGCCGTCCAGATCTGGCCCCGCGGACGGTCGTCACGACCGATCAGTCACGCCGGACGGTCAAAGCGCGGCATCGTGGTCACGCAGAATGCGCCGCGCCTGATCCCACGCAGCGTCCTTGCGTGAACGGTAGAATGCCGTCTCGCCCTTCTGGTCCTTCTCGTCCTTGAGACGAACGAGTTCGCGCAACGCCTCGATCGCGGCGGCGGCCATGTCGGTTGAAGGGCCGTTCTCGCCGTCGCGTGTCGCGCTGAACGATGTTGCTCCGTCAGACTGCATGCTCGTTCTCCCCGTGGCGCTCCCGCGTCACACCGCGACGCTGCGCTCTCCCTCGTGCCGCCCAAGATAGTCGAGGCCAAGCTGCCGGAACACATGGCTGATCGCCGGCGAGGCCGTGATGCGCCCTGCCCGCGCGCTCGACGCGGCGCGCGGGGCGAATTCCGGCGCGGCGAAAGCCGAGACGAAGGCTTCGAGCGGCACGCCATGCTGCAGCCCGATCGACACCGCCACGGCAACGTCGCTCGCGATCGAGGTTCTGCTCTGACCGCTGCCGCTGGTATCGATCGACAGTTCAACCGGCCGCCCCTCCGCGTCGTTGCGGGTGCGGAAGGTGATGCGCGAGCCGGCGACGATGGCGCTGTGCTTCACGCCCTTGCCCGTCGGCAGTTTCGCCGCCGGCTGCTGGGCAGCGGCCGCGACGCGGTTGGCCACGTTCTCGGCGACGATCCGAACACGCGCGGCCGTCGGCTGCTGGACGAAGTCGTCGACGTCGTCGGCATCGACGTCGTCGTTGATGAGCCGGGCATTGAGAGGCTGTGACAGCTTCGACCCGTCGCGATAGAGCGCCGTCGCCTTGAGGCCGAGCTGCCAAGACAGGAGATAGCTGCGCTTGCAGTCATCGACCGTCGCATCATGCGGCATGTTGATGGTCTTCGAGATCGCCCCCGAAATGAAGGGCTGGGCCGCAGCCATCATCCGGATATGGCTCTCCACCGCCAGATGGCGCTTGCCGAGGCGTCCGCAGGGGCTCGCGCAATCGAACACCGCATAGTGCGCCTGCGCCAGATGCGGCGCCCCTTCGAGCGTCATCGCCCCGCAGACATGGACGTTCGCCGCCTCGATGTCGTGCCGGCTGAAGCCGAGAAACGTGAGGAGGTCGAAGGACGCATCGTCGAGCTTGGCCACCGGCACCTTGAGCGTCCGTGTCAGGAACTCGCTGCCAAGGCTCCATTTGTTGAATGCGAAACGGATGTCGAAGGCGGTGCGCAGGGCGGTCTCGACCGCAGCCAGCGCTTCGTCGGTGAAGCCGTGCCGGCGGAGGCTGCCATGGTTGATCCGGGGCGCGTCGACGAGCGTGCCATGGCCGACCGCATAGGCGACGATCTCCCGGATCGCGGCCGGCGAATAGCCGAGCGTCCGCAAGGCTTCCGGGACGGCGCGGTTGATGATCTTGAGATGGCCGCCACCGGCAAGCTTCTTGAACTTCACGAGCGCGTAGTCGGGCTCGATGCCGGTCGTGTCGCAATCCATCACCAGACCGATCGTCCCGGTCGGCGCGATCACCGTGACCTGTGCGTTGCGGTAGCCATGCCGTTCGCCGAACGCCAGCGCCCGATCCCATGCTGCCCGCGCACCGTCCGCCAAAGCCTTGCCGTTGTCGCCGAGGCTCGAGAGGGTCGCATGGTCGAGCGCGACCGGCCGCACCGAGAGCGCTTCGTAACCGCCCCTCTCTCCATAAGCCGCCCGGCGGTGATTGCGGACGACGCGCAGCATCGCCTCACGGTTTGCCGGATAGGCCGCGAATGGCCCGAGTTTGCCCGCCAGCTCCGCCGACGTCGAATAGGCGGCACCCGACATGATGGCCGAGATCGCGCCGCACAGCGCACGGCCGGCGTCGGAATCATAAGGAAGCCCATAGGTCATCAGCAGACCGCCGAGATTGGCGAAGCCGAGGCCGAGGGGACGATGGTCGTGGGTGCGCCGGGCGATCTCGGCCGAGGGGTATTGCGCCGCCGCGACCGAAATCTCGAGCGCGATCGTCCACAGCCGGCAGGCATGCTCGAAGGCCTCGATGTCGAACAGGCCATCGGCCTTTCGCACGTTGAGGAGGTTGACGGAGGCAAGGCTCATCCCTGTGTCGTCGATGAACAGGAACTCCGAACATGAGTTCGACGACAGGATCGGGTCGGAAACCGGGCAGGTGTGCCACTCGTTGATCGTGGTGCTGAAATGAATGCCCGGATCAGCCGAGGACCAGGCAGCGCAGCCGATCCGGTCCCACAGATCGCGGGCGCGCACAGACTTGACCGGGCTTCCGTCAGTGCGGGCGGTCAACACCCACGTGCCATCCTCATCGAGGCAGCGCAGGAAGGCATCGGTGACGCGGACCGTGTTGTTGCCGTTCTGGCCGGCGACGGTGAGGTAGGCCTCCGAGTCCCAGTCGGCGTCGAGCACCGGAAAGTCGATCGTCTCATAGCCCTGCCGGGCGAGTTCGATCGCACGGCGGATGTAGTTTTCCGGCACGTGTGCCTGACGGGCGGAGCGAATCTCGCGGCGCAGGCGGATGTTCACGCTGGCGTCATGGGCACCCGGCCCCTCATGCTCGACACAGGCCGCGATGATCGCTGACAGATGGCGCGCGCAGACCCGCGACCCGGTCACGAGCGCGGCGACCTTCTGCTCCTCCTTCACCTTCCAGTCGATGAACTCCTCGACGTCCGGGTGGTCGATGTCGACGATCACCATCTTCGAGGCACGCCGGGTCGACCCGTTGGCGGTCACGAGCGCCGCCGCCCGATCCGTCGCGCGCAGGACGGCGACAAGCCCACAGGCCCTGCCCCCATTCGACAGCGCCTCGGACGCCCCGCGGATCCTGGAGAAGTTCGCGCCTGTTCCCGACCCGTATTTCGCAATGCGGGCCTCGTCGACCATCAGTGGCAGGACGCCGCCCGGATTGATCAGATCGTCGTCCACCGACTGGATGAAACAAGAGTGCATCTGAGGGCGCTCATAGGCGTTGGTCGAGCGCCGGACCGATCCGGTGTCATCGACATGCCAATGCCCCTGCGCCGGTCCCTCGATGCCATAAGCCCAATGCAGCCCGGCATTGAACCACTGCGGTGAATTGGGAGCGGCGATCTGTGCGGCGAGCATGTAGCGCGTTTCGTTGAAGAACGCCGCTGCATCCGCCTCGCTCGAAAAGCAACCGCTCTTCCACCCCCAGTAGGTGCTGGCACCGGCGATCCGATCAAACACCTGGCGAACATCGCGTTCGCGACCAAACCTTTGGTTGTGCGGATGGTCCTGCAGTTTTTCATCGTCGGCAACTGAGCGCCACAGCCAAGAAGGCACGCCCTCTTCTGGTACTCGCCTCAAAAGTGCAGGTACTCCAGACCTTCTGAAGTATTTTTTGGCAACAATATCGATCGCATTTTGACTCCAATGCGATGGAGCCACGACCGTCAATGTTTCATGTGCCTGTGAACCGTCAGAATTACGGATCTCACTCGCAACTTCTTTGAAGTCAAATCGAACATATGGATCATCTAATCCACTCGTGAAGAGAGAGCTTATCTTCATGTGGTCCTCGCCTATTCGAAAAACGACAGACGCGGGCGCTCGAAAACCTATCCCCTCTGTTTTTCACTGCCGCCGCAACTAAACGTTAACATTAACAAATCCTAAAAAAAATCATTAATTTCGGTACTCACGGATTTGGTTAACGGCGTGCGGATATTCTTGCGGTTATGGATTCCGCCGCTGCCGTCATCGCTTTGTTGCACAGCAGCATTTTTTCGCGACAACTCAAGGTTCTACGAAAGACGCGATCATTACGATCGTACCATTACAGCCTTGAGTGGGTGTGACGGAATGGACAGCGGCCGAGAGACGCTTCCCTGCCGTAACCCGATGCGGATGGCTCCGGACCTGGAGCGCGCTGGATCCGCCGCGCCGTGTGGCTCAGTCGGTCGCACCAAAAAGAAAGGCGGCCGACCCGGGTCCGGGATCGGCCGCCTCGACGCCGGCATGGGCCGCCGGCAATGACGATCAGGCAAGCTCGAAGCGGTCGAGGTTCATCACCTTGGTCCAGGCCGACACGAAGTCACAGACGAAGGCCGCCTGCGCGTCGCTGCTGGCATAGACTTCCGCGAGAGCGCGCAGCTGAGAGTTCGAGCCGAAGACGAGATCGACGCGGGTGCCCGTCCACTTCAGGGCACCGGTCGCCCGGTCGCGGCCCTCAAAAGCCTCGGCTGCACTCGACGTCGGCGTCCACACCGTGCCCATGTCGAGCAGGTTGACGAAGAAGTCGTTGGTCAGCGCCTCCGGCCGCTTCGTGAAGACGCCATGGCTCGCCTTGCCGACATTGGCACCGAGCACCCGCAATCCGCCGACGAGAACGGTCATCTCAGGCGCCGTCAGCGTCAGAAGCTGCGCGCGGTCGACGAGAAGCTCCTCGGGCGACAGCGAATAGCTGGTTTTCTGATAGTTGCGGAAGCCGTCGGCCACCGGCTCGAGAACCGCGAAGCTCTCGACGTCCGTCTGCTCCTGGCTCGCGTCGGTGCGGCCCGGCGTGAAGGGAACGACGATGTCCTGCCCGCCCTTCTTCGCCGCCTGCTCTACCGCGGCGCAACCGCCGAGGACGATGAGGTCGGCGAGCGACACCTTCTTGCCGCCGGTCTGCTCGGCGTTGAAGGCCGCGCGGACCTTTTCCAGCGCCGCCAGAACCGTTGCGAGCTCCGCCGGCTGGTTCACCGCCCAGTCCTTCTGCGGCGCGAGCCGGATGCGCGCACCGTTCGCGCCACCACGCTTATCAGATCCGCGGAAGGTCGAGGCCGAGGCCCAGGCCGTCGACACGAGCTGAGCGATCGTGAGACCGCTCGCGAGGATCCGGGCCTTGAGGGTGGCGATGTCGGCCTCGTCGATCAACGGATGGTCGACCGCCGGAATCGGGTCCTGCCAGATCAGATCTTCATTCGGCACGTCCGGCCCGAGATAGCGCACGCGCGGGCCCATGTCGCGATGGGTCAGCTTGAACCAGGCGCGGGCGAAGGCGTCGGCGAACTTGTCGGGGTTCTGATGGTAGAACTTCGAGATCTTGGCGTAGGCCGGATCCATCTTCAGCGCGATGTCGGTGGTCGCCATCATCGGAGCGTGGCGCTTGGTCTTGTCATGCGCGTCCGGCACCGCGTCGGCGAGCGCGCCATTGGCCGGCGCCCACTGCCAGGCCCCGGCCGGGCTCTTCACCAGTTCCCAGTCATGGCCGAGCAGCATGTCGAAATAGCCATTGTCCCACTGCGTCGGGTTTGGTGTCCAGGCGCCCTCGAGGCCGCTGGTGATCGTGTGGACGCCCTTGCCGGAACCGAAGCTGTTGCGCCAGCCGAGGCCCTGCTCCTCGATGCCGGCTGCTTCCGGTTCGCGCCCGACATGGGCGGCGCTGTCGGCGCCGTGCGTCTTGCCGAACGTGTGACCGCCGGCGATCAGCGCGACCGTCTCCTCGTCGTTCATCGCCATGCGGCCGAAGGTCTCGCGGATGTCGCGCGCCGAGGCGACCGGGTCGGGCTTGCCGTTCGGGCCCTCCGGATTGACGTAGATGAGACCCATCTGCACGGCCGCGAGCGGGTTCTCGAGCTGACGATCACCGGTGTAGCGCTTGTCGCCGAGCCAGGTGTCCTCGGTGCCCCAATAAATGTCCTCTTCCGGCTCCCAGACGTCCGCGCGTCCGCCGCCGAAACCGAAGGGCTTGAGGCCCATGGATTCGATCGCGCAATTGCCGGCAAGGATCATCAGGTCGGCCCAGGAGAGCCGGCTGCCGTATTTCTGCTTGATCGGCCAGAGGAGACGACGCGCCTTGTCGAGATTGGCGTTGTCCGGCCAGCTGTTGAGCGGGGCAAAGCGCTGCGTGCCCGAGCCTGCACCGCCGCGGCCGTCTCCGGTGCGGTAGGTGCCGGCGCTGTGCCACGCCATGCGCACGAAGAACGGGCCGTAATGGCCGTAGTCGGCCGGCCACCAGTCCTGCGAGTCGGTCATCAGCGCGAAGAGATCCTTCTTCACCGCCGCGAGATCGAGCTTCTTGAAGGCCGCCGCGTAGTCGAAGGACGAGCCCATCGGGTTCGACAGGGCCGAATGCTGATGCAGGATCTTCAGGTTGAGCTGGTTCGGCCACCAGTCACGGTTCGAGCGCACGCCGAAAGCCGTATGCTTCAACGCGCCATGGGCCACAGGGCATCCGCCCGCGCCACCGACATTGTCACCGTCCATGTGCCATCTCCCGTGTTGATGTCGATCCGAAAAATCGGGCGCGACGCCCGAAAGTCCATGGCCGCTCCGGTGCAAGGACCGCCCGGCCAAGAGCTGAGTGGTGGAACCCGTATCAGAGTCTTGTGATTAGGAAAATTTGTATTTTCTGATTGTATCGATAAGATGACCTTATGTCGAATGTGACGCTCAAACAGCTGCGCTATTTCGAGGCGTTGGCGCGGCATGCCCATTTCGGACGGGCGGCCGAAGCCTGTGCGATCTCGCAACCGGCCATGTCGATGCAGATCCGGGAACTCGAGGAGGAACTCGGCATCGACCTGTTCAACCGCGGCTCGCGGCAGGTCCGCCTCACGAGCTTCGGCGAGGATTTCGCCCGCCGCGCCCGCGACATTCTGCGATCGGTCGACGAACTCGGCGACATGGCGCGCGCCGCGCGCGAGCAGCTCGTCGGTCGTCTGCGCATCGGCATCATCCCGACCGTGGCGCCCTATCTCTTGCCGGCCATCATCGGCGATCTGTCGCGGCTTCACGCCGGTCTCGACATCCATGTCCGCGAGACCGTGACGCCGAAGCTGATCAGCGAGCTCACCGAGGGCCGGCTGGATGCTGCGATCGTCGCCTTGCCGGTGTCGGAACCCTCGCTGACCGAGGTGGCGCTGTTTTCCGAGAGCTTCGTTCTCGTGCGCCACAGCGCCGATCAGGGCAAGCCGGTTCCCAACCGCGAGTCCTTGCGCGAAATGCGCCTGCTTTTGCTCGAGGAAGGGCATTGCTTCCGTGATCAGGCCCTGTCCTTCTGCAATCTCGACGCCACCGTCGCCCGCGAATTGCTGGACGGCAGTTCGCTGACGACGCTCGTCCAGATGGTGGATGCCGGCATCGGCGTCACGCTGATCCCGGAGATGGCCGTCACGATCGAGACCCGCTCCGCCTCCGTCTCGATCGACCGCTTCGACGACCCGGAGCCGACGCGCACGATCGGGATGGTCTGGCGCCACACCAATCCCCTCACCCGCCGCTTCATGGAGATCGCCGAGGTCGTGCGTCAGGCCGCCGTCGGGCATCACGAGCGCCGCGCGATCGGTCCGCAGCTGACCTGATCAGCGCAGGAAGAGGGCTGCGGAAGGCATGTCGACGGCTTTCGATTGCTTCAACGCCGTGGATCGGGTTCATCATCGCGCAACGGGAGTGCCATGATGCCACGTGCCTTTGACGCCGACAGCCCGCGCCTCGACGATGCAGCGCGCGCCGGTTGGCTCTATTACATTGCCGGGAACACGCAGGAGGAGATCGCCAGGAAGCTGTCGATCTCGCGCCAGTCGGCGCAACGCCTCGTCGCGCTCGCCGTGAGCGAAAGACTGGTCAAGGTGCGGCTCGATCACCCGATCGCGCGCTGCATGGATCTCGCCAAGGCACTGACCGACCGCTTTGATCTTCGATACTGCGACGTCACCCCCTCCGACCCGGAAAGCCAGTCGACGACGCTCGGGATCGCCAATGCGGCGGCGGCGGAACTCGAGCGCTGGCTCGAACGCAAGGAGCCGGTCGTCATCGCCATGGGCACGGGCGAGGAGATGCGCGCCACGGCCAATCAGCTGCGACCGATGGAATGCCCCCAGCACAAGCTCGTCTCGCTCGTCGGCAACATCGCGCCGGACGGGTCGGCCTCGCTGCTCGACGCCGTGAGCCGTGCCGCCGACGTCGTGAAAGCCCCGCATTACCCGCTCCCCTGCCCCGTGATCGCCGCGTCCCGCGAGGAGCGCGACGCGATCATGGCGAGCCACCACGTGCAGCAGGTCGTCGCGCTCGCGCGCTCCGCCGACGTCACCTTTGTCGGCGTCGGCTCGATGGTCGAGGACGCGCCGCTCGTGCGCGACGGCTTCGTCACGCTTGCCGAGATGCGGGCCATGATGGCGGTCGGCTCGGCCGGTGAGATCACCAGCTGGGCCTTTGACGATGCGGGCGAATTCATCCGTGGCCTGACAAATGATCGCGCGATGGGCGCGCGCCCCGTGCAGCGGCCCGATCGGCTGGTAATCGGCGTCTCCATCGAACCGGGGCGATTTCGAGCCATCAAGGCGGCGCTCAAGGGCGGCCTGCTCAACGGCCTGATCACGAACGACGCCATGGCGACGCGCCTGCTCGCCTGAGATTTCGTCAGACAACTCCCCAATTCATTGTGACTTCGTCGTGAAAAGCGTCGGGATCAGCCTTTGGCAGATCCTGCGCCCATGCATGGACATTGCCGCTCGATCTGCTCGCCATGCGTTTTTTGCATACGACGCATCACCATAACGCGGAGCTTGACAAGGACTGAACGTCGTGAACTATTGCTCATGCTATTGGCATCTGCCCGAAACGGGAGCGAGCGGGTGCACGCGTCTTCGGCATGTCGGAACTCCCACAAAAGCAACAGACCAGGACGACCGTCGCGGCGGGTGATCCGGGTCATGGAGGAAATGATGAGGTATATGTCCCGCACGGCCCTCGGGGCCGCGCTCGCGACTGTGCTCGCGACAACGGCCTTCGCGCAGACCAAGCTGACCATCGCGACCGTGAACAACGGCGACATGATCCGCATGCAGGGTCTCACCGACGATTTCACCAAGGCCAATCCCGACATCACCCTGGAATGGGTCACGCTCGAAGAGAACGTGCTGCGCGAGAAGGTGACGACCGACATCGCCACCAAGGGCGGCCAGTTCGACATTCTCACCATCGGCACCTACGAGGTTCCGATCTGGGGCAAGAAGGGCTGGCTCCTGCCGCTCACGGCCGTGGACGATCCCGATGACCTCCTGCCCGCGATCCGCGGCGGCCTGACCGTCGACGGCAAGCTGATGGCGGCGCCATTCTACGGCGAGAGCTCCATGGTCATGTACCGCACCGACCTGATGCAGAAGGCCGGGCTCACCATGCCGGAAGCCCCGACCTGGGAATTCATCGCCAAGGCCGCCCGCGCCATGACCGACAAGGCCAATGAAGTCTACGGCGTCTGCCTGCGCGGGAAGGCCGGCTGGGGCGAGAACATGGCGTTCCTCACCGCCACCTCGAATTCGTTCGGCGCGCGCTGGTTCGACGAGAAGTGGCAGCCGCAGTTCGATCAGCCTGAGTGGAAGGCGACGCTCGACTTCTATCTCTCGCTCATGGCGGATGCCGGCCCTCCGGGTGCTTCCTCGAACGGCTTCAACGAGAACCTCGCTCTGTTCAACGCCGGCAAGTGCGGCATGTGGATCGACGCCACCGTCGCCGCCTCCTTCGTGACGAACCCGAAGGAATCGAAGGTCGCCGACAAGGTCGGCTTCGCGCTGGCGCCCGACAACGGCCTCGGCAAGCGTGGCAACTGGCTCTGGGCCTGGTCGCTCGCGATCCCGGCCGGCACGCAGAAGGCCGACGCGGCGCAGAAGTTCGTCGCCTGGGCGACCAGCAAGCGCTACACCGAGCTCGTCGCCTCGAAGGAAGGCTGGGCCAACGTCCCGCCCGGCACCCGTACGTCGCTCTATGCGAACCCGGAATACGCCAAGGTTCCCTTCGCCAAGATGACGCTCGATTCGATCAACTCCGCTGACCCGACCAAGCCGACCGTCAAGCCGGTCCCCTATGTCGGCGTGCAGTTCGTCGCCATTCCCGAGTTCGCGGGCCTCGCGACGACGGTCGGCGAGATCTTCTCGGCGGCGCTCGCCGGTCAGAAGACGGCCGATGCGGCTCTTGCGGAGGCGCAGGAAGCCGCTGTCCGCGAGATGACCAAGGCCGGCTACATCCAGTAAGCGTCGCGCGGGCAACTCCCGCCCGCCCACGCACGGACGGTCCGGCTCCTCGCCGGACCGTCTCCCCCGAGGTCCGTACGACCCGGGATGATGCCCGCCGATGACACGGCGCGGCGAAGACGCGATGCTGCGCGCCCTGAAGCGACAGTCCAGCACGGGGAAGCTGACCATGGCCACCCAGAATACGCGAGCCCTCGCACGATGGGCGGTGGCGCCCTCCGTCGCGGCGCTGTTCATCTGGATGATCGTGCCGCTCGCGATGACGCTCTACTACTCGTTCCTGCGCTACAACCTGCTCGACCCGAACGAGGCCTGCAGCATCCTCAATCCGTCGGCCCTGTTTGACCGTGCCAATCGCTGCCTCGCGGGCTGGAACAACTATTACTACTTCCTCACTGACCCGGCCTTCTTCAAGGCGGTGTGGAACTCGCTGATCCTCGTCGGCTGGGTGCTCGGCATCAGCGTCGTCGGCGGCACCTTGCTCGCCCTGCTCCTCGATCAGGCCTTTGTCGGTCAGTCCGCCGTCCGCCTGATGATCATCGCGCCGTTCCTCGTCATGCCCACCGTCAGCGCGCTCGTGTGGAAGAACATGATGCTGCACCCGGTCTCGGGCTTCTTCGCCTGGCTGTGGAAGCTCGTGGGCCTTCAACCCGTCGACTGGTTCGCGACCGCCCCGATGACGGCGATCATCATCATGGTCGCCTGGCAATGGGTGCCCTTCGCGACGCTGATCCTCCTCACCTCGCTGCAGTCGCTCGACGAGGAACAGAAGGAGGCGGCCGAAATGGATGGCACGCCACCCCTCTCCTTCTTCTTCTACATCGTCCTGCCGCACCTGTTCCGGCCGATCACAGTGGTGATCCTGATCCAGAGCATTTTTCTGCTGAACGTCTTCGCCGAAATCTACGTCACGGGTTCTGGCGGACAGGCGGGGAACCTTCCCTACCTCGTCTACCAATATGGGCGCGTGTCGAACGACATCGGCGGCGCCTCCGCCGGCGGTGTGGTCGCCGTCATCGTCGCCAACATCCTCGCCGTCTTCCTGATGCGGATGATCGGCAAGAATCTGGAGGGCTAGGCCATGGCGCGCGCGGTCTCGATGCGACGCAAGGCGACGGTGACGATCCTCGCCTGGTCGATCGGTTTTGCGATCTTCTTCCCGATCCTGTGGACCATCCTGACGAGCTTCAAGACGGAACTCGAGGCGGTCGAGATGCCGCCGCGCTTCATCCTCTTCGACTGGACGACCGAGAACTACGCGATCGTGCAGGAGCGCAGCAATTATCTGCGCTTTGCCATGAACTCCGTGGTTCTCGCCTTCGGATCGACCCTGCTCGCGCTCGTCTTCGCGGTGCCAGCGGCCTGGGCCATGGCGTTTGCGCCCGGCAAGCGGACCAAGGACCTCTTGATGTGGATGCTGTCGACCAAGATGATGCCGGCCGTCGGCGCCTTCATCCCGATCTACCTCATCTTCCTCAAGATCGGCGCGCTCGACACGCGCTGGGGTCTCGTCATCGTCCTGATGCTCCTGAACCTGCCGATCGTGATCTGGATGCTCTATACCTACTTCAAGGAGATCCCGGTCGACATCCTCGAGGCGGCCCGCATGGACGGTGCCTCCTTGTGGAAGGAGATCGTCTACGTCCTCACGCCGATGGCGGTGCCCGGCATCGCCTCGACCATGCTCCTGAACATCATCCTTGCCTGGAACGAGGCGTTCTGGACGCTGAACCTCACGACGTCAGACGCGGCGCCGTTGACGACCTTCATCGCGAGCTATTCGGCGCCGGAGGGTCTGTTCTGGGCGAAACTCTCGGCCGCCTCCACCATGGCGATCGCGCCGATCCTGATCCTCGGCTGGTTCGCGCAGCGCCAGCTCGTCCGCGGCCTCACCTTCGGAGCGGTAAAGTAATGGGTACGATCTCGCTACGCTCGGTCAAGAAGAGTTTCGCCACGGTCGACGTCATCCAGGGGATCGACCTCGAGATCCACGAAGGCGAGTTCATCGTTTTCGTCGGCCCGTCCGGCTGCGGAAAGTCGACCCTGCTGCGCCTCATTGCCGGGCTTGAAGACACGACGTCGGGTTCGATCGCCATTGACGGCGTCGACGTGACCGACAATCCCGCCTCAAAGCGCGGGCTCGCCATGGTGTTCCAGAGCTACGCGCTCTACCCCCATATGAGCGTGCGCGGAAACATCGGCTTCGGCCTGAAGATGGCCGGGCGACCGAGGGACGAGATCGAGGCCAAGGTCGCCAAGGCCGCCGCGACACTCAACCTGACGCAGTATCTCGACCGCAAGCCGCGTCAGCTGTCCGGCGGCCAGCGCCAGCGCGTCGCCATCGGCCGCGCCATCGTGCGCGAACCGAAGGCGTTCCTGTTCGACGAGCCCTTGTCGAACCTCGACGCGGCGCTGCGCGTCAACATGCGAATCGAGATCATGCAGCTGCACCAGTCGCTCGGATCGACCATGATCTACGTGACGCATGATCAGGTCGAGGCCATGACGATGGCCGACCGCATCGTGGTCCTCGACAAGGGCCGGATCGAGCAGGTCGGAACGCCGCTCGAACTCTACAACCGGCCGGACACGCTCTTTGTCGCGGGCTTCATCGGATCGCCGAAGATGAACCTGATCGGCGGTGACGCTGCCAAAAGCCATGGCGCGGCAACGGTCGGCATCCGGCCCGAGCACATCATCCTCGGCCAGGGCCCCTACGAGGGCACGGCGCGCCTTGCCGAACATCTCGGCTCCGACACGTTCCTGCATGTGGATGCGGGCGATCTCGGTCCGATTGTGGTGCGGACGTCCGGCGAATCGCCGATCAAGCCGCAGGAAAAGATCCGCTTCGGGTTCGACCCGAGCCGGATCCATCGCTTCGATCAAGCTGGAAAGGCCATTCGCTGATGCGTCTTGCAGGAAAGACTGCCATCGTCACGGGCGGAGCACGCGGCATCGGCCGCGCCATCGCGGAGGGCTATGCCCGCGAGGGGGCGATCGTGTGCATCGCCGACGTCAATGCGCGCGAGGCGCAGGAGACGGCTGCCTCGATTGGAGGCCAAGCCTTCAGCCAGCATCTCGACGTCACCAGGCTTGCATCGATCGAGGCTTGTGTTGAAGCGGTCGTGGCGAAGACGGGCGGCGTGGACATTCTCGTCAACAATGCCGCCATCTTCGACATGGGACCGATCGAGGAGATCACGGAAGCCTCCTACGACCGGGTCATGGGCGTGAATGTGAAGGGCCTGCTCTTCATGCTCCAGGCGGTGGCCAAAGCGATGATTGCGCGCGGCAAGGGCGGCAAGATCATCAACTTCGCCTCACAGGCCGGCCGGCGTGGCGAGCCGCTGGTCGCGGTCTACTGCGCCTCGAAGGCTGCCGTCATCTCGATCACCCAGTCGGCGGGTCTCGCGCTGATCAAGCACCGGATCAACGTCAACGGCATCGCACCGGGCGTCGTCGACACGCCGATGTGGGACGAGGTCGACGCCCTCTTCGCCAGATACGAGAACCGCCCGATCGGCGAAAAGAAGCGCCTCGTCGGCGAGGGCGTGCCTTACGGCCGGATGGGCCGGCCCGAGGATCACGTCGGCTGCGCCGTTTTCCTCGCGAGCGCGGAGAGCGACTATGTCGTTGCCCAGACCTACAATGTGGATGGCGGGCAATGGATGAGCTGAGATCCGGTCCCACCGGCGACGCCCTGCCGCTGTCACTCGCGACGCTGCCGGCACTGCCGGCGTCCATCGGCCGCCCGAGCTATCTGCGTGCGGCCCTGTCGGCCGGCATCGTCCATATCGGTGTCGGCAATTTCCATCGCGCCCATATGGCCAGCTATCTCGATGAGCTGTTCGCCATGGGGCTTGCCTCGGACTGGGCGATCATCGGTGCCGGGGTGACGGAACACGATGCGGCGATGCGCGCGCGCCTTGCCGGCCAGGACTGGCTGTCGACCGTGGTGGAGCGCGACACCGGCGTCGAGACCGCCCGCGTGATCGGGTCGATGATCGATTTCATCGCACCCGACAACCGCCAGCGGCTGATTGAGGCCATGGCCGCGCCGTCGACCCGGATCGTCTCGCTGACGATCACGGAAGGTGGCTATTTCCTCGATGCCGGGGGGCATTTCGATGCCGGGCATCCGGTCATCCGACGCGATGCCCAGAACCCGTCCGAGCCGACGACCGCCTTCGGTCTGATCATCGCGGCCCTCGCCCGCCGCCGGGCCGCGGGCATCTTGCCGTTCACAGTGCTGTGCTGCGACAACGTCCCCCATAATGGCGACGTGACGCGCGGCGTTGTCGCGGGCCTCGCGCGCCTGTCCGACCCCGATCTCGCCGGCTGGATCGAGGCGCGGGTCGCCTTTCCCAACGCCATGGTCGACCGCATCGCGCCTGCGGTGAACGACACAGTCCGGGCCTATGTCGCCACCCGCTTCGGCATCCGCGATGCCGCACCCGTGCCGTGCGAGCCGTTCCGGCAATGGGTGATCGAGGATCATTTTTCGGCTGGCCGACCGCCACTCGAGAAGGTCGGCGTCACCTTCGTCGACGACGTCACGCCCTTCGAGCTGATGAAGCTGCGCATGCTCAACGGCGGCCACGCCGCGATCGCCTACCCGGCGGGGCTTCTCGGCATTACCTTCGTACATGAGGCGATGCAGCATCCGCTGATCGCCGCCTGGCTCGACGCGCTCGAACGCCGCGAGATCATCCCGCGCGTGCCGCCCGTGCCGAACACGCGCCTCGACGATTATCTGACGCTCATCACGGGCCGTTTCGCCAACCCGACCATCGGCGACACGATCCGGCGTCTGTGCCTCGACGGATCGGGCCGGCAGCCGAAATTCATCATCCCGACGATCCGTGACGCGCTCGCGGCGAACGGACCGATCGAGGGTCTCGCGCTCGAAAGCGCGCTGTGGTGCCGCTACTGCGTCGGGCGCACGGAAACCGGAGCGGCCATCGAGCCGAACGACCCGATCTGGCCGCGTCTCACCGCCACGGCCGCCGCCGCGCAGGACGATCCGGCCGCATGGCTCGCCATGGACGACACCTATGGCGACACCGGCCGCCATCCCCGATTCCATAAGGCCTTTGCAGAAGCGCTGACCGCCATCCGCGACAAGGGTGTGGAGGCAGTTCTGAAAGCCTACGCCATGGCGTAAGCGCGCGACGACAACGGACGACTCAGCCGGCGTCGACGAGTGTGTGTTCGATGGTGCGATGGATCGAATGAGCGAGTTCGCGATAGTATTCGGCCTCGTCAGGGTCTGAGACCTGAGCACACACGGCGAGCATGTTCTGCAGGAACGAGGCATTGACCTCGTGCAGCGAGGCGCCGAGATTGCCGGCGAAATGCACGGCGCTGATTTCGCCGGGTCGATATCCCTCGAGAATGTTGTTGGCCTGGAAGTTGACCGAGGCATCGAGGCGAAAGAGTCGCTGCCGCGCCGCCGCGATGGAGATCGCGAACTGATCGCAGTCGCCGATCCCCGCAGTCCGAATGCCGCGCGACTGGATCACCTCCATGACACCGCGATAGTCCTTCAGCAGCACAGCCGCATCCTTTCCGCGCGGCAGCACCATGACGCCGCCATTGACATAGATCCGTTCGCTCGCCGGCATCGGGGCGGGACGCGCCCTGTCGCCGGTCAGATGCATCGGAGGCAGAAACCGCGCATGGATCCCGTGATCCCGGATGATCGTTTCGGCCTCGATCCAGTCTTCGTTGGAGATTCGGCGCAACGGGTCGAGCTTGGCGCAAAACGCATCGGACGGGAGCTGAAGGAGATAGGTCGGCGGCTCGAGAAAGAAGGTGTCGTGGTCGATAATGATGTATCGATCGGACGTGTCCTTGTCCGCCTCGATCACGGTCAGAGCGTGGAGCTTGTGGGAGAATATGACGCTCGCGATCGGACGATCGACACGACCTTGCCGGTGCAGCCGCCTTTTCGTCTCGATCGCCGCTTGCTCGACCTCATCCGGTACCGGGCCAAGACAGATCGCGGTCACCGCCATCACCGGCTTCGGCGCCAGATAGCGGGCGAAGTTTCGCAGTTGCGCGGCAGCGAGCGCAAAACTGCGCGACGAGGGATCTGTGAAATCATAGACGATGAGGAAATGGAGCGTCGGCAACGACGTCACGCCGGTCCGTGAGACCGACGTATCCCGCGGGCTCGCTATCCCGTCGCCCACCGCAGCCGGGAGACGGTGGATCAGTCGATCCGACTGCGCCTTCAGTCGATCGACCTGGCCGTTCATGACCAGGCTCCGATGCTCAAGCGTTTGCAGCGCTGCGTCGACGGCGTCGAACCGGTCACTGACCTGATCGAAGCCGACCCATCGGCGAACGATTTTCCTGAGGCACTTACTCACACGACTCATGTCTGCAATCCGTCGACGGCCCAAAGCCCATTCTGACGTCGCGAACACGATCGGACGACATCCACCCCTCATACCGCACCGCGGTAAATCCAATTTGAACGATCGCGCAGCCCAGCGTCAGACGCAGGAGCACAGCGAAGGCGCGCGTCGGATCGCGTCTAGCCCTGGCACTTCAGAATGCGACGAGCAGGCAGACCCGTGATTAACGCTCGCTGAAATCGACCATGCCCACGGCTTCAAGCCAAGCAACCGAGATGGTATAAAAGTAATGATAATCATAATCATCATGCCAGCCGACCTGACGCAGGCTACAGAATGTGTCTCTTTAAGCTCCGAGTTTAGCGAAAAGGCCAGGTGAGCCCATCGGCTCCTGACGGTCGGAAGCCTGCGGGACGACGCAACAACTTAATGACGTCATGAGAAATCAGAGTGAGTGGGATCACACAGGCTCCGCGTGTTGCCCGAAATACAAACGCTGGTCTAGGGTGGAAGAGTTGAGAGCCTGTTCGCACCTGCGTCTTGGAGTAAGCCTTGTCGAGTAATCCCGCCCGTGATGCGGTGAGGCGACGTTTGCCGGATTTTGTTTCGGTTGGCGTGTTTTCGGCTGCGATCAGCGTGCTGATGCTCACGGGCTCGATCTACATGCTGCAGGTCTATGACCGGGTTCTGGTCAGCCAGAGTGTCGAGACGCTGGTGGCGCTGACACTGATTGCGCTCGCGGCCTTTGCCCTGCAGGGGTTTCTGGACGGGTTCCGGGTGCGCATCCTCAGCCGGATCGGCGCCCTGATCGACGACGACCTCTCGCCCTTGGCGCTGCGGGCGGCGACGCTGCTGCCGTTGCGTGGCGCCTCGGCCAGTCAGGCGATGCAGCCGGTGAGCGACACGGACACGCTGCGGACCTTTCTGAGCGGCACCGGTCCGACCGCCCTGTTCGACCTGCCCTTCATGCCGATCTTCCTCGTCGCCTGTTTCCTGCTGAACCCCTGGCTCGGCTGGTTTGCGGTGGCGGGTGCCCTCATTCTGGTGGCCCTCACCTGGCTGACCGAACGTCAGACCCGAAAGCCGACACAGGAAGCCGTGGCGAGTTCCATGCGCCGCCAGGTCTATGCCGATGCCGCCCGCCGCCATGCCGAGGTCGTCGACGTGCTCGGCATGCGTGGCGTCACCGTCTCGCGCTGGACCGACATGAGCGTCGGCTTCCGCGCCAGCATTCTGGCCGCGAGCGACGCCCAGTCCGGCTTCGGCGCGCTGGCGCGCGTCTTTCGCATCGTGCTTCAGTCGGCGGTCCTCGGCCTCGGCGCCTTCCTGGTGCTGGAGGGGCAGATCACCGGTGGCGCGATGATCGCGGCCTCGATCCTCACGTCGCGTGCGCTCGCCCCGATCGAGACCGCGATCTCGCACTGGCGCGGCTTCGTCGCGGCCCGCCAGGCCTATGGGCGACTGAAGACCTCGCTCGCCGACGTCGAAACGACGGTCGCGATCGCCCTGCCGCCCCCGCAGAAATCCCTGACGCTCGAGGACATTGCGATCGTCGCCCCCGGCCAGAAGGAGCCCATCCTCGCGGGCGCTTCGCTCAAGCTTGCCGCGGGCGATGGTCTCGCCATCATCGGCCCGAGCGGGTCGGGCAAGTCCTCCCTCGCCCGCGCCATCGTCGGCATCTGGAAGCCGACCAAGGGCGCGGTCCGGCTCGACGGCGCCACGCTCGACCAGTGGGACCGCGACGCGCTCGGGAGGCATGTCGGCTATCTGCCCCAGGAACTCGCCCTGTTCGACGGCACGGTGGCGGAGACCATCGCCCGCTTCCAGCCCGACGCGACCGCCGACCAGGTGCTCAAGGCGGCGAAGGCCGCGGGCGCTCATGAGATGATCCTCGCCCTGCCCGAGGGCTACTCCACCCGCATCGGCGATGGTGGCGCAGTGCTCTCCGGCGGCCAGCGCCAGCGTGTCGGCCTCGCCCGCGCCCTCTTCGGCGATCCCTTTCTCGTGGTCCTCGACGAACCCAACTCCAACCTCGATTCCGAGGGCGACGAGGCGCTGGCGCGCGCGGTGCGCGGCGTGCGCGATCGCGGCGGCATCGCGATCGTCGTGACCCATCGCCCGGCCGGCCTGACGGCGGTCGACCGCGTTGCGCTGGTCATGGATCGACAGATCAAGATGGAGGGGCCCAAGACCGACGTGCTGCAGTCGATCGCGCGCATGGCACAGGAGCGTCGCCCGCAGCCGCCGGTCACGATCCAACCTCTCGCCCAGCAGGACGCCGGAGCCGATCATGCCTGAGGAACGGACCCAAGCTCAGGAGACGCCGACGCGGGAGCTGACCGCCATTCGCCGCTACCGGCGCTATGGCTTTGCCGTGCTCGTGCTGTTTGGCGGGAGTTTTGGCGTCTGGGCCTCGACCGCGCCGCTCGCCGGTGCCGTGATCGCGCCTGGCCAGTTCGCCGTCGCCGGCAGCGTCAAGAAGGTGCAGCACCTCAGCGGCGGCACCATCGCCGACATCCTCGTCAGCAATGGCGATCAGGTGACCGAGGGGCAGGTCGTGCTGCGGCTCGATGCGACCATGGCGCGGGCCAATCTCGGCATCGTCGACAGCCAGCTCGAGACGCTGGTGATGCGGGCAGCGCGCCTGCGCGCCGAGCGTGACGGTCTCGCCTCGATCGAGGTGCCCGCCGACATGATCGCGCGGGCGAGCGAGGCCAGCGTGCAGGCCCTCCTCCTCAGCGAGCGTCGCCTGCTTGCCGCGCGCGTCGAGGCGCGGGAGGGGCAGAAGGCGCAGCTGACCGAGCGGATCGACCAGATCGAGGCCCAGATCCAGGGTCTGTCGCGCCAGAACCAGGCCAAGAGCCGCGAGATCGCGCTGATCGCCGCCGAGCTTGACGGCATGCGCAAGCTCTACGAGCAGAACCTCGTGCCGCTGAACCGGCTCAACGAACTCGAGCGCAACGCCGCCCGCATCGACGGCGAGCGCGGCCAGCTCGAAGCGACCATCGCCGAACTGCGCGGCAAGATCGCCGAGACCCGCCTGCAGATCCTCAGCCTCGACCAGGTCGCCAGCGCCGATGCCAGCAAGGAACTGCGCGAGGTCGAAAGCGCCGTCATCGAATACCGCGAGCGCCAGGTTGCCGCCCGCGACCAGCTCGCCAAGATCGACATCCGCGCGCCGCTCGCAGGCCTCGTCCATCAGCTGGCCGTCCACACGGTCGGCGGTGTCGTGGGGCCTGGCGAGACCCTGATGATGATCGTGCCGAAGGATACCGCCCTCACCATCGAGGCCAAGCTTGCCGCAACCGACATCGACTCCGTGACGCTCGGCCAGACGGCGGCCGTGCGCCTGCCGGGCCTCGATCATTCCAAGACGCCGGACCTGGTCGCCACCATCACCACCATCGGTGCCGACCTCGTGCAGGACGAGACCCAGCGCATCGCCTACTACCCCATCCAGCTCACCCTCGACCAGGGTGAGGCAGACCGTCTCCCCGGCGTCCGCCTCGTCCCGGGAATGCCCGCCGAGGCCTTCATCACCACGAAAAGCCGGACTTTCCTCGACTATCTCGTCGAGCCGCTCTCCAACAGACTCGGACGGGCCATGCGCGAAGGGTGAGGTCCAGCGCCACGATCTGACGACAGAGAGTGGCGACATCCTGTGCCCCGCGAACAGTGTCAGCGGGCCGACTTGGGTGGCCGATCGATTGTGCAGACGGCGGGCGAACGGCGCCCGCATGAACAGTGGCGCCGGAACATGGGACGCTTGAGTTCCATCTGACGAACTCATGGATCGGCCGCGCATCCTCAGCGATTTGGGGCCCCACCGACAGCCGTCCTTAAAGGGCAAAAGCGCCGCAAGACGTTCCGCGCGAAGACAGCTGTCGTCGTATGGACCATGTTCCAAGGCCGGAATCGACCAAAACGGACATCGAGCCCGCGCATCATGGACCAAAGTCACTGCTTGAGCCGTCCTTGTCGTAACGGGAAGTCCGGTCTCACTCGTTCCGCCGTGCTGAGCGTCCACCAGCTCGGTTTCACAGCGTTATGTGCCGGTGTCCCCGACAAGCCTGCACCTTGTGCCGAGGGGAGAAACTTTGACCGCCAGGCGATGGCTCGTCGCCCCGCTATCGGGAAACGGCGGATCGATCGATACCGGCTTGCGCCCCGTGCGAAGCGGCACATTTCACGGATCGGGAATGGGTCATTCTCTCCTCATCGGATCAGGGCGATGGGCGCCAGGATCCAACCTCAAGGAGACACGGCCATGATCAAGACCCTCACCACCGCTTCGCTCGCTCTCGCCGCC
>JBKDKQ010000053.1:0-84002 GCA_046344875.1 Labrys sp. (in: a-proteobacteria) | reverse complement strand
TGACCCTTGAGACAATCACCGCCCTCGGCGATGATCCCCTCGTCGGACTGCCGGACATGGCAGCCTGACAAGCGTCCCGGCCGAGCCGGAAACCAACGGTGACTGTACCAGCAGCTACACCACGCTCAGGGACATGATCTCGACTTTCATAAGCGCCGCTAATCGGCATCCTTTTCTCGTCATCCCGGGCGCGCCGCGCGAAGCGGTGCGGCGCAGACCCGGGACCGTCATCCGGATCGAGCGCCCTGATGCAGCGCGTATCGTTCGGAGCGATCCCGGATCTGCCAGGCGGCACTACGCGCCGCATGGCGTCCGGGGTGACGCGGCACTTCGCGCAGCATGGCGTCCGGGATGTCGACGACTGACATTTGCACCCTTATCTCGTCATCCCGGGCGCGGCGCAGCGCGAAGCGGTGCGGCGCAGACCCGGGACCGTCACTAGGATCGAGCGCTGCGGTGCAGTGCGTATCGTTCGGGGCGATCCCGGATCTGCCAAGCGGCACTTCGCGCCGCATGGCGTCCGGGATGACGCGGCCCTTCGCGCCGCATGGCGTCCGGGATGACGCGGCCCTTCGCGCCGCATGGCTTCCGGGATGACGCGGCACTACGCGCCGCATGGCGTCCGGGATGACGGGGTCTCCCGCGGCCATCGTTTCAGGCCGGTGCTGGAACGGCCGTTTACCCGGCCCGCAGCAGTTTTGCGGCCTCGTCGCGCTCGAACAGATAGAGCAGGGTGCGCAATGCCTCGCCGCGTGGCGTGACGAGATCGGGGTCGCGCGCCAGGATCAGACGCGCATCATCGCGCGCGGCGGCCAAAAGCTCGCCATGGGCCTCGAGCCTTGCGATCTTGAAGCCGGGGAGGCCGGACTGCCGCGTACCCAGCACGTCGCCTTCACCGCGCAGTTTCAGGTCTTCCTCCGCGATGCGGAAGCCGTCTTCCGTCTCACGCATGATTTCGAGCCGACGGCGGGCGATCTCGCCGAGCGGGCCCTTGAACAGCAGGAGGCACGTCGAGCGTTCGCTGCCCCGGCCGATGCGTCCGCGCAACTGATGCAACTGGGCGAGGCCAAAACGCTCCGCGTGCTCGATGACCATGACGGTCGCCTCCGGCACGTTGACGCCGACCTCGATCACGGTCGTCGCGACGAGGAGCTGCGCGTCGCCCGAGACGAAGCGCGCCATGGCGGCGTCGCGGTCGCCCGCTTTCATCTTACCGTGAACGAGCGCGACCGTCTCGCCATAGCGGCCGGCGAGTGCCGCGAAACGGTCCTGCGCCGCCGCGACGTCGAGTTCCTCTGACTCCTCCACCAGCGGGCAGACCCAGTAGATCCGCGCGCCGGTCGCCATCATCCGGCCGACCGCCCCCGTCACCTCCTCGAGCCGGTCGAGCGAGACGAGCCGCGTGTCGACAGGTTTGCGGCCTGCCGGTTTCTCGGTGAGCGCGGAGGCGTCCATGTCGCCGAAATAGGTCAGCACCAGCGTGCGCGGGATGGGTGTCGCGGTCATCACCAGCACATCGACGGCCTCTCCCTTGCGGGCGAGCAGCAGGCGCTGGTGGACGCCGAACTTGTGCTGCTCGTCGATGACGGCGAAGCCGAGGTCGCGGAATGCGACATCGTCCTGAAACAGCGCATGCGTGCCGATGACGATGTCGATGTCGCCGGCCGCGAGATCAGCGAGTGTCCGGGCGCGCTCCTTGCCCTTGTCGCGCCCACTGAGATAGCCGAGCCGCAGGCCGGCGGCCTCCGCGAGCGGGCGGATCGTCGCGTGGTGCTGGCGGGCGAGAAGATCCGTCGGCGCCATGATCGCCGCCTGCCGGCCAGCCTCGACGACGGTGGCGGCCGCGAGCAGGGCGACGATGGTCTTTCCGGACCCCACATCACCCTGCAGCAGCCGCAGCATGCGCTCGTTGGACGCCAGATCGGCGCGGATGTCGACGAGCGCGCTCGTCTGGCTGCGCGTCAGCGAGAAGGGCAGGGCGTCCTCGATGCGCCGGCTGATCGTGCCGGTGCCGATCGTGGGCCGACCGCCAACGGTCTTCATGCGGGCGCGCACCAGCAGGAGCGCGAGCTGGGAGGCGAGCAACTCGTCATAGGCGAGCCGGTTGCGCGCCGGTTGGTCAAGTGCGACATGCTCGGGCGTCGTCGGGCGATGAAGGGCGGTGAGCGCCGGCGAGAAGGCTGGCCAGTCCATGCGGGCGAGCCAGGCCGCGTCCTGCCATTCGGGCAGCGCCGGCACGCGAGCGAGGGCTTCCGCGACCGCCCTTTGCAGCATGCGGGGGCCGAGACCTTCCGTCAGCGGATAGACCGGCTCGATGTCCGGCAGCAGCTTCAGGCCCGCCTCGTCGACGATCCGGTCCGGATGCACCATCTGGAGCATCCCGTCATAGGTCTCGATCTTGCCGGAGAGCCAGCGCCGCTCGCCCACCGGCAGCGCCCGCTCCACCCAATCGGTGTGGGCACCGAAGAACACCAGCGTCAGATCGCCCGTCTCGTCGTGCACATAGACGCGATGCGGCGCCGCGCCGCGACCCCCGCCTCGGCGATGCCGGTCGACGATCACGGCGACCGTCACCAGCGCGTCGCGTGGCGCCTCCGAGAGGGTGGGACGCAGCCGCCTGTCCAGCACCGACACGGGAAGGTGGAACAGGAGATCCAGGACGCGGGCGGATGCGTTCTCCGCCGTGCCGAAGAGCCGCGCCAGCGTCTTCTCGACCTTCGGTCCGACACCGGGCAGCGATGTCGCGGACGCAAAGAGCGGTGTGAGGACATGAGGACGCATGACGCCGTCACCCGGTCAGTCGAGCGCGGCGGCGATCCGCTTGGCGTGGTCGGCGAGGATGGCGTGGTCGGCCATTTTCCGCGGCCGGGTCGCAACACCGAGATGGCGGGGGAGAATGTGGAAGTGAATGTGGAACACTTCCTGGCCGCCCGCGGGCTCGGAATACTGCTTCAGCGTGTGCCCATCGGCGTTGAAGGCCTTGCAGGCGGCCTTAGCCACCCGCTGCGCGGTCACGGCCATGGCGGCGAAGACGTCCGGCGGAACGTCGAAAATGCTGCGCGCCGGCGCCTTCGGGATCACCAGACAATGGCCGTCGACGATCGGCATGATGTCCATGAACACGAGGCAGTCATCGGTTTCGAGCACCTTGTGGCAGGGGATCTCGCCTCGCAGGATCTTGGCGAAGATGTTGTCGGGATCATAGCTGGCCTGGACCATGTTCATTCGTCTTCCTCCCTCAGCCGGCGCGGTGGCGTCGTGACGTCCCCCTTGCGGAAGGGGGCCTGCTCGGCGAGCGCCTCGTGCATCATCGCGACCTGCGCCCGTTCGCGGGCGAGATAGTCATTCACGGCACGACGGAACCCGGCGTTCTCGATCCAGTGCGCCGAAGTCGTCGTTACCGGACGATAGCCGCGCGCGAGCTTGTGTTCCCCCTGCGCGCCCGCCTCGACCCGTGACAACCCCCGTTCGATCGCGAACTCGATCGCCTGATGATAGCAGACCTCGAAATGCAGGAAGGGGTGGTGTTCGAGGCATCCCCAGTGGCGACCATAGAGCGCGTCACGGCCGATGAAGTTGATCGCGCCGGCGATGTAGCGCCCGTCGCGGCTTGCCATCACCAGCATGATCCGATCGGCCATCGTTTCGGCGATGGCGCGGAAGAAGCCACGGTTGAGGTAGGGGCGGCCCCATTTGCGGGATCCGGTGTCCATGTAGAACGCGAAGAATGCGCCCCAGGCGGCTTCCGGGATGGCCGCGCCGGTCAGCCTTTCGATGGTGATGCCGTTCGCCACCGCGTCGCGTCGCTCGCGCTTGATCGTCTTGCGCTTGCGCGAGGCGAGCGCCGTGAGGAAATCCTCAAAGGTGCCGTAGCCCTCGTTGAACCAGTGGAACTGCTCGTCGTTGCGCAGCAGGAAGCCTGCCTCCGCGAAGGAGGTGGCGTCCGCCTCGCACAGGAAGGTCGCGTGGATCGATGATCCGTGGATCGAGCCGAGCGCCGCGCGCGCGCCGGCGAGGAGAGCTTCCACAGTCGCCGCTCGGTCCGTGTCGGGCGCGATGAGAAAGCGCGGGCCGGTCGCGGGTGTGAACGGCACGCTGATCTGGAGCTTTGGGTAGTAACGGCCGCCGGCGTTCTCGAACGCTTCGGCCCAGCCGTAATCGAAGACGTACTCGCCCTGGCTGTGCGTCTTGGCGTAGGCCATCAGCACACCGGCAGTCGCGCCGTCCCGCTCGGCGACGATGTGAAGCGGCGTCCAGCCCGTGCGCGCGCCGACGCTGCCGGAACGCTCGAGCGCGTGCAGGAAGTCAAAACCGACGAAGGGATTGCCGGTGGGATCGGCACATCGGTCCCATGCCGCTCGGCCGATGGCGTCGATCGAGGTCGCGATCTTGATGGTCGTCGACTGATCGGCGCCGTCTGCGCTCAAGGCCTGAACCCCTCGAAGATCATCTGGTCCGCATAAAGCCCGGCGCGGGCTTGATCGGCGGGTGTCCGCACGGTCCAGGTCAACATCGGCATGCCCAGTTTACGTGCGAGGCGCGGGGTCAGATGGTGAAGATCACGCACATACCAGGCGAGAAAGTGCGGCCTGGTCCTGGCGAGATGCATCAGATGGCCGAGACGCCATTTCGTGGTGGGCGAAAGGATGTCCCACTCGGGATCATCATAGACGCTTTCCTGAACCATCCCGCGCGGAATACCCGGCGACAACGCCCGGAAGGCCGCGACCGAGCCGGGATCGAACGACATCACCGCAACCGGACCACGATAGGTCTTGAGCACATCCGCGACCCGCGCCTCGAGCCGGCGGTCGGTGGACCAGCTCGCCTTCATCTCGACGATGAGGGGGCGCCGCCCGCCGACGAGGTCACAGAGCTCGCCGAGCGTGATCATCCGATCGTCGCTCTGGCGCATTCGGATCGACTTGAGCTGCACCTCGTTGAGCGCGTCGACACGGCCTGACGCCTGCATCAGGCGATCGAGCGTGTCGTCATGGAACACCATGGCCTCGCCGTCGGCGGAGATCTGAACGTCGCACTCCATGGCATAGCCGCCCTCCACCGCTGCATGAAAGGCGGAGGCCGTGTTCTCGATCACGCCGCGCGCTTCGTCGTGCAGACCGCGATGGGCGACGGGCTGCGCGGTGATCCAGCCGACATCGGCCATGTCAGGCTTCGACCTCGATCAGCGCCTCGACTTCGACCGCCGAGTCGAGCGGGAGGGATGGCACGCCGATGGTGGTGCGGGCGTGACGGCCGCGATCGCCCAGAACCTCGACGATGAGGTCGGACGCCCCGTTCATCACCGCCGGGTGCTGGGTGAAATCGGGCGTGCAGGCGATGAAGCCGCCGAGACGGACGACGCGGACGACCTTGTCGAGCGATCCGACCATGGCGCGGATCTGAGCCAGGATGTTGATGGCCGAAAGCTGTGCCGCCGCCTTGCCGTCCTCGATGGAAACCGTCGAGCCGAGCTTGCCCGTCGCCTTCAACTTGCCGTCGCCGGTGAAGCAGAGCTGCCCCGAGACGACGAGGAGGTTCCCGGTGCGGACGGTTCCGACATAGTTGGCGACCGGGGCAGCCGGCGTCGGCAGGGTGATGCCGAGTTCGGCAAGGCGTTGTTCGGGCGACGACATGGGACCGGTTCTCCACCACAAAGGATGGCTGACCTAACCGGATCGACCGCCGCGCCGCAAGCTGTCCGTCGCCGAGGCCCTCAGAAGTCCTCGCCATGGAAACGGTCGAGCACGCGTCGGTCGCGCTTCGTGGGACGCCCGCTGCCGGGCGCGCGCTGAACCGGCGGCGGTTCGGTTGCCGAGGCAGGAATGACGGGTTCCGACAGGTCTTCGAACAGGCCCTGCGCCTCCGTCGCCGGCCCACGCCGCTCGCCGAGCTCGACGACGCGGAGCACCCTGACGGTCCGCTCGAGCGCAATCGTCAGGACGTCGCCCGGCTTAACGGCCTTGGACGGCGTGTCGGTGCGCGTCCCGTTGAGGCGCACATGGCCCGCCTCGACCAGACGGGCGGCGAGCGAGCGTGTCTTCACCACCCGCGCGTACCAGAGCCATTTGTCGAGACGCAGGCGTGCTTGCGTCTCCATCGAGCCTCACTCGCCCTTGCCGGCCTTCCCGCCCTGCATCTGCTCCTTGAGGGCGAGAAGCTTGGCGAAGGGCGAGTTGGGGTCGGGCGCCTTGTCCTTGCCGCCGCGTGCGGGTTCGTCGGTCGACCAGCTGCGCGGGCGATCGTCGCGGGCGCGGTCCGGGCGCTGGTGACGATCGTCGCGACCGCGATCGGGCCGCGGGCCATCGGTGCGTGGACCGGCGGGGCGCGGGCGATCCTGCCGTGCGCCGTCGGGACGGCCGCCGTTCGGATCACGCTGGCGCGGGGGTGCGCCGGTCTCACGGGCTTCGGCCGGTCGTCCACCGCCTTCGGGACGCCGATCGGGGCGCGGTCCGCGATCGAAGCGCTCCGGCCTTGGGCCGCGATCGTCGCGCCGCTCGCCATCCGGCCTGCCGCGACGCGTGGGCTGTGCGGCGTCGGTCGCGGATGCTTCGCCGTCGCGGGCCGGTGCCTGCCCGCGATCGCGATGCGGCGGTCGTCCGTCGCGGGACCGCGCATTCTGCGGACGCTGCGGCCGCTCGAAGCGGCCGGGACGCCAGACCTCGATCTCGACGGGTTCAGCCGGCACCGCCTCGGCGGTCGGCGTGGCTGCCTCGGTCTCTGCCGTTTCGACAGCGGTGCCGGCGACGTCCGCCGTCGGCGTCTCCACCGGTGCCGGCGCGTCCGTTTCGTCGACCGCCGGGTCGACCGTCGCAGCGTCGATGGTCGCTTCGGTGGCCACGGTCACCTCGGCGCCCAGTGCTTCCGCGCCTGCATCGACCGCCTCTGCGGTCTCTGTCGGTGTCTCTGCGTCCGCGGATACGGCGGCGTCGGCGGTGACCGGCTGCGTCGGTGCCGGCAGACGGATCGGCTGCGTGATCGCCGGCCCTTTCCGCTTCTCGCTGCGATAGCCGAGGCCCTTCAGGATCGAGGCGAAATCCTCACCTGAGCAGCCGACCAGCGAGGTCATGCGTACCGTGACGACGAAGCCATCGCCGTCTGCCGTACCCTCCGGCGGCGCACCGACGGTCGTACCCGGTCGATAGGCGATCGCGGGGCGGATGATGTCGGCCAGACGTTCGAGAATGTCGACACGGACAGCGCGCTCGCCGGCGACCCGGTAGCCGATCAGGCGGTAGAGCGTCTTGTCGATGGTCGGATCGGCCTTGAACGAGGTGCGGCCCGAGGCGGCGAGATGCGGAAGTTCGTCGAGGCCCTTCTGGTCCAGCCCGCCATGGTCGAGTGCCCAGAGCTGCGCGGCGAGGGTGCGCGGCGCCGGCTTCATCAGCGCCGGGAGATAGATGTGATAGGCGCCGAAACGCACGCCGAGTTTGCGCAGCGTCGCGCGCTGGGCCTGGTCGAGCGACTTCACGTCCTCACTCACCTTCTGGCGGTCGAGCACCCCGAGCGCCTCGACGAGCTGGAAGGCGACGCCGCGCGCCATTCCCTGCAGTTCCTCGTTCGATTCGAGCGCCTTCAACGGTCCCAGAAGCCGCGCGATGTGGTTCGAGATCCAGATGTCGAGGCGGGTCTGCACCTGGTCCCGCGCCGTGCCGGTCAATTGCTCGTCAGCGAGAACGCGAACACGCGGAGACAGGGCCTTGCCGCTTTCGGCGAGCTTGCCGACCGGTTCGCCGATCCACCGGATCGTGCCGTCGATCGCCAGTGCGAACTCGTTGTCTGGTGCCTGGCTGAACTTCAGCGCCTTGGCCTCGATCTCGGCCGCGAGCGCCTTCGACGCGGCAGCCCGCAGCGCCCGCCCGCTCTCACCGTCGCCGGCCGTGGGATCGGGAGCGAACTGGAACCCAAGCAGGGTTCCGACATGCTGCCCCTCGACGATGACCTCGCCGGTTTTCGTGATTTCAGTCTCAAGCATGGCGTTTTCTCTGAGGCGCCGCATGAGGACACTCGTGCGGCGGTCGACGAAGCGTTGGGCAAGCCTTTCGTGCAGCGCGTCGGAGAGTCGATCCTCGACGCTGCGTGTCTCTGCCTGCCAATGGGCATGATCCTTCAGCCAGTCCGGCCGGTTGGCGGCGAAGGTCCATGTCCGGATATGGGCGATACGGGCCGACAGCGTGTCGATATCCCCGTCCGTCCGATCCGAAAACTGAACCTGTCGCGCGAACCAGTCGTCGGGAATTCTACCGTCCCGCATCAGAAAACCATAGAGGCTCCTGACGATGTCGGCATGGGCGTGAGGCGAGATTTTCCGGTAGTCTGGCAAAAGAGCAACGTCCCAGAGCCGTTCGACCGCGTTTGCGCCCGTCGCAAGGTCGCGAACATCGGCGTCGCGGCCCAGAATACCAAGCACTCGGATGTCGTCCGCATCGGGCGCGCGGGTCAGGCCCGGTTCGGTCGGGCTCAGCGAGAGGCTCGCCATCAGCGCGTTGAAGGAGGCGAAGTCGAGCTGTGGGTTGCGCCACTGCATGACCTTCACGGACTCGAAGTCATGCGCCTCGATCTGCGCGACGAGTTCCGGCTCGAAGGGCTCGCAGCGCCCCGTCGAGCCGAAGGTGCCGTCGCGGACGTGTCGGCCGGCGCGGCCGGCGATCTGGCCGAATTCGCTCGGTGTCAGCCGCCGGAACTGGTAGCCATCGAACTTGCGGTCGCCGGCGAAGGCGACATGGTCGACGTCGAGATTGAGGCCCATGCCGATCGCGTCGGTGGCGACGAGATAGTCGACATCGCCGTTCTGGTACATCTCGACCTGCGCATTGCGCGTGCGCGGTGAAAGCGCGCCGAGGACGACTGCCGCGCCACCACGCTGACGGCGGATCAGTTCGGCGATCGCATAGACCTCCTCGGCCGAAAAGGCGACGATCGCCGAGCGGCGGGGCAGGCGGGTCAGCTTGCGGTCGCCGGCGAATTCGAGGTTGGAAAGGCGTGGTCGCGAGACGACGGTGAGGCCGGGGATCAGCTTTTCGAGGATCGGCTTCATGGTGCCGGAGCCCAGAAGCAGCGTCTCATAGGTGCCGCGCCGGTTGAGGATGCGGTCGGTGAAGACATGGCCGCGCTCGAGATCACCCGCGATCTGCACCTCGTCGATGGCAACGAAGGGGAGTTCGAGGTCGCGCGGCATGGCCTCGGCTGTCGCGATCCAGTAGCGGGCCTTTTCCGGCTTGATCTTCTCCTCGCCGGTCACGAGGGCGACGAGATCGGGGCCGACCCGCGAGACCACCTTGTTGTAGACCTCACGCGCGAGCAGGCGAAGCGGCAGGCCGATCATTCCCGCGCCGTGACCGAGCATGCGCTCGATCGCCAGATGCGTCTTTCCGGTGTTGGTGGGCCCCAGAACCGCCGTCACGCCACGGGCGCGCAGGGAAGGGGGCAGGACGGTAGGCAGCATCGCGAACAGGCGGCCCCGAAAGCGCGGGCGGACCCGCCCGGAACCCTCATGGCCCAACCCGCCGAAAAAGGCGAGTCCTCGTTCTGGAGGCGCCGCCGCGACGCGGTGTCCCGCGATGACACGTTTTCGGGAGCTAAAGTTAAGGTCCTGAACGGTGCGCGTACAAAGCGCCGACGAATCGGTATCGATCTGCCTCAGACGGTGTGGCTGATTGCGCCGTAGTACCGTTTTGCAATGTCGGCGATGAGATCGGCCTTGTCGGTGCCGTTGATGATCCGGCGGGCACCGCGCCAATCTTCCCGGGACGACGAGAAATAGTCGCCGAGCTTCCTGCCGCTGAAGAGCCCCTCGGTCATGCCGATCCACATGATCGCCACTGCGACCGCCGGATCCTTTGCGCGGTCCGGATCAACCTCGAGGTCGACGCCCAGGCGTGCACCGAGCTTGCGGTAGTTCGCGCGCCCCGTGATCTGGACGAGACCTCGTCCGCGATAGCGCGCGCCGTCGCCTGCCTGGGTGTTGCCGAGGCGTCGGGCAAGAGTGGGGTTCTGGCCGATGGGTGGTGGGCCGTAGCGCTGCTCGAAATAGGCCGCGCTGCCATACTCGTCGATCGGCACCATCGTGCGATCGGTCTCGTGATGGGCCGTCGCCAGCATGTAGGCGAGCCAGCGATCATCCTCCGCGGAATGGGCGGGCTCGAACAGATCGAGGATGGCGAGAAGGCCCTGCACCTGGCGAGGGCGAAGCGTGCCGCCGAACAGCGTCAGGCGAACGCGATCAAAGAAGAAGCTGCGATTGATCACGCGACGGCTCCGACTTCGGTTGAGGGAGAACGAGCGAGGATACAATCAAAGATAGAGCAAGTCGGCGCTTCGTGAAAGGGTTGTGCGCCTCTCGCTCGACGATCTCATTCCGGGACAATACGCGGTCCCAGGATTAATACGTCGAACGGTGATGGAACGGAGGACGGACGAATCAGGGCTCCACCCGATGATACCGCCATGGTGCAGCCGACAATGCTGGCGCGGAAATTGTCGGCCTCTGGACCTATCGTGATCGAACAATCTGGCCTTATCTGGGCGCCAGCGAGGGGTCGGCACGGCCCGACCCGATCAATGACCGAGAGGATCGATCGACGATGAAGATGAGCACCGAGGAAGCCTTCGTGAAAGTGCTGCAGATGCACGGCATCGAGCATGCTTTCGGCATCATCGGCTCGGCGTTCATGCCGATCTCGGATCTGTTCCCGAAGGCCGGCATCCGTTTCTGGGATGTGGCCCATGAGACCAATGGCGGCCTGATCTGCGACGGCTACACGCGGACCACCGGCAAGATGGCGATGGTCATCGCCCAGAACGGACCGGGCGTCACCGGTTTCGTCACGGCGATCAAGACGGCCTACTGGAACCACACGCCCATGCTGCTCGTGACGCCGCAGGCCGCCAATCGGACGATCGGGCAGGGTGGTTTCCAGGAAGTCGAGCAGATGGCGCTCTTCCGCGACATGGTCTGCTACCAGGAGGAAGTGCGCGACCCGTCGCGTGTCGCGGAGGTTCTGAACCGGGTGATCGAGAAGGCGCGGCGCGGTTCGGCGCCGGCGCAGATCAACATTCCGCGCGATTTCTGGACGCAGGTCATCGACATCGAACTCCCGCAGATCGTCCGGCTCGAGCGCCCGTCCGGCGGCATCGAGGCGATCACCGAAGCGGCGCGGCTTTTGTCGGAGGCGCGCTTTCCGGTCATCCTGTCCGGGGCGGGCGTCGTCATCGGCAACGCGATCGAGGATTGTGCCGCGCTCGCCGAGCGCCTGTCGGCGCCGGTGTGCAACGGGTACCAGCACAATGACAGCTTTCCCGGCAGCCATTCGCTCGCCGTCGGACCGCTTGGCTACAACGGCTCGAAGGCGGCGATGGAGCTGATTGCGAAGGCGGATGTCGTCCTCGCGCTCGGCACACGTCTCAATCCCTTCTCGACGCTGCCTGGCTACGGCATCGACTACTGGCCGAAGACGGCCAAGATCATCCAGGTCGACATCAACCCGGATCGCATCGGCCTGACCAAGAAGGTCACGGTCGGCATCTGCGGTGATGCCCGGCAGGTGGCCCGGCAGATCCTCCAGAAGCTCACCCCGACCGCCGGTGATGCCGATCGTGAAGAGCGCAAGGCACTGATCCACCGCACCAAGTCTGCCTGGCTGCAGGCCTTGTCGTCGATGGACCACGAGGATGACGATCCGGGCACGACCTGGAACGAGCGCGCCCGCACCCGTGATCCCGACCGCATGTCGCCGCGCATGGCATGGCGGGCGATCCAGGCCGGCCTGCCGAAGGATGCGATCATCTCGAGCGACATCGGCAACAATTGCGCGATCGGCAACGCCTATCCGACCTTCGAAAAAGGGCGCAAGTATCTTGCTCCGGGTCTGTTCGGCCCCTGCGGATACGGTTTCCCCTCGATCATCGGCGCGAAGATCGGCAATCCGAACACGCCGGTCGTCGGGTTTGCGGGCGACGGGGCCTTCGGCATCTCGATGAGCGAGATGAGCTCGATCGGGCGCAAGGAATGGCCGGCGATCACGATGGTCATCTTCCGCAACTATCAGTGGGGCGCGGAGAAACGGAACACGACGCTCTGGTACGCCGACAACTTCGTCGGCACCGAGCTTGATCCGCATCTGAGCTATGCCCGCGTTGCCGAAGGCTGTGGCCTCAAGGGGGTCACGGTACGCACGCAGGCCGAGCTGACCGAGGCGCTGGCGAAATCCTGTAGCGATCAGGACAAGGGCATCACGACCTTCATCGAGGTGATCCTCAATCAGGAACTTGGCGAGCCCTTCCGGCGCGATGCGATGAAGAAGCCGGTCGTAGTCGCCGGCATCAGCGCCGAGGACATGCGGCCTCAGGTCGTCGACTGAACGATCAGAACCGCGGGCGCCGGATCAATCGGCGCCCGACTTGCCGCGATCAAACCGCCGCCGGTTCCAGCCGGCGGCGTCCATAGACCTGATCGGCGCGGCGCTCGAACGCTTCCGCGAAGCGCCGGAAGGCGGCATCAAACACGGCGCCCATCACCACGCCGAGCGTGCGCGAGCGGAACTGGTAGTCGATGAAGAAGCCGACCTCGCAGCCGCCATGGCCGTCCGGCGTGAAGGTCCAACGATTGTTCAGGTGGCTGAACGGGCCGTCGAGATATTCGACGTCGATCCGCAACGCCTTGCGGTCGAGCGTAACCTTGCTCGCAAAAGTTTCGCGCAGGAGCTTGTAAGCGACCGTCATGTCCGCCACCAGCACGTCCCGGCTCATCGTGTCGACCGACCGGCGCCGCACCGTCAGCGCCTGACAGAGCGGGACGAATTGCGGATAGGCGTCGACGTCGGCCACGAGGTCGAACATGTCCTCGGGTGAATGCTTGACCCGTCGCGTCGTGCTGAAGGAAGGCATGGTGCGGTCCTGTTGAACGACCGATTACATGGGAGGCGGGGTTCTTGTCCATCAGGGGGCACGCCGCGACCGGTCGTCGCGCCCAAAGCCCTCGATCAGGGCACGAGCCAGACGCGCGTGCGGGTGACCTCATCGAAAAGTGCCCGGCGATGACCGCCATGGGCGAGGTAGAGCCATTCGAGACGCTGGACATCCACGACGACGGCGAGGAAGTTCTCGCGCCCCGCCTCGATCTCCGGCGTCAGCTCCGGCAAGCTGAACGCGCCGCCCGCCGCGATCGGCGATCCGGGGGCAGGGGCCGTCCCGTAGCAGATCCGGCTCATCCGCTGCGACGCCTGCCAGGCGGACTGTGCCACCGCATCGTCGTGATGCAGTGAAGCCTTGCCTTCGGCGCGGAGCTGAATCTTGGCGGCCGGATCGTAGAAATGCGCCGCGACACGCGGGTCGCGCGTCAGTTCGGCGATCTTGTCGGAGCGGCGATCCGTGTGAAACCGCAGCGTCAGGGCGCCTGTGTCGACCGAGCGCAGCACCACGGTGCGCAGACGCGGCCTGCCATCCAGTGCGCTCGTGGCGATGGTCGGGGTATGAAAGGCCGAACGGCGATCAGAGGCGCCGGCGCTCAGCAGCCGCCAAGCCTCGGCACGGGCGTGATCGAGATCGTCCGCCCAATCAGGCTTCACCGCGCGCCGCCTTTCGTTCCTTCAGAACGAAACTGACGTTCCGGAAATAGATCAGCAATCCGAGTGCCTGTCCGAGGATGAACACCGGATCACGGCGATGAATGGCGTAGATCAAAAGCAACGCACCGCCGCCGATCGAGAAGACCCAGAACGCGAAGGGGATGATGCTCCGCCCGGCGCGTTCGCTGGCGAGCCACTGGATGACGAAGCGCGCCGTGAAGAGCGCCTGGGCGATGAAGCCGAGAACGATCCACCAGTCGAGCTGGGTGACGAACACCTCGTGCAGATAATCGCCAATGGCGCGGGACAGATCAACGAGCATGGGGGCTGATCTCCGTGACGACCGGGGCAGCGCGGCGCCGGCGGATCAACCACCAAACGCCGAAAAGGTCGAGCGCGCCGACCCACAGCCGATCAAAGAAACCGTAATTGGACTGGCCGGACAGGCGAGGGCGGTCGATGACGTCGACATAGGCGACGTCGAACCCCTCGCGCCTCACGAGCGCCGGCATGAAACGGTGCAGGGCGTCGAAATAGGGAAGGGCGAAATAGACCTCGCGCCGGATCGCCTTGAGACCGCAGCCGCTGTCGCGTGTGCCGTCCTTGAGGATCCGCGAGCGGATACCGTTCGCCAGGCGGGACTGGAGTTTCTTGAAGCCGGTGTCCTTGCGTCCCTGACGCTGGCCAGCGGCAAGTCCCACACCGGAACCGCCGCTGCGCAGCGCGTCGACGAGGGCAGGGATGTAGGCCGGATCATTCTGCCCGTCGCCGTCGATCGTGACGATGATCGCGCCCCGTGCGGCTCGTGCCCCGGTGCGCACGGCCGCCGACTGACCGCACGACGACCTGTGTGCCATCGCTCGCAGCCACGGCCGTTCGGAGGCGAGACGGGCGAGCTCTCCCGCGGTTCCGTCGCTTGATCCGTCATTCACGTAGACGACCTCGAACCGCTCACGCCCCGACAGCGCCGTCTCGATCTCCGCGATCAGCGGGGCGATGTTGCCGGCCTCGTTTCGGACGGGAACGACGACGCTGATCCGCGGCGACCCGTCGTCGGTATCGATGTCAGTCTGCGCCACGCGGGCTTTGCCTCTGATGTCGGAAGAGCTCTCCCACGAGGCTCTTTGGCGCAACGTTGCCCCGCAATGCAAGGCCCCCGCGCGGATCCGGTTCAAAGACAATGCGCCGGCGCGCGAGATAGCGCGCATACCAGAGGGTGAAAGCGGTGCCGAACATCGCCCCCGCAATGACGTCCGATACGAAATGCGCGCCGACGATCACGCGGCTCACGGCGACGAGCACCGCCACCGCATAGGCAAGGGGCATGATCCGCCTGCCGAACAGCAGGGTGAGCGCGGTGGCGACGGCGAAAGCCGTCGTTGCATGGCCGGACGGGAAGCTCGCCGCATTGGACGACCAGGCGAAAACGTCAAACTGCCACAGACTGCCGTCGCCAAGATGGTTCGGCCGCATCCGCCCGATCAGCCGCTTCGCCACGGTGACGATGATGCCGGAGAGGGCGACTGCGGCAAAGAAGAAGCCAAGGCGCAGCGTCACTTGACCAAGCCGGCCATCAAGCCGGTGCGGCCCTACCTTGCCCACAATCATCAGCACGATGATCGTGATTCCGGTTGGCCAAAGCCAGGTGCCACTGTTGCCGAGATCTGTGATCACCCGGAATACGCGCAGGGTCGTGGCCGACACGCCGTCGCGAAACGCCTCACCGACCGGGTCGAACCAGATCATCGCTGCGAACACGATCACCGCACCAACGAGCAAAACACCGACCAGTGTGCCGACGGAGGCAATGCGCGGCATCATGCGTGTGGGCGCGCCCCAGAACGCGCGCCAAACCCGCGCGAAACGCTGCGATCGCGATGAGACGAGAATCACGGGCAGGGCGACTGCGGCAGCAGCTCCAGCGACGACATCTGACCCGTCAGGGTGAAATCGCCGTAATCGAGCTTCACGGCCGACGAAATACCGTTAGCATAGAGCTCGAAGCTTACCGAGTACACCGGCGTCTGCTCACCGACGGTCACCTTGGTCGGATCGAAATAGGAGATCGTCACCGGCCAGCGCATGACGCCCGCCAGTTCCTTGCGGGCCGTGATCACGCCTTCGGCTGGCTTCGCGGGATCAATTGGTTTCCCGATCACGGCGAGTGTGTTGTAGAACTTGTCGCCGCCATCCGACCCGTCATAGACCTGCGTCTCCAGCACGCTCTCGCCCTTGATCGCGGCATCCACGATCGCCTTGATCTGCGCCGTCGGGAAGAGGGCGTCAGCTGGGATCTCGAAAGTCTTTTCGGCTGGTTTCTTGAGATCCACGGAAATGCTGCCGGAAGCGGCGCGATCCGCCTGCCCGTCGATCGCCAGATCGAGCTTCTCGTTGAGGAAATTCTGTGAATTGAAGCGGAACGTCTTGCCCGCATCGTCCTCGAACGTTGCCGATCGGAGGTCGGAGACGTTAGCGCCGGCCTCGGTGGAGATCTCCGTCACCTGGCGGAACTGCAGAGCGTATCCCTCGCAGGCGTTGCCCGAGAAGTTATAGACGATGCGACCTCGGATCGCGTTGATCGACGACGAGCCGCGGGTTTCGCCGAGCGTCAGATCATAGATCGCGCGATGGGCGATGAGGGGCGGGGCACCCGATGCGGCCTGGACAGGGGCAATCAGCATACCGCCGAGCGCAATCTGGCTAGCGATGAAAATGCCCGCCATCCGGCCGGCATGGGAGAAAGGCATTGGGAAGTTCCGTCTGAGAAAGGCTGATCTCACCTTAGGCGCTGCCGAAGGTCGTCGCAACGCAATCGGACCTGCGAAACGTGGCAAGATCAAGTTCGTGGCGCCCGCTGAACAGCTGGTTCGTGCGGAAACCCGATCGCTTCTTGGCGCGGCGTGTCGGTGCGGCTAGGAGTGGGCGTATCGGCGAACGGGTCGACCGTCGGGGAGGGTGTCAGCATGGCCAGGATGAAGGTCGCCATCGTCGGCGTGGGCAAGATCGCGATCGATCAGCACGTACCCTCGATCGCCGAAACCGGCGCCATGGACCTCGCGGCGCTCGTGAGCCAGCGTGGTGTTACGCTCCCCGGCATTCCGACCTTCAGGACACAGGGCGAGATGCTCGCCGCGATGCCCGAAATCGGCGCGGTCGCGATCTGTACGCCGCCGGACATCCGCTACGGCTATGTCCGTGAAGCGCTCAAGGCCGGGCGGCATGTTCTCATGGAAAAGCCGCCGACCGCGAGCCTGATGGAACTCGCCGACCTCGAGGCCCTCGCGCGGACAACGGGACGCGCCTTGTTTGCGACGTGGCATTCGCAGTTCAACACGGCGGTCGACGCGGCGAAGACGATGCTGTGGGGGGCCGCGATCGAGCGTATCCAGGTGACGTGGAAGGAGGATGTGCGCCGCTGGCATCCGGGGCAGGAGTGGATCTGGCAGCCCGGCGGCTTCGGCGTGTTCGATCCCGGTATCAACGCCCTGTCGATCCTCACGAAAATCCTCCCGTTTCCGACCTTTGTCAGCAAGGCCGTGCTTCAGTTTCCGGCCAATCGCGACACGCCGATCGCCGCGTCGCTGGCCCTGCGCGCGCCGAGCGATGTGGGCCTGAGCGGCTACGGCGCCGAGTTCGACTGGCGGCAGGAAGGCGAACAGACCTGGACGATCGCGATCGATCTCAAGGACGGCCGGCATGTCGAGCTTTTGCGCGGAGGTACCTGCTTGACGATCAACGGTGTCGCGACGATCGATGAGACGGATCAGGAATACCGGCACATCTATCGGCGGTTCGCTGACCTCGTCATGACCTCCGGCATCGACGTCGACGCCGCGCCACTTCGCATCGTCGCCGACAGCTTTCTGATCGGCCGCCGAGCGGTGACCGACGCCTTCGACTGGTGAGCGGCGGCGGCGGCCGACGCTGCGGCGCCGGATGAGCCGTCGGCAATCCGGCGTGATGGCAATGGCGACGCTTCGTCCGGTGACGGAGGGACGACCGTGAGCCCGAGCGTGTCGAGGAGCGGCGCTGGGCGCGTGCGGCGGACCCATGGACCGCGCAATGCCACTGCGCAATGCCACTGCGTTTGTGCGAGCGGCCGGGGAGACGCGTCAGTGTCAGCATCCTTGATTCGCATAATATATATTATGGAACATTTCTGGCGTATTGTCGGCTAGGGACCAAGCCATTGGGGCTCCACGGCTTTTTCGGTTCAGAGCGTCGTGATGATGTGGCCGACGGCGCGCAACGCGGTTTCGGCGGCCGTTTCATGCGCCGACTTCACGAGCAGATAATCCGTGTCGTAGGTCGAGACCAGAAACACGCCGATGCGTGCCGCAGCGAGCGGCGCCAGCACGGCCGACGCGATCCCGGTCTCCGTGAATGCGAACGGTCCCATAAACTGCCAGCATACCCAGTCCGTGTCAGCTTGCGATCCGGCCGGCACGCGCTCCGAGCGGCAGACGACCGACAGCTCATCCGGCGATCGGCTGATCGACACGAAGCCGTCGCCATCCGCCCAGGCCGGGATCGGACTGCCGGCTGGCAGTCGGACGGTTGCGTATTGGCCCTCCAGGCGCCGCAGCGTCACGCTGGGCACGGTCTCCGTCGGCATGGGGTCAGTCCTCGAACGCGATCCGCATGCCGTCATAGGCCGGCACGACATGGGCCGGCAGTGAGCGGCACAGCGTGTCGTAGTCCATGTCGGTGTGCAGATTCGTCAGGATGGCGCGGCGCGGCTTGATCCGCTCGATCCATGCCAGCGCGTCGGCGAGCGACCAATGGCTCGGATGCTGGGTGTATCGCAGCGCGTCGACGATCCAGACGTCGAGATCCTGCAACAGCGCCTCACTTTCCGGTGGCAACCCATTGACGTCACTGGAATATGCGAGGTTCCCGAACCGAAATCCCAGCGCGTTGGTGTCGCCATGGTGCATCATGAACGGCACGGCGGTCAGGCCGCCGCCTCTGCCGGACAGATGGATCGGGATACCGTCATCAAGCCGTTTCAGGGCTAGGATAGGCGGGTATTGCGAGCCCGGCGGCGTCTCGAAGCAGTAGCCGAAGCGGCGGATCAGAAGATCGGCCGTCTTGTCGTCGGCATGAGCTTCGATCAGGCGCCGCTGATGGATCGCCAGAACCCTCATGTCGTCGATGCCGTGGGTGTGGTCGGCATGCTCATGGGTGAACAGCACGGCATCAATCCAGGCGACCTCGGCGTCGAGAAGCTGCTCGCGCACGTCCGGCCCCGTGTCGACGAGGACCGTGGTTCGGCCCGCCTCCGCGACGCGCTCGACCAGCAGCGAACACCGTCGCCGGCGGTTGCGCGGGTTTTTTGGATCACAGGCGCCCCACCCTGCGCCAACCCGCGGCACGCCGCCAGAGGACCCGCAGCCGAGAATGGTGGCAACGAGGCTCACGCCGCCGCCTCCACGCCGGTGATCGACGGCAGTCGCGAGAACAGACGCAAGGTGTTCGCGGTGGTCAACCGCGCGATCTCGTCGGTCGAGACACCGATGGTTTCGGCGAGAACACGCGCCGTATGCGCGACGAAAGCGGGCTCGTTGCGCTTTCCGCGATGCGGCATCGGCGCGAGATAGGGGGCGTCGGTCTCGACGAGGAGCCGGTCGCGCGGCACGGTCGCCGCGATGTCGCGGATCGTCTGCGAGTTCTTGAACGTCAGGATGCCGGAAAAAGAGACGTAAAGCCCAAGCGCCACGCCGCGCCGAGCAAGCTCGGCGCCCGACGAGAAGCAGTGCAGGACCGCCGTGAAGGGCCCCTTCCCCATCTCGTCCTCGAGGATCGCAGCGACATCGTCATCGGCTTCTCGCGCATGGATGACCAGCGGCAGGCCGGTGATCCGCGCCGCGGCGATGTGCTTGCGAAAGCCGCGCGCCTGCGCGTCGCGCGGGCTGAGATCATAATGATAATCGAGCCCGGCTTCGCCGATCGCGACGATCTTGGGGTGCTCGGCGAGGCGCAGGATCTCGTCGAGCGTGACGTCGTCTTCCTCAGCGGCATTATGGCAATGGGTGCCGACCGAGCCGAAAATCTGCGGCCGGCTTTCGATCAGGGCCCTGATCCGATCGAAGCGACGTACCCGCGTCGAGATCGTGATCATCGCCGCCACACCGGCCTCGGCTGCGCGTGCGAGAACGCCGTCGAGATCGGCATTCAGCTCATCGAAATCGAGGTGGCAATGGCTGTCGATCAGGACGCTCATGCACCGGCCTCGGCCGCCTCGACATAGCGCGGGAAAACGCCCTTGGGCTCCGGCAGCGCGGTGCCCGGTGCGAGACGACCCGCAGGGCCGAGCGATGTGAAGCTGCGCGCCTCAGGCGGAACTGCCAGGAGGTCGAGCAACGCGGCGGCACCCGCCGGTACCGCGGGCTGCGCGAGAAGGGCGATCTGGCGAACTGTCTCGGCGGTAACGTAGAGCACGGTTTCCATCCGGTCCGGGTTCGTTTTTTTCAGCTTCCACGGCTCTTCGCTGGCGAAGTAGCGGTTCGCCTCGGCGACGACCGCCCAGATGTCGGCGAGCATCGCATGGAGCGCGAAATCCTCCATCGCGGTGCGCGCCTTGTCGAGCAGCCCGTCGACCATGGCCAGAAGCGCCTTGTCCGCGTCGCTGAGATCGCGCGGGGTCGGCACCACGCCACCGATGTTCTTGTTGATCATCGACAGCGAGCGTTGCGCCAGATTGCCGAGATCATTGGCGAGATCGGCGTTCGTGCGGTTGACGATCGCCTCGTGCGAATAGCTTCCGTCCTGGCCGAACGGCACCTCGCGCAGGAAGAAATAGCGGACCGGGTCGGTCCCGTAGTGGGCGGCGATGGTGAAGGGGTCGATCACGTTGCCGACCGACTTCGACATTTTCTCGCCCTTGTTCAGCACGAAGCCGTGGCCGAACACGAGCTTCGGCAACGGGATGCCGGCCGACATCAGGAAGGCGGGCCAATAGATCGTGTGGAAGCGGACGATGTCCTTGCCGATGATGTGCACGTCTGCCGGCCAATAGCGCCAGCGCTCGGCGGTCTCGTCGGGGAAGCCTGCGGCAGTGATGTAGTTCGTCAGGGCATCGACCCAGACATACATCACGTGTTTCGGCGCGTTCGGAACCGGGATGCCCCAGTCGAACGTGGTCCGGCTCATCGACAGGTCGCGCAGACCCTGGCGGACGAAGGCCTCGATCTCGTTGCGTCGCTCCGGCGGCGAGATGAAGGACGGATTGGCCTGATAATGCGCGAGCAGCCGGTCGGCGAAGGCGGAGAGGCGGAAGAAGTAACTCTCCTCCTCCATCCACTCGACCGGCGTTCCCGTCGGCGCGCGCCGGCTGCCGTCCTCGAGGAGTGTCAGTTCCTCCTCGCCGTAATAGGCCTCGTCGCGAACCGAGTACCAGCCGGAGTATTTTGCCAGATAGATGTCGCCTGCCGCCACCATGCGATCCCAGATCGCCTGGCAGGAGGCGCGATGGCGCGCTTCGGTCGTGCGGATGAAATCGTCGTTCGAGGCGTTGAAGGCCGCGCCCATCTCGCGGAACACCGCCGAATTGCGGTCAGCGAGCTGCTGCGCGGTCATGCCTTCGCGTGTCGCGGTCTGCAGCATCTTTTGGCCGTGTTCGTCGGTCCCGGTCAGGAAGAACACGTCGTACCCGTCGAGCCGCTTGAACCGAGCGATCGCATCGGTCGCGATCAGTTCGTAGGCGTGGCCGATATGCGGCCGGCCGTTCGGATAGTTGATGGCGGTCGTGATGTAGAAGGTCGGTCTTGCGGACATGAAGGCGCCTTGCTTGCGGCTCGACTATCGTGAGGCCGCGGCGAGCATCGAAAGTGTGGCGAGAACGTAGGGCTTCCTGTCGAGATTGAAAACCTCGACGTCACGCGCCGCGTCGCGAGCCTTTTCCCACACCTCCGCCCAGCGCGCAAGGCGATGGGCGGGGTGGCTGCCGGCCTCCAAGACGACACGCTGATGCAGCCAATCGTCGAGAAAGGCTCGAAAAAGCGAGAAGGCCTCGTCGCCGGCGCGACCGCTCATCCGGTCCGCGAACTGGTGTGCGAGACCGACGTCGACCGCCGGCAGGCGTGCAAGGAGATCGGTGAGCGCCTTGTGGACTGCAATCCCCTCGCCTCCCGCGAGCGACAGCGTCAGCCGCACGCTGCCGTCGGCGAGCCGTGCCGCTTCGCGCAACACAGCCCTGTCGATATCCGGCCGCGCGAGGGCTGCCGCCTCGCTCACCTCGTCCTCGGTGAGCGTGGACAGCGTGAGCCGCCGGCAGCGGGAGCGAATCGTCGGCAGAAGCCGACCCGGCTGGTGAGACACAATCAGGAAAAGCGCACGCTCCGGCGGCTCCTCCAGCACCTTCAGCAGGCTGTTGGCACCCTCGCGCGCCAGATCCTCAGCCGCATCGACTATAGTGATGCGCCAGCCGCCATAAGCGGCGGTTGAACCAAAGAAGGCACCGATCCGCCGCACGTCGTCGACGCGGATGTTGGAGAAATGGGTCTTGCGCTCGCTGTTCCAGGCGCGACGCAACACAAAGAGATCGGGGTGGCTCTGCGCCTCGATCAGCCGCACCGCCGGTCGGTCTGCCGTGACCGCGAGGCTGCTGGCTCCAGCTGCCCGTGCCGGATCAGGGTTGTCGAACACGAACTTGGCGATCCGATAGGTAAGCGTCGCCTTTCCGATTCCCTCGGGTCCGCCGATGATCCAGGCGTGATGCGCCCGGCCTGAGAGATAGGCCTCGAGGAAGGCGTTTTCCGCCGCCTCCTGCCCGATCAGACGGGTGGTCTCGCGCGGATGCGGAGCGTCCTCGAGACGATCGCTTTCGGGCGCCTCGCTCATCGCTGCTCTCCGACTGCGGTCAGAAGGCGATCGCTCGTCGCCTGCCAGACGGCGTCGCTCACCGCATCCACGTTGGCGGTACCGTCGATGACGACGCAGCGATCGGGCTCCCGCGCGGCGATCGCCAGAAACTTCTCACGCAAGCGCTCGTGAAACGCCAACCCTTCCGCTTCGAACCGGTCGGTCGGAAGCCCCCTCGCCTGCGCGCGCTTCAGGCCTTCTTCCGGGGGCACGTCGAGGATGATCGTCAGGTCCGGCCGCGTCTTGGCGACGACGATGCGATCGAGCGCCCGCAGCACGGTGTCGTCGACCCCGCCGGCTGCGCCCTGATAGGCCCTCGTGGAATCCGAAAAACGATCGCAGACGACCCAGCGCCCAGATGCAAGCGCGGGGCGGATCGTCTCCTCGAGATGATCATCGCGGGCGGCGTAAAAGAGCGCTGCTTCCGCGACCGGTCCGAACGGTTTTGCCGCGCCCCCGAGCAAGAGTTCGCGCAGGGCTTCGGCGCCGGGCGATCCACCGGGCTCACGGGTAACGACCGGATCGATGCCGATCGCGCGCAGCCGTTCGCTCAGACGCCGGATCTGCGTCGATTTTCCGGCCCCCTCGCCGCCCTCGAAGGTGATGAATCGACCTCGCTGCATCAAAATGCGTTGACCCCGCGATACCAGAGCGCCTCGACGACCTCGATCACCGCACCCATGGCGCGGGTTCCGACATCTCCGACTGGTACATCGGACACCGCCCGGACAGGGGTGCGGTAGACCGCGACGCCATCGCGCAGGATGCGCAGTTCGCCGACGATCTGGCCTGCCGTGACGGGAGCCTGAAGCGGCCCCTCATAGGCGAGTGCTGCCTCCAGCTTCTCCGGCGCATCGGTCCGCACGAGGGCGAAGACGTCTTCAGCGGTTGCCACCGGGACCGACCAGTTGGCGCCGCCGAACACCTTGGCGCTGCCGACAACCGCGTCGCGCTTGAACAGAGGGCGTGGGCTGAAGGCCGAGAATCCCCAGTCGATCAGCTTCGTGGCTTCGGCCAGCCGCTCATCGGTTGAGGGCATGCCGGCGATGACGAGCAGAATCCGCCGACCGTCGCGGACGACCGATCCGACGAGACCGAAGCCGCTCTCCTTGGTGCCGCCCGCAACAAGCCCCTCCCCGCCGCGCACCTGCGAAACGATCGGGTTTCGGTTCTTCTGGAAAATCTTGTTCCAGTTGAAATCGGGCTGCCGATAGAGGCTGTAGAAGGCTGGGTGCCTGGTGCGAAGCCAGGTTGCGAGCCGCGCGAGATCGCGGGCGGTCGTCACCTGCCCCGGTGCCGGCAGGCCGGTGGCGTTGACGAAACGGCTGTCGGTGAGGCCGATCGCTTTCGCCAGCGCGTTCATCCGCTCGACAAAGGCGGCCTCGTTGCCCGAAAGCCCTTCGGCGAGGATTAGGCAGGCATCGTTCGCCGTATGGACGGCGAGGCCACGCAAGAGATCGATCACCCGGATGTTTGAGCGCACGGCGGCGAACATGGTCGCCGTACCGGAAGGGGCGCCGCCGGTCCGCCAGGCGAATTCCGAGACGGGATAGAGCGTCGTCAAGCTGGTCTCGCCCTTGTTGAGGGCATCGAGCACAACGGCCATGGTCATCAGCTTCGCCATCGAGGCCGGTTCGATCGGCTTGGTCGAGTCCTTGTCGAGGAGCGCCATTCCGGACGCCGCGTCGATCATCAGCACGACCGGCGCCTTGGTCTCGAACGGCTCTGCCCGGAGCGGCGTGCCGGCGACCATGGACATCACGAGCAACACAAGAACGGCCGCGGCGCGCACACTCACTCTCCGGAGGGGAGCCTCAGTTGCATGGTGGAAAAGGCGGCTGTCAACCGCGAGAATGCTGGCCCGTGATGCCGAGGGACGCTAAGCGGGAGCATGGAGCCGTCGCGCGACATCGCCCGTCTGATCGAGATCATGGCTGCCCTGCGCACGCCTGTGACCGGCTGTCCCTGGGACCTTGAACAGACGTTCGAGACGATCGCGCCCTACACGATCGAAGAGGCCTATGAAGTCGCGGATGCGATCCAGCGTGGCGACATGGGCGATCTCGCCGACGAACTCGGCGATCTCCTGCTTCAGGTCGTCTATCATGCCAGGATGGCCGAGGAGGCCGGGCACTTCGCCTTCGGCGATGTCGTTCTCGCCATCACACGCAAGCTGATCCGCCGGCATCCGCACGTGTTCGGTGATGCCAGAACCCTGCCGCCTGATGCCGTCAAGGCGCTGTGGGCGCGGATCAAGGCGGAGGAAAAGGCCGAAAAGCGGGCACGGCATGGCGATCAGGCGGAGACGGTCGGCGCGCTCGACGGTGTTCCCCTCGGGATGCCGGGCCTCACCCGCGCGGTGAAGCTGCAGGAGAAGGCCGGCAAGGTCGGCTTTGACTGGAACGACATCCGCATGGTGCTGGCCAAGGTGCGCGAGGAGGCCGACGAGATCGAGGCTGTTCTCGATGAGGGGGGCGACAAGGGACGGCTTGCCGGCGAGATCGGTGATCTTCTCTTCGCGGTCGCCAATATCGCCCGCCATGCCAAGGTCGACCCGGAAGACACGATCCGGGCGACGAACGCCAAGTTCGAGCGGCGCTTCGCCTTCATCGAGGGTGCACTGGCGGCACAGGGCCTGACGGCGGCGCAGGCGACGCTCGACACCATGGACGCGCTGTGGAACGAGGCGAAACGGCGCGGCCTGTAGCCAGCCCCAGAGCGGCCTGCATCGTTTCCCGACTTTAAATCCCGAATCGTGCGCGGACCTGATCGGCCTTCTCGGGGGGCACGCGGACCTGGACATGCACCGCCCCGGTCTCGTCGTCCTCGCGCGACAGCACGTCACAATGGCTGTAGAGCCAGGCGAGGCCGGCGCCGTCACCCGGTTCGACCGTCACATCCAGCGTTTCGCGACCACGCGCGACGAGCGCCTCGACGCGGTCGAGCAGCATGTCGGTCCCCTCCCCGGTCAGCGCCGACACGGCGACCGGGCGACCGCTACCGCCGTCGCGGCGGGAGCCCGCGAGCATCGCCTCGCGTTCGACCGGCTCGAGCAGGTCGACCTTGTTCCACACTTCGATCAGGCGATCGGTCTTGTCCGGATCGATCCCGAGCGACTGGAGGATGCCGCGCACGTCATTGGCCTGCGCGTCGGTGTCGCCATGCGAAATGTCGCGCACGTGAAGGATCACATCGGCCTCGACGACCTCCTCCAGCGTGGCGCGAAAGGCAGCGACGAGCATGGTCGGCAGTTCGGAGATGAACCCCACCGTGTCGGACAGGATGGCCTTGGTGCCATGTGGCAGCTTGATCGAGCGCAGGGTCGGATCGAGCGTCGCAAACAGCATGTCCTCGGCAAGGACATCCGCCCGCGTCAGCCGGTTGAACAGCGTCGACTTGCCGGCATTGGTGTAGCCGACGAGCGCCACGATCGGATAGGGCACCTTCTGGCGGTTCTTGCGGTGCAGGGCGCGGGTGCGCTTGACCTGTTCGAGTTCTCGCTCCAGCCGGACGATGCGATCCTGCAGCAGGCGTCGGTCGGATTCGATCTGGGTCTCGCCGGGCCCCCCGAGAAAGCCGCCGCCGCCGCGCTGCCGCTCGAGATGGGTCCAGGAACGGACCAGGCGCCCCTTCTGGTAGTTCAGATGGGCGAGTTCGACCTGCAGCGTCCCTTCCTTGGTGCGCGCGCGTCGCCCAAAGATCTCGAGGATCAGGCCGGTGCGGTCGATCACCTTGGCACCGAAAGCTTTTTCGAGGTTGCGCTGCTGCACGGGCGAGAGCGCGCAGTCCATCAGGACCAGCGTCACCTCCTCCGTTTTCACGAGCGCGGCGATCTCCTCGACCTTTCCCTTGCCGATATAGGTCGAGGGGCGGATCTCGCTCAGCATCACGGTGCCGGAGCCCACGACGGCAAGATCGATCGCGGCAGCAAGACCGACGGCCTCGGCAAGTTTCGCGTCCGGCGCGCGCGCGAACGGCGCGTCGAGGCCGCGTCGCGTCACTATCGGAGCGACGACATAGGTCCGCGTTCCGGAAGCGACTTCCAGTTCGTGGGCGTCGATCCGATCGCTTGGTGCCGGCCTGACCTTGTCGTCGTGCTTCAAATCAGAGCTTGTCCGCGCCTTCGATCTCGTGGCCCTCGAAGAGCTGCACGGGATGTCCAGGCATGATGGTCGAAATCGCGTGCTTGTACACGAGCTGCGAATGGCCATCGCGCCGCAGCAGGACGCAGAAATTATCGAACCAGGTGACCACGCCCTGCAATTTCACGCCATTCACGAGGAAGATCGTCAGCGGAACCTTGTTCTTGCGAACCGTGTTCAGAAAGGTGTCCTGAAGGTTCTGTGTCCTATCCGCCGCCATTGCAGCCCCCCACTTCCTCAACCCGCGGCTTGCTCTGCCGCTCTCTCTGCGGAACCGTACCTCGGCCCAAGGCACGCGTCCTTCCGCAGCGGCACCGCTGTGCCGCTGTCACATACTTGGGCTTCATGGGACGTCACGCAAGCAAAACTTATCAGACGATAAGGCGCTTCGTGGCTTCCGGTATGCGCTCATTGCATGGCTTGGTCAGGCCGCCATTTCGGCGTGACTATGGAATTCGGCGCGCAGGCGCAGCGCCATGCTCCCGGGCTTGCCATTGCCGATCACCGTGTCGTCGATCTTGACGACCGGCATGATCAGCGTCGTCGCGGCCGAAATGAACGCTTCGCGGGCTGCCTTCGCCTCGGCGACCGTGAAAGGACGCTCTTCGATCGTCAGCTTTTCCTTGGCAGCGAGATCGAACAGCGTCGTGCGGGTCACGCCGCGCAGGATCCCGAACTCGGCCGGACGGGTGACGAGCTTGCCATCCTTGGTGATGATCCATGCATTGGTCGCGGCCCCCTCCGTGACGAAGCCGTCGCGATCGACGAACCAGGCTTCCTTGGCGCCGACTTCCTTGGCCGCCTGACGCGCCATGCAATTCGGCAGGAGACCGACCGACTTGATGTCGACGCGATCCCAACGGTTGTCCGGGGTGGTGATGACCGAGATGCCGTTCTCGGCGGCCGCATTGCCCTTCTTGCGGTCGATCGATTTCGCGGTGACGACGATCGCCGGCGGCGTGTCGGCCGAGGGGAAGACGTGGTCGCGGCGGGCGACACCGCGCGTCACCTGCAGGTAGACCATGCCGTCATGGACGCGGTTGCGGCGGATCGTCTCGCGCAAGACCACCTTCAGGGCCGGCAGCGTCATCGGCATCGCTATGCGCAGTTCATCGAGCGAGCGCTTCATGCGCGCGAGATGACGCGTCTCGTCGACCAGAAGGCCGCCATAGACCTCGCACACCTCGTAAATGCCGTCAGCGAACTGATAGCCGCGATCCTCGATGTGAACCGCCGCCTCGCGGTGGGGGACATAGCGACCATTAACATAGGCGATGCGGCTCATCGAAACGCTCCAGCGGCTGGGAACCGACGCTCATTATGCGAGATTGCGGTGGATCGCAAAGGCAGCGCGATGCCGCAACCGGCCCGCCCGCCGGCACCGTCACATCGCCGCCTCGACCCGCGCCTGCCGGTAACGAGCGCCCAGTGTTGCGGTTCGACGCTAGAGAGCACGCAGTTTACAAGATATCATGTTTTATAACAACATCTTGTCTGATTTTGTTCAAGCATTCTCTCAACCCACCGTCTGAGTTGCGCCGGCGATCCGCGCCGCATCGCCCTGCTCAGGCGACGCGATCGGGTGGTTGCTGGCCGGCAAAGAACGCCTCGGCGTTGGCGAGAGCGCGGAACCCCATCGCCTCGCGGGTCTCGCGCGTGGCGCTGCCGAGATGCGGCAGGAGGACGGCGTTCGGCGCGGTCATCAGGCTCGCCCGAACAGCCGGCTCGCCGTCATAGACATCGAGCCCCGCGCCGCCGATACGGCCTTCACCCAGCGCGACGGCGAGCGCCTCCTCGTCCACCACCTCGCCCCGCGCCGTGTTGATGAGGAAGCTGCCGGGCCGCATGAGGCCGAGGCGCCGCGCATCGACCAGATGGCGATTGGCCGCCCCGCCGGGGCAGTGCAGCGAGACGAAATCGGCCTCCGCCATGACGGCGTCGATGCTGTCGCGTGCTTCGCCACCCGTCGCGGCGAGCGTCTCGGGAGCGATCGGTGAGCGGTTATAGGCGATGATGCGCATGCCGAAGCCGAAATGCGCGCGCTTCGCGGTCTCCTGTCCGATCCGGCCGAAACCGATGACACCCAGCGTCTTGCCGGACACTTTTGTCCCGACGAGATGGGTTGGCCGCCAGCCGGTCCATTCATGGGCGCGCAACTCGCGCTCGCCCTCGCCCGTCCGGCGCGCCACCATCAGCATCAGCAGGATGGCGATGTCGGCGGTGCATTCCGACAGCACGTCCGGCGTGTTGGTGACGACGATGCCGAGGCGTTTGGCCGCCTCGACATCGATGTGGCTGTAGCCGACGCCGTAATTGGCGATGATCCGCACCTTCGGCTTCAAACCCTCGAAGGTGGCCGGACCGAGCTTGTCGGTCACCGTCGGCATCAGCGCGTCGGCCGTTTCCAGTGCTTCGCGCAGCGACGCGACGTCCATCGGCCGATCGGTCTCGTTGAAGCGAACGTCGAAGTCCGCGGCCAGTTTGCGCTCGACGGCCTCCGGCCACCGACGCGTGACGACAATGCGCGGCTTTGACATCGCGGTATTCCAATCCACCAGAAAGGGAATGAAGCCCTAGCCGACCCTCAGGCCGCGAGCTTCAACGTTTTCGCCACGGTCGCGCCGATATCCGACGGGGTCGGGGCGATCGCGACGCCGACGTCGCGCAGTGCGGCCGCCTTTTCGTCGGCGCTTTCGCCGAAGGCCGAGATGATGGCGCCGGCATGGCCCATCTTGCGACCGCGCGGCGCCGTGAGGCCGGCGATATAGGCGATGACCGGCTTCGTCATCGACGACTGGATGTACTCCGCCGCCTCGAGTTCCTGCGGACCGCCGATTTCGCCGATCAGCACGACGGCGTCGGTGCTCTCATCCTTCTCGAACAGTTCGAGAATATCCTTGAACGAGGACCCGTTGATCGGATCGCCACCAATGCCGACCGAGGTCGAGACGCCGATGCCATAGCTCTTCATCTGCGAGGCGGCCTCATAGCCGAGCGTGCCGGAGCGGCCGACGATGCCGATGCGGCCCGGCATGTAGATGTTGCCCGGCATGATCCCCATCATGCCCTGCCCCGGCGTGATGACGCCCGCGCAGTTGGGCCCGACGAGGCGCATCCGGTCCTCGAAACGGTAGCGGCGCATGTAGCGCTTCACGCGGATCATGTCCTGCGTCGGGATGCCGTCCGTGATGCACACGCACAGCTTGATGCCGGCATCAGCCGCTTCCATGATCGCATCCGCCGCGAAGGGCGGCGGCACGAACAGGAGGCTCGCCGTGGCGCCTGTTTCCTTCACGGCGCCCTTCACGGTGTTGAAGACGGGGAGCGAGAGATGGGTCGAGCCGCCCTTCCCCGGCGTCACGCCGCCGACGACGTTCGTGCCGTGGGCAAGCATTTCGGTGGCGTGGAAGGTGCCGATGCGGCCCGTGAGGCCCTGGATAATGACCTTGGTGTTCTTGTCGAGCAGGATTGCCATGGTGTGGTCCTTGATGTCGAGTTTGCCGGGGCAGCGGGGCCCATCGCGGCGGAGACAGGGAAACGAGGGCGGGAGACGCGACGCGCGGATCAGCTCGCGAGCTTCATCTTCCCGGCCTTCCATGCGGCCACGGCTTTGCTCGCGGCATCGGCGAGCGTGTCGGCGGTGATGATCTCGTGTCCTGAATTGCGAAGGATCTCGAGTCCCTTCTCGGCGTTCGTGCCCGACAGCCGCACGATCAGCGGCACCGGCACGCCGACCTCCTCGATCGCCTTGATCACGCCCTCGGCGACCCAGTCGCAGCGGTTGATGCCGGCGAAGATGTTGACGAGGATCGCCTCGACGTTCTTGTCGCCCAGAACGGCGCGAAAGGACTTCGCGACGCGCTCCGGCGACGCGCCGCCGCCGATGTCGAGGAAGTTCGCCGGTTCACCGCCAGCGAGCTTGATCATGTCCATCGTCGCCATGGCGAGGCCGGCGCCGTTGATGATGCAGCCGATATTGCCGTCGAGACCGACATAGGAGAGGCCACGGTCGGAAGCATAGGTCTCGCGCGGGTCTTCCTGGCTCTTGTCGCGCAGCTCAGCGATCTGAGGCCGGCGGAACAGCGCGTTGTCGTCGAAGGACATCTTGGCATCGAGCGCCATCAGCGACCCGTCCTTGGTGACGACGAGCGGGTTGATCTCGAGCATCGACCCGTCGAGATCGCGGAACGCCCGATAGCAGCCCATGATCGTGTCGACGGCCTTGCCGATGAGATCGGACTCGAGGCCGAGGCCGAAGGCGATCTCGCGCGCCTGGAACGGCTGCATGCCGACGGCCGGGTCTACCGTCTGGCGAATGATCGAATCCGGCTCGCGCTCGGCGATGTCCTCGATCTCCATGCCGCCGGCGGCGGAGGCGACGACCATCAGGCGCTCGGTCTTCCGGTCCATGACGAAGGCGAGATAGAACTCGCGCAGAATGTCGGTCGCCGCTTCGATGTAGAGACGCGAGACGAGCTTGCCGCGCGGCCCGGTCTGGATGGTCGCGAGCCGGCGACCGAGCAGGGCCTCGGCGGCGGCGCTGATCTCGACATCGTTCGAGCACAGACGGATGCCGCCGGCCTTGCCGCGCGCACCGGAGTGGATCTGCGCCTTGACGACCCACTTGGAGCCGCCGATTTCACGAGCGCGGTACGTCGCCTGCTCGGGGCTGTAGGCGAGGCCGCCACGCGGGATCGAAACGCCGAAGCGGGCGAGGATTTCCTTGGCCTGATATTCGTGAATGTCCATGATGTCCGTCTCGGAAAGGGTAAGGATCGGGTCGGCTCGGTCAGCCTGAGGTCGACCGAGCCCGGATCAACCGCCTCAGCGCGGCGGGGCCACCGGCTGGCGCCGGGGCCGTGATGTCGGTCAGGCCGCCGCAGCGAGGCGCTTCTTGTCGGCCGCCTCGATGGCGTCGGCGACGACGAGAACGTTGCGGGCCATGCGCTCGGAGGCCGCGTCGATCATCTTGCCGTCGAGCGCCGCGGCGCCCTTGCCCTGTTCTTCCGCCTCCTTCAGGGCCGCGATGATGCGCCGGGCCTTGTCGACTTCCTTTTCGGTCGGCGAAAAGACCTCGTTGGCGAGATCGATCTGGCTTGGATGGATGGCCCATTTGCCCTCGATGCCGAGAGCGGCGGCGCGGCGGGCAGCGAGCTTGTAGCCCTCCGGATCGGAGAAATCGCCGAACGGCCCGTCGATGGCGCGAAGCCCATAGGCGCGGCAGGCAACCGTCATCCGCGACAGCGCGGCGTGCCACTGGTCGCCCGGATAGTCGGGGTTGAGCCCCCCGATGTTCACGGTGCGCGCCCGGCAGCTCGCCGCATAGTCGGCCACGCCGAAATGCAGCGCTTCGAGACGTCCGCCGAATGCCGCGATCGCCTCGACATTCGCCATGCCGAGAGCGGTTTCGATCAGCGCTTCAAGACCGACGCGGGTCTGGAACTTCTTCGCGGTCTCGATCTGGTTGACCATCGCCTCGACCATGTAGAGGTCGGAGGGGACGCCGACCTTCGGCACGAGGATCGTGTCGAGTCGGTCACCGGCCTGTTCCATGACGTCGACGACGTCGCGGTACATGTAGTGTGTATCGAGCCCGTTGATGCGCACCGAGACGGTCTTTCCGCGGGCGCGCCAGTCGATGTCGTTGAGCGCCTGGATGATGTTGCGGCGTGCCTGTTCCTTGTCGGGCGGCGCGACCGCGTCCTCGATGTCGAGGAAGACGAAGTCGGCGGCGCTGTTCGCCGCCTTCTCGATCATGGTCGGGTTGGAACCGGGCACGGCCAGTTCGCTGCGCTGGACGCGCGCCTTGCGCAGATGATGAAGCGTATGGCTCACGATCGATCCCTCAGGCCGCTGCGGCGAGCGAGGGACGGGTACCGCTGGTGAAATGCTCCACCGCGGCTCCGACGCCGGAGCCGGCCTTGATCGGAACACCGACGTCGAGCAGCGCCATTTCAGCGCCGGCGATCGCGGAGAGGATCATCACTTCATTGAGCGAGCCGAGATGGCCGATCCGGAACACCTTGCCGGCCACCTTGTTGAGGCCGACGCCGAGCGAGAGGTTGTAGCGGTAGTAGGCCGCCTTCACGACCTCGGCCGAGTCGAAGCCCGCGGGAACCATGATCGCGCTCACCGTGTCGGAATGCCACTTCGGCTCCTTGGCGCACAGATGCAGGCCCCAGGCGTCGACGGCCTTGCGCACACCCGTCGCAAGCCGGTTGTGGCGGGCGAAGATCGATTCCAGACCTTCCTCGAGGATGAGGTCGATCGAGGCGCGCAGACCGCGCAGCAAATGCGTCGCCGGCGTGTAGGGGAAGTAGCCCATGTCGTTCGTGCGGATCATGTCCTCGAACGAGAAGTAGCAGCGGCGCATGGTCGAGGTCTTGGCGGCCTCAAGAGCTTTCTGGCTGACACCGAGCAGGCCGAGGCCGGTCGGCAGCATGAAGCCCTTCTGGGAGCCCGAGACGGCGCAGTCCACGCCCCATTCGTCCATGCGGAAGTCGATGCAGCCGACAGACGACACGCCGTCGACGAAGAGGAGCGCCGGGTGGCCGGCCGCGTCGAGCGCCGCTCGGACGCCGGCAATGTCGCTAGTGACGCCGGTCGCGGTTTCATTGTGGCAGCAGAAGACCGCCTTGATCGCGTGCGACTTGTCGGCTGCGAGACGCTCGGCGTACTGCTCGACCGGGACGCCCGCGCCCCACTCCACGTCGATGACCTCGACATCGAGGCCGAGACGCTGGGCCATGTCGACCCACAGCAGCGAGAACTGGCCGAAGCGCGACATCAGAACCTTGTCGCCCGGATTCAGCGTGTTGGTGATGGCCGCTTCCCAGGCACCGGAGCCCGAGGAGGGGTAGATGAAGACGCGACCGGTCTCGGTCTTGAAGACCTTCTTGATGTCGCGGAAGAGCGGCAGCGTGAAGTTCGGGAACGACGGCGCCCGCATGTCTTCCATCGGCAGATTCATCGCCTGACGAACGGCTTCCGGAATGTTCGTCGGACCCGGAATGAAGAGATGCGTATAGCCGGCCATTGGTAGTCTCCCCTTGGTAGTTTCCCTGACGTTTCTTTTCGATGGTGGGGCACCTGCACACAACACCCGGTTGGTGAGCGATCCGCAGCCAAACGGACAAACTTTTCTCTGCCGTTCGGGTAGGATCCGGCCTACCCTATGGGTGTCGCCGTGCGGTCAAAGCCGGACGGCCGCGGCTGTGGGGGCGGGCGCGTTTGGATATGCGGATGTGGTCGCATCCGCTGGCGGGGGGACGGAATTCTGAACGGCAAGCCGCGTCTGATGATCGCTGACGGTAACTCGCTCGTCGTCGGCGCGCTGGGCGAATTGTTCGAGCGCGACGGTCGTTTCAGCGTTGTGGAAACGGGCACCCACGGCGTGGCCGTCCTCAGTGCGCTGAACGAGGCGCGCGCCGATCTTGCCGTCAGTGGCTGGCGGCTCGTCGACATGACGGCCGCGGATCTGCTGCAGGCCCTGCGCATGTCGCAGGCCCATACCCGGATCGCGGTGTTTTCGAACGAAAACAACCCGACCATCCTGCGCCGCTGCATCCAGCTCGGCGTCATGGGCTTTTGTTGGCAGAACGACGACCCTGCCGTGCTGGTCGAGACGGCGATGTCCGTGCACCGCCAGCGCCTCAGCCTGCCCTATATCGACATGGGGCGGATGCACCAATCGCCGCTTGCGGCTCTGACGCCGCGCGAACGCGATCTTCTGAAAGCTTTGAGTGACGGGTGGAGCAACATCCAGATCGCGTCGCGCTATGGCATCAGCGAGAACACGGTGAAGTACCACCTCAAAAACATCTACGACAAACTCGACGTGAAGAATCGGGCGATGGCAATCACCCTGTTCCTGACGGAGCGCAACGAATCGCGGTGATGGTTTGAGCGCGGCGACCACAGCCGCCATGCGTTTGTCATCCCCGGCCTTCAAGAGACACATCTAGATCGCATGCCCGCCGTTGGCCGGCCTGCTCGTTCAAGGAAAATGCCATGCCCAGCCCCTGCCTCGGTGTCGGTCTGACGATCAAGTCGAAGCATCCCCTGATGGAGGACATCCCCGCCGGTCTCGACGAGATGGCCGCCATCGGCGTCGATTTCGTCGAGCTGCCGTTGCATGAGTTCGACATCGTCGTCGGAGGGCGTATTCTCGCGGAGCGGCTTCGCGCGCTCAAGGCGACGTTGGCGGATCGGCCGTTTCGGTACACGCTGCACGGCCATCTCGGCATCAACCTGATGGAAGAACCGTTTCGCATGCCGCTGCACCACGAGCTGCTGGCGCGGAACATCGAGATCGCGGCGGAGCTCGGCTGCCTGCATCTCGTGATCCACTCGGGCTTCGTGCATCCGGTGCAAGCTAACGGAATCGAGGCGGCGTATGGGCGTCAGCGGGACGAGCTGGCGCGGGCCGGCGACGTGGCGCGGGATCATGGGCTGCACATCTGCGTCGAGAACATCTTCACGGATGACGGACGCCACACCGCCCTGCCCGGCCGTCTGGCGAAGGAACTCGCGGCGATCGGTCATCCGCATGTCTGGGCGACGTTTGATTTCAGCCACGGCTATCTGCACGCGACCGATCTTGGCGCCGACTACCTTGCCGAGGTTTTGGCGCTGGCGCCCCATGCCCGGCATCTCCACCTGCACGACTCCTTTGGCCGCCCGGATGATTTCTGGACCTACACCCCGACGGAACGGCTCGCCTTCGGCATCGGCGACCTTCATCTGCCTCTCGGCTGGGGGTCTATCCCGTGGGACGTGATCGCGGAAAGCGCCCGCTTTCCGCAGGATGTCGTCGCCAACATCGAACTGAACCCGCGATACTGGTCACAGGCGCGCGAGACGGTGGCACGGGCCCGCGCCTTCGCGGAAAGGCTCGTCCGGGCCTGACCTGTCGTCGGCCTGTCACACAGGCCCACGAAAGAGTGTTGAGCCGGCCCTGCCTGTCCCGAAGGGTCCGCACGGGAGGTGCTGGTGCAGGGTATGGTCGTGTCGGTGAGCCGGTCTCCGGTTCACGGTTTTTCCAAAGATGTCGTCGAAACGATCGAACTCATTGCCGGTCTTGGCGTCGATGGAGATGCCCATGCGGGCGTGACCGTCAAACACCGCTCCCGGGTGGCCGTCGACCCGTCTCAACCGAATCTCCGACAGGTTCATCTGATCCACGCCGAACTTCATGATGAGCTCGTCGCCAAAGGCTTTGAGGTCGCGCCCGGCGCCATGGGCGAGAACATCACGACGCGACACGTCGATCTGCTGGGTCTGCCAACAGGCACGCGGCTGATGATCGGCGGCTCGGCGATCGTCGAGATCACCGGCCTGCGCAATCCCTGCGCCCAGCTCGACGGCTTTCAGCAGGGTCTCACGGCCGCAGTGCTCGACCGCGCGGCCGACGGCAGCCTCATCCGCAAAGCGGGCGTCATGGGCATCGTCATTGCCGGCGGCGAGGTTCGGGCGGGCGACACGATCCGAATTGCGTTCCCGCTCCTTCCGCACCGACCGCTCGAGCGCGTCTAGCGTTCCGGCGCGTCAACATCGTGATCGGTCACCGCTCCCGGGCACGTGCCGGACGGATCGGGTCGAACAATGGAAACAACAGGAGGCCGGTAACGAAGCCGCCGATATGGGCTTCCCAGGCGACCGCCTGCCCGGCGCCGCTCATGCTGACGATCCCGAGCCCGAAGAGGATGTTCGTGATCAGCCAGACCACGAGAAAACCGATCACCCGGCCATCGCGAAGACAGGCCGTCAGCGGGAGCGCCGGGATCCGGAACGCCATCGGCCCACCCAGTCGAAAAAGGCCGAGCGGCGCGCCGGGCTGGAAAACGAAGCGGATCGCCGCCGCCATCTGCCCGGAGATCGCCGCCGACGCACCGACGACAGGAATCGGCTGGCCGAAATGCATCGCGAGATGGACCGCCGCGCCACCGACCGAGCACAGCAGCGAAAACACAAGAAACCGCAGGCTGCCGAACCGCCACGCCACCGCCGAGCCGAAGGCGAGCATCCAGATCGAGTTCACCGTGAGGTGCACCCAGTCCCCGTGCAGAAACGTGTAGGTGAAGAACGTCCAGATATCGGCCCACATGCCGCCCGGCACGGTCGCCCCTTCAAGGAACGACGCGTCGTACCGCGCAGGAATGAAGGCGAAGAGGATCAGAAACTCGAGCCCGGAGCGGAAAGAGAGCATCGAGCGGCCGATATGGACGGCGATGAAGGACATGATCAGGGCCAGCACGACGAAGGGCGCGTTGATCGCGCGTTCGCGCTCCTGCGGCTGCGACGGGATTCGGGGGATGTCGAGCATGCGCGCCTTCCGGTCGTTCGTCGCCCCACCAGGCGGCCGGACGACAATCTGTGGATCCGAGGCCCTGACGCCTTCGGGTCGATGAGGTGACTGCTACTGTGTCGCCAGTTGCAGCCGGATGCAAACGGTTGGCACAGGCGATGCATTGCTGCGTCCAGGCCGTTTACGCGGCGAGATTTGTCTCGGATTGGGACGAATGTCTGTCCTCGGCGCATGGAGTGCAGCGGGTGGGTACGGAAGAAGCGATGAAGCACGCCGCGACGCGCGAGCTCTACACCTATTGGGACCGGCTGCGCGGTTCGCGGCTGGCTCCCGAACGGGCGGAGATCGATCCGTCGGCCATCAGCCGCTTGCTCGGCGACACCTTCATCATCGAGATCGATGAGGAGCGGACCTACCCCTTCCGGCTGGCGGGAACGCGCCTGTGCGCCCTGCTGGGCCATGAACTGCGAGGCGAATCGGCGCTTGACCTGTTTTCAGGGGCGGATCGCACGGAATTTGAACGGTTGATCGATGCCGTGTCGCTGGAATCGGCCTCGATCGTCGCCGGCCTCGATCTGCGGTCCAATCAATCGCAGCGTATCGACGCAGAAATGCTGCTGCTGCCGCTACGGCATCGCGGCGATGGCAATCTGCGTGTGCTCGGGGTGCTTTCGCCTTCCGAACAGCCCTATTGGCTGGGCGTGTGCCCAATCGAGACGAGCACGATCCAGTCGATTCGCATTCTCTGGCCGTCGGATCGGTCGGCCTTTGAACAGCATGTCCCGGCGCTGCGGCTGCCGCAGGGCGCGCGGCGGCTCGCGCATCTCACGATCATCGATGGCGGACGGTCCTGACGAGCCGCTGAAAGCGGGTGCCGCAAGGTTACGTTAACCGTGACTCATTACCTTTCAGAGCCAGAGATGGTGCTGCGGTCAGCGCCTCGTGGGACAGTTTCCGTCAATGGTCGCTTTGCCTCTGCCCCTCGCCGAAGAGCGCCGTCGCCACCAGCGCGTGAAGATCTCCGTGCTTGGTCGTTACATGCTCGAGTCGCGCCGCGAATATCCATGCCAGGCGATCAACATGTCGCCGGGCGGTGTTGCTCTTGTGGCGCCGGTGGTCGGCGCGCCGGGTGAGCGGGTCGTCGCCTATTTCGACCATATCGGTCGCGTCGAGGGTCAGATCGTCCGTCAGATCCAGAACGGCTTCGCGATGACGGTGGCTGCGACGCCGCGCAAGCGCGACAAGCTCGCGGCTCAACTGACCTGGCTCGCGAGCCGCCACGCGCTCGGGCTGCCCGAAGATCGTCGGCACGACCGAATCGTTCCCAAGAATCCGCGAACCATGATCACCCTGTCGAACGGCATGACCTATCCGTGCCGCGTCATCGACATGTCGCTGTCGGGTGCAGCGGTTGCAATCGATCACAAGCCGGAGCTGGGATCGGCCGTCGTGCTCGGCCGCATGCAGGCCCATGTGATCCGCCACTTTGAGGGCGGGATCGGCATCGAATTCCGCTCACCGCAACTGCCGTCGGTGCTCGAGGCCGAGTTCGGCGGTCTTTGACGGCTGCTACTGGTCGCCGCGCGCCCAAGCCTCCTTTGTCGTGACCCTAAAATCTTCGAAACGGCCCTCGCGGATCGCCGACCGCATCCCCGCCATCAGCTCCTGATAATAGGCGAGGTTGATCCAGGTCAGCAGCATCATGCCGAGAATCTCGCCCGCCTTCGTCAGGTGGTGGAGATAGGCGCGGCTGTAGTCGCGTGCGGCGGGACATGAAGAGTCGGGGTCGAGCGGCCGCGGGTCGTCGGCGTGGCGTGCATTGCGCAGATTGATCTTGCCAAATCGGCTATAGGCGAGGCCGTGGCGCCCTGCCCGCGTCGGCATCACGCAGTCGAACATGTCGACACCGCGCGCGACGCTCTCGAGCAGATCATCCGGGGTGCCGACGCCCATCAGGTACCGGGGTCGGTCGGTCGGCAGGTGGGGTTCGACGGTTTCGATCATGTCGAGCATCACGGACTGCGGCTCGCCGACCGCGAGACCGCCGATCGCGTAGCCGGGGAAGCCGATCGCCTTGAGCCCTTCGACCGAGGCGACGCGCAGATCCTTTTCGGCGCCGCCCTGCACGATCCCGAAGATCGCCTTGCCCGGCTGGCGACCGAAGGCGTCCTTTGAACGCACCGCCCAGTCGAGCGACAGGCGCATGGCGCGCTCGATGTCCGCGCGCGGGCTCGGCAGCCTCACGCATTCGTCGAGTTGCATGATGATGTCGCTGTCGAGAAGCGTCTGGATCTCGATCGAGCGTGCCGGCGTCAGGCGGTGCGAGGAACCGTCGATGTGTGAGCGGAAAGTGACGCCGTCCTTGTCGAGCTTGCGCAACTGCGCCAGCGACATGACCTGGAATCCGCCGGAATCGGTCAGGATCGGGCCTGGCCATCGCGCGAACGTGTGGAGACCGCCAAGCGCCGCGACCCGCTCGGCGCCCGGCCGGAGCATCAGGTGATAGGTGTTGCCGAGGATGATGTCCGCGCCGAGGTCGCGGACCTGATCCATGGTCATCGCCTTCACGGTGCCGGCCGTTCCGACTGGCATGAAGGCTGGCGTCCGCACGCGGCCGCGGCCAAGCGTCAGCTCACCCGTCCGGGCCGCGCCCGAGCGCGCGTGGATCTCGAAACTCACACCGGGAAAATCAGCGCTCACGATCGGCCACCTGCTGTTGCGGCAGCGTGTAGAGCGCGCGTCGCCGCGATGCAAATCGTGGCGGACGAGACCAACGGGCACCCGGTGCGGCTAGAGCGGAATGTTGTCGTGCTTGCGCCGGGGCGCCTCGACGGATTTCGTCCGCAGCATGGTCAGGGCCCGCGCGATGCGACGGCGCGTCTCGCGCGGGGTGATCACCTCGTCGATGAAGCCGCGCTCTGCCGCGACGAAGGGCGAGAGGAAGCGGTCCTCATAGTCCTTCACGTGTTTGGCGATCTTCTCCGGATCGTTCATGTCCTGCCGGAAGATGATCTCGACGGCCCCCTTCGCGCCCATCACGGCGATCTGGGCCGTTGGCCAGGCGTAGTTGACGTCGGCGCCGATATGCTTCGACGCCATCACGTCATAGGCCCCGCCAAAGGCTTTCCGCGTGATGATGGTGACGAGCGGAACCGTTGCCTCCGAGTAAGCGAAGAGCAGCTTGGCGCCGTGCTTGATCAGGCCGCCATACTCCTGCGCGGTGCCGGGAAGGAAGCCCGGCACGTCCACGAAGGTGACGATCGGGATCTCGAAGGCATCGCAGAAACGGACGAAGCGGGCGGCCTTGCGGCTCGCATCCGCATCAAGAACGCCGGCAAGGACCATGGGCTGGTTCGCCACCACGCCGATCGTCCGGCCGTCGATGCGACCGAAACCGGTGATGATGTTTTGCGCGAACTTGCCCTGGATCTCGAAGAAATCGCCCTCGTCGACGACCTTCAGCACGAGTTCCTTGATGTCGTAGGGGGTGTTCGGATTGTCCGGGATCAGCGAGTCGAGCGACGGTTCGATCCGGTCGGCTTCGTCGAAGCTCCTGATTTCCGGCACGCCGCTCATGTTGCTCGACGGCAGAAAGTCGATCAGGCGGCGGATCTGAAGCAGAGCCTCGACGTCGTTGGCGTAGGATCCGTCGGCAACCGACGATTTCTGCGTATGGATGCTGGCGCCGCCGAGTTCCTCGGCGGTCACGGTCTCGTTCGTGACGGTCTTCACGACGTCAGGGCCGGTCACGAACATGTAGCTCGTGTCGCGGACCATGAAGATGAAGTCGGTCATCGCCGGCGAATAGACATCACCGCCGGCGCACGGACCCATGATCACCGAGATCTGCGGAATGACGCCCGACGCCATCACGTTGCGGCGGAACACTTCGCCATAGCCACCGAGTGCGGCGACGCCCTCCTGGATTCGGGCGCCGCCCGCGTCGAACAGGCCGATGATCGGCGCGCGGTTGCGCAGGGCCAGATCCTGGATCTTGTTGATCTTCTGGGCGTGGGCCTCCGACAGCGACCCGCCGAACACCGTGAAATCCTTGGCGAAGAGAAAAACCTTGCGCCCGTTGACCGTGCCCCAGCCGGTGACAACGCCGTCGCCGGCGATCCGGTTCTTCGCCATGCCGAAATCGACGGCGCGGTGTTCGACGAAACTGTCGAACTCTTCGAAGGACCCCTCATCGAGCAGCAGCTCGATGCGCTCGCGCGCCGTGAGCTTTCCCTTGGCGTGCTGCGCGTCGATGCGCTTCTGGCCGCCGCCCAGCGCTGCCTGCGCGCGGCGGTTTTCCAGTTCGTCGATGATGGCCTTCATGATGCTCGTCCGGACTTGATCACGCGGCGATCCATAGCACCGACGCTCGCGGGCCGGAATTGGTCGAAGGGCGTGAGGATCACTCCATCACAGCAGCTTTGAGAATGCACACCATCGTTGCGTGGCAGGGCTCGGTGCCGATCACGCGGATTGCGTGCGGCTTGTCGCAATGGTAGCGCAACGTCTCCCCCGCGCTGGCCCGCTCCGTAACGCCGCCGACGGTCACTTCGACCGCGCCCGACAGGACCGACAGGTTCTCGACCGAGCCGCGCTGATGCGGATCACTGTCGAGCACACCGCCGGGCTCGCCGCGGAAATCATACCATTGCAGCCATTCGACGGTTTTGAGCCACCCGATGATCGACAAATGCACCTTGCCGTCTTCCGAGACGATCACCGGCGTGTCCGCGCTCGCGGACTTTTCGATGAAGGGCTCCTCCTCGGCACTGGCGAGAACCCGCTCGATCGACACATCGAGTGCCTGCGACAGCCGCCAGATCGTGGCGAGCGTCGGATTCGTCTCGTTGCGCTCGATCTGGCTGATGATCGACTTTGCGACGCCCGACTGCTCGGCGAGTTCGGAAAGCGACAGATTGTAGGCTTTTCGCAGCCTTTGTATCGTCTTGCCGAGCTGTCCCGACAAGGCGACGGCTCCGGCTTCCATGTCGGCTCGACGATCGGGTCCGCTCATTGGCCGCGCTTTCGTTTGATTTGACGAACGTTCGTTTGTAAGAGCGGACGCACCATGCCTGACGCTGCCATGCGGCGCAAGACATCTGAGGAGTTCATGGGCGTCATACATGTTAACCTGCCGGACGGCGAACGTCGGACTCTGGAAGCGCTGGAAGGCTGGCGGGTGATGGAGATCATCCGCGACTGGGGTCTGCCGATGAAGGGCGTCTGCGGCGGCGCCTGCGAATGCGGCACCTGCCATGTGCGCGTGTCTGCAGAGTGGATCGGCAAGCTCTATCCCCCGACCGAGGAAGAAGAGGAACGGCTGGATACCCTGCCCCTCATCTTTCCGGACTCTCGCCTCGCCTGTCAGATCCTGTGGACCGAGGCCCTCGACGGTCTTGAAGTGACCTTGGCGACGTTCGACGACTAGGCCGTAGACCCTTGAGGCCACAGCCGCGCTGAAGCGAGCTGGATCACGTGGAGGAGGTTGGAAGCGACCTTTTCTCTGCAGATTGCTCCCCGCTGGACGTGATTCAAATTCGAGAAGTAGCGTTTGATTAGGTTGCTCCGCGGGACACTTGAATCAGCATCCAGAAGATCCCGTTCAGCACGCGACTGGCATCGACGGAGGGCCTATGCTGGAAGATCGAGAGTGGCGTGGGGCCGAAGGGGCTTCGTCGGAGGTATTGGCCCTTCTTAAGTCGATTACGCCGGTCGATCTTCCCGAAAGCTACTATTCGCTCCTTTCTCTCAGCAATGGCGGCGAAGGACCATTGCCGGTTCATCCGCTTTGGCTTTGCCTCTACGCAGCGGAGGAAGTCATTCGGATCGAGCGGACTGGCACCTTCAAAGAGTTTTTTCCGAACCTATTTGTGATCGGCAGCAATGGCGGCGGCGAAGCAATCGCATTCGACGTTTGCGAAGTCGAACCCTATCCCATCGTCGCCTTGATATGACAAACATTATTCTGCCAGAAACAATCCAGCAGATCGCGTCATCTTTTGACACTTTATTGATACTTATCGGCAGAGCCGACAAATAACGCGAGCGCAATTCTCTGAGTTCACGTCCTAGGCCGGTCCGCTCGAGCCGACGCCGCATCAGCCGGCCCTGACTCCACCTTCGCGCACCAGGCCGAGTTGCCGCTCGCGGTAGATGACGAACAGCCCCGCGCCGATGATGATGACAGCGCCGACAATGACGAGCGGCGCCGGCACGTCGCCGAACACGAAGTAGCCGAGCCCAAGCGCGAAGAGCATCGAGGAATACTCGAACGGCGCGATCAGCGACGCGTCACCGAAGCGGTAGCTCTGCGTCAACAGGATCTGCGCGATCCCGCCCAGGATGCCGATGCCGCACAGGATCAGAAGGTCCAGCGCCGATGGCAGCGCCCAGGGCATGCCGATCAAAGGACCTACGAAGAGCGACAGAAAGCCAAAAAGCGTCGAGAACAGCGTGAAATAGAGGACGATCGAACCGGTCGACTCCGTCTCCGTGAGCCGCCGGACCTGGATCATCGCCACGGCGGCGAAGGTTGCCGCCGCCAGCGTGGTGAGCGCGCCAATGCTGGTCCTGCTACCGAAGGCTTCCCCGCTGAGGTGCGGCGTGAGTGTCAGCAGGACGCCGATGAAACCGACAATGACCGCGCTCCACCGATAGGCCCGCACGCGCTCCTTCAGGAGGATCGCTGCGAACACCACGACGAAAATGGGCGCGGCGTAGAAGATCGCCGTCGCATCGGCGAGCGGCAGCAGCGCGATCCCCGCGAAGTTGAGCGACATGGCGAGAACGCCGATCGAACTGCGCAGCAGATGCCCGGAGAGCCGGCTGGTCCTGAAGGCCCGTCGCAGGTCATGCCGCCAGGCCAGATAGATGCTCAGGGGGATCAGTGCGAAGGCTGATCGGAAGAAGACGATCTCACCGGTGGGGAAGCGTTCCCCCACCAGCTTGATCAGCAGACCCATGACCGTGAAGACCAGCGCCGACGTGATCTTCAGGCTGATCCCGACCAGGGGTGAAGTCGCGGAAGGCATTGCGGCGCGGCACTTTCGGTCTGCGCTTCCCAAACGGTTCGGGAAGCGCGCAGGAGAACGATGTGATGGCCCGCGCCGTCTGCCTCAGGCCGCGGCCTTGCTGCTCGATGCCGCCTGGATCGTCCGCCACAGCACTTCCGCCGTTGCAGGCATGTCGATGGAGGTGATGCCATAGGCCCGATGCAGCGCATCAATGACCGCGTTCATAACAGCCGGGCATGCCCCGATCGTGCCCGCCTCACCCGCGCCCTTGATGCCGACAGGGTTGGTTTTGCACGGCACGTTCCGCGTCTCGAAGTGGAACGACGGCACGTCGTCGGCGCGCGGCATGGCGTAGTCCATGAACGAGGCGGTCAACAGCTGCCCCTCGGGCGAATAGACCGTCCGTTCCAGAAGCGCCTGGCCGATGCCCTGCACAACGCCGCCATGCACCTGCCCCTCGAGAAGCAGCGGGTTCACGACGACCCCGAAGTCGTCGACGATGGTGTAGCGCAGAAGGCTCGTCACACCGGTCGCCGGATCGATCTCGAGCTCACAGATATGCGTGCCGTTCGGATAGGTCGCCTCGCCGGGCTGGTAGTCGTCGACCGCCTCAAGATCCTCGGGCTTGGCGCGCTTCAGCTTGGCGATCGAAGCGAAATCGATCGACCGGTCGGTGCCGGCGACGCGCACGCGACCGCCGACGATCTCGAGGTCGGCGATGCCGGCTTCGAGTTCATCCGCTGCGAGCTTCTTCAGCTTCGACGCCAGCGTCTCTGAGGCGCGGGCGACCGAGACGCCGCCGACCGGGATCGAACGCGAGCCGCCGGTGCCGCCGCCCGTCGCGATCCGATCCGAATCGCCCTGGACGACGCGGATCTTGTCGATCGGCAGGTCGAGGTGCTGGGAGACGAACTGGGCATAGGCCGTCTCATGGCCCTGCCCGTTCGACTGGGTCCCGATCAGCACCGTCACGCCGCCATCGGCGTTGAGCAGCACCTTCGAGGCCTCGTTCTCGCCATCGGCGCAGGCCTCGATGTAGGTCGACATGCCGATACCGCGCAGCATTCCCGCCTTGCGGGAGGCCTTGAGACGGTTCTTGAAGCCCTTCCAATCGGCGACCTGCATGGCCTGTCGCATGTGACCCTCGAACTCGCCGGAATCATAGGTGCGGCCGGTCGGCGCCTTGAAGGGCATCTGCGAGGGCTTGACGAAGTTGCGGGCACGCACCGTGTCGACCGAGAGACCGGTCTCATATGCGATCCGGTCCATGAGGCGCTCGATCAGATAGGCGGCCTCGGGGCGTCCGGCGCCGCGATAGGCATCGACCGGCAGCGTGTTGGTGTAGATGCCCTTCACGGTCACATCCATCGCCCGGATCGCGTAGGAGCCGGTCGCCATCAGGGCGCCGAGCCAGGGGATGTAGGGGCCGAACTGCGACAGATAGGCACCCAGATCGCCGAGGATCTCGATCTTGACGCCGAGGACGCGGGCGCGCGCATCGAGCGCGGCCTTGATCGTCGTCAGGTTGTCGCGACCCTGGGCGTCGGCAAGGAAGTGCTCGGACCGATCGGCGAACCAGCGCACCGGCTTGCCGAGACGCCGCGCAGCCTCGAGGCACAGCGGGTATTCGCGATAGGTGAACGCCTTGGTGCCGAATCCGCCGCCGACGTCGCCGGTGAGAAGGTGGAACGACTCCTTTGGCATCTTGAAGATCTTTTCCGCCAGAATGTCGCGCATCAGATGCACGCCCTGGCTGCCGACCGTCAGGGTGAAGCGCGAGCCGTCCCATTCGGCGACACAGCCGCGCGGCTCCATGTAATTGGCGATCAGGCGGTTGTTGACGACGCTGAGCTCGACGACGCGAGCGGCCTTGTCGAAGGCCTTCTGGGTCCGCGCCGCATCGCCCTTGTGCGACTCGTAGGCGAGGTTTGTGCCCACCTCCGGATGGACGAGCGGAGCGCCATCGGCGAGCGCGGCCTTGATGCCCGTCACCGCCGGCAGCGCGTCATAGTCGACGCTGATGGCTTCGGCGGCATCCTTTGCCTGATTGATCGTCTCCGCGACGATGAAGGCGACCGCGTCGCCGACATGGCGCACCGTATCGACGGCGAGCAGCGGATAAGACGGCGTCTTCATTTTCTTGCCATCGCGATTCTTCATCGGCGCGACACAGGGCAAACCACCCAGCCCCTTGATATCGGCGGCCGTCAGGACGAGCTTGACGCCCGGCATCGCCTTCGCGGCGCTGGTATCGGTGATGGTGAAGCGCGCATGCGCATAGGGTGAGCGCAGCACATAGGCGCGCAATTCACCCGTGCGCGTCTCGTCGTCGACATAACGCCCTGACCCGGTGATGAACCGCTGATCCTCGTTGCGGCGAACGGGCTGGCCAACGCCATACTTGGTCGGTCGCATCACACTCTCCATGGGTGGTAAGGGATTTGTCGGATGGATTAGCATAGGTGCTCGCGTCACCGCCAGCGGTAGAGGTCCATTCATTCACTGTGACGGAACGCCGCCCGAAGCGAACCATCCGGGGCGGAACAAAAGCGCTGGACAGGGCCCGCCGCCTTTGCTATCCGCCCCTCCGTCCTCGCTGCCCGGCAGCAACGGACCGTTTCGATGGGCGCATAGCTCAGTTGGTAGAGCAGGTGACTCTTAATCACCGGGTCCTAGGTTCGAGCCCTAGTGCGCCCACCATCGAAACCAGCAGGGCTGATCTCATATGCTCAACAAAAGTAGGCTAGTTGTTTTTTGGGACATTTGTTGCCTAACTAGTTTTTTCATAATTGGTTTGCGTTTACGCTCATCGATCGATGGACGACTTTTTGTAATCGCGGAAGAACGTTTGAATGGTTTAAGACAAAAACTGAATTCGCTATGTCCAACGATGCCTAATTCACACGCATTCCGCCGAGCATGGAAAGGCATTGCGAGAGTATGACATTAACATGCGATCATGCGACTATAGGCTATATACTGCCAAATATCTTTTAACTAGCGGAGCGGTCACACTATCTGTTTAATCATGATCAACGTTCATGGCACATACAAAGAACTTATATCTCCGTAATCTTTTTGTCGTCTTCTAGGTATACTCTTCTAAGCTCATCATAGCGTCTACTGTACCACAGTCCCAATAAATTCGATGCTTGTTTAATTTGTATTATGCTCGACAAAAATTGTGTATAATCACGTTTTGTTTCAGGCAGTTCTTCTGCTCGAGTTGTCTGATCGCTATCAAAGCGAATGATTATTGTCTCAACCTCAATCATTACAGTTTCCAGAATTAACGCCAATAATTCAGTGGGTTGAATTTTATCTTGTAGATCAATTGGTATGATTATACGATCTAGGTCCATTTTGTTTATGATTTTTGGAATTCTTCGAAGCGCTTTTCGGAAATCCTCTTCGGTGTACTTTATTTCTTTCTGGTCATCTTGTTTTACGAAACCAATGAAGACTTCAAGGCAAAACCCGAGGGAACGCCATCTTAGGGATTGTTCGAGCATCCCCTCCAGCTCTGCTTGGACTGTTTGACGCCTTGCTATCGCGACGTCACGTTGCAGCAACCGCAGCTGCTGCTGAGAGCTACGATACGCCATGGCCGCCGCAAAAAAGGCGCCTAGAGTGACAATCCAGCTAAAGTGTTCCTTGGCAAAGATCCAAACCGTTGCCGGGGGATCCTTCCAGATCTCCGGATTCGCTAGCCAGACAATCAAAAAGAATAGCGGCAAAAGGCTTACCGTTGCGAGCTCCCACCTGTACGAGTAACTTTCACGGCTTGCAGCCATGCTAAGCGTCTTTCCTTGGTATTGATTACAAAAGTAATCCTTTGGGGGGTGAGTGCAGCCTTGAGTTTTAATTGATTTCGCTTGCGGCATCAAGACAAAGCGCCATCGATCGGTAAAGACCGACGCAGCAATGTGGACGCTCAACCGACCAAGTTTAAGCCGACATACTACGATGGTGATCGACGTCCGGCAACGTGGGTTCACGAAATGGCTGTAAGAGGTGCGAGAACGGCTATCACATTTATGATCAATTTATCGGAAAATAGTTCATCTATTAAATCGATTTTAAAATGTTGTATCTTGCACTAATTTTTCAGTAAAATACAATGATCGTTGTGTGAAAATCAAGGGACTTTCTACCGTTTTTTCATTAACACTCCGACGTTACGCTGGAGTATTCAACGCCCTTCACCCTTAATTAGTCCACTCCTTACGAGCTTTGTCAGTCCACCGGTGAGCGTCTCTTCATGAGCATAGGGGGTCTCGTTCCACATCTGCTCAAGCGTCGCGTGATCGCGCGTGCCGTCGAGCATGGACAGCATGGTGCGCGAGCCCGGTTCCGGCATGGCGATGGTCCGGTGATCGAGCGTGTACACCCAGGGAAGCCCGTCCGCGATCTGCTGCCGCGCGACACGGCTCGCCTCCGGCCTTGGTCCGATCGTGGTCGGATAGGGCAAAGGACCCGCGTGCAGCAGGATCAGATAGTGGTCGAACAGGCGAAAAAGGTTGTACTTGAGGTCGCTCGTCAGATCGAGTTCGTCAATCCTCAGTCGTCTTGGAAACACCTCCGACAATCGCGTGACGATTGACGCCAGCGCCGGTTCCTTGATTTCGAAGGCGCCGCCACGAGCAACGAAAGTGTGCTCGCCCTCGCGCCTGCTCTCGCAACTGACGTAGAGCGTATCCATCGTCGCCGTGTCGAAGGTGGTCGCTGGCACCAGCGCGTCGTGGACGAAGAGGCTGTTGCGAAAGAAGCGCGACTTGTCGAAGTCGCGGCGCTGCGCCGTCAGGATCGGATCCGTTTCACCGGCGGCGAGGTCGTCCTCGTCGAGAAAACCATCTTCCTGCAGGCCGGGCGAGGCTTCGCCGAAAAAGCGCAGACCATGGCCGGCGGCGGCCGCAACGACATCCATCAACCGCTGCGGGGCATAAGAGGCGCCGAGTTCGTCGTGATAGAGCCCTTCCGCCTTCCGTCTCAGTGTCTTCGATGCCTCGCTCTGAAGGGCGCGCAGGAACGGGTCGGACGGCTCCGGCTCGGCCGCGAAGCCGTTGAGCCATTTGCGCGCGAGCGCCATCGTTTCCTCGGGTGTCTTCGCGTTTCTGGTCTCCAGCAGCATACGGTCCCGTAAGGCGAGGCGCAGATACCCGCCCGGCAGCGCGTTGTAGCTCACCATACCGATGCCATTCGGTGCGAGAACGCGCTTCATCAGCCGCCAGACACCCTCGCGCACGGCCTCCGGCACCCAGGCGTACAGGCCATGGGCGACGACGTAGTCAAACTGACCCGCCATGTTCCGCGCGCGCTCAAGGACATCGCCTCGTTCGATGACCAAGTTCTCGATGCCGGCTCGCGCGATGAAGGCCCGCCCGCGATCGACGGCCGATTGGGCGAGATCAAAGCTGACGAAGCGGCCGCGCCCATAGGCTTCCGCAATCGCGATCAGATTTGAACCGTCGCCACCGGCGATTTCGAGCACGCGGGCCGTCTCGATGTCCGGCGGTGTGAGACCATGCAGACGGGCGACGCATGCGAGACGATCCGGGTGGGCCTGCCGCGAAATCGTCGACGGATAGACAACGGTGTCATAGTCGGTCGTCTGCATGGCGGAAGACGCTCCTGTGGCCGCGACGCACACAAAGGCAACTTCGTCCGACGCGGCAGCCCGAAGCGGCTTTACCGATGAGAATGACGAGAAAGCCCGAAAAACCGCAAGATCCGTGCTATCGCGGCTCCGCCTCGGTGCCATCCCTGTCGAGCGCCAGAACCGTTTCGAGCAGCACTGCCGCACCGACCGCGATCTCGCCGGGTTCGGTCCACTCCTCCGGCGTATGGCTGCGACCGTCGCGGCTCGGCACGAAGATCATCGCGGCGGGAGCGACGCGGGCGAACCAGGCCATGTCGTGCCCTGCCCCGGATGCCATCCGCCGATGGCTGGCGCCCATGCCGTCACAGGCGGCTTCGAGCCGCGCGAGAAGGTCTGGGTCGGACGGCGTCGGCTGGTTGTCCGACACGATGTCCGGTCCCTCGGCGCTGACGCCATGCGCGGCCGTCACCGTGGCGACCAGGGTCTTCAGTTCGGCGTGAAACGCGTCGAGCACCGGCCGCCGCTCGGCTCGGGTGTCGATCAGGAGCCGTGCTCGCGACGGCACGACGTTCGCCGCGTTGGGCTCGATCGCAAACTCGCCGACGGTTGCGGCGAAATGGCCGGTTCCGGCGGCCGCGAGCCTGCGCGCGATCGCGTCGACTTCGGTGACGAGGGTTGCGGCCGCAACGAGCGCATCGGCGCGCCGGCCCATCGGCGTCGTGCCCGCATGATCGGCGCGGCCATGGAGGATGATCTCGAACCGGGTGATGCCGACGATCGCCGTGACGATGCCGATGTCCCTGCCCTCGCCTTCAAGAACCGTCCCCTGCTCGATATGGAGTTCTAGAAAGGCCCGGATGTCCGACCGCCGGGCCGTGGCGAGCGCTCCGACATCGCCGCCCATGCGGTTGATGCCGTCGGCGAGCACCTCGCCCTCGGGCGATCTGCGCCGCAGCATCTCCTCGCTCAGCGTGCCCGCGATCGCGCGCGACCCGACACAGGACAGCCCATAAATGCTCACCTCTTCCGCAAGGCAGTCGATGATGTCGAGGTCGTGCGCCAGATCGATGCCGCGTTCGTTGAGGACCCGCGCCACCTCGAGCCCCGCCACCACCCCGGCGATGCCATCGAAGCGCCCGCCATCGGGCACGGTGTCCGTGTGCGAACCGATGACGATCACCCCCCTGCCCGGCTCCCGTCCCGGCCGACGGCCGATCATGTTGCCGGCGGCATCGAGCCGAACCGTGAGGCCTGCCTCCCGCATCCGACGCTCGACCAACGCGCGCCCTTCGAGAAAGCGCGGCGAGAAAGCACGCCGCGTCCACGGCCTGTCCGGATCGGTGATCGCAGCCAGCGCCTCGATATCGGCAAAGAGGCGGCCCGTGTCGACGGGAAGATTTCTGGAAATGGCGGCCTCCTTTGACAGATGATCCCGACACGGCACTTCGTGACCCGACCGGAATGAGCCCTGCCCGTACGCTCGTGGCATCTGCCGTTCCTAGTGCCTCCATCGCCGGCGGAAAAGCCTCCACCAAGCGCGTCCACACTCCGCGGACCATGGTCGTTCACCGTGGACAAGCCCGGCGTAACCCGCTAGCAAATCCTCGTTCGCCCCGCCCGCGGGGCCGACACGGAGCGGTGGCCGAGTGGTTTAAGGCAGCGGTCTTGAAAACCGCCGAAGGGGCAACTCTTCCGTGGGTTCGAATCCCACCTGCTCCGCCATTATTCGAACAAATATGTATTTGTATTATAATGATTTTTTCGCAACTTCTTCTGAAGTGATCTGCATATGCAAGGTAAGATTTACACGTTTGAAGAAAAGAAAGATGAGGTTGATGCGAACCCGGGATTTAAAGTACCTGCGGATCGCATCACTGTATCATGCTTTGAGTACATGGCCCGAATAATGGAGTTACGGAGCTTTATCGGATTCTTTTTTGATATGGTAAAATCTTCACAGAAATTATCAGAAGAAATTCCTGCAATAAAAGAGGAGGCAGTAATATATAAACTTGTGCAATATGATTATTCCTCTCACAGACAGTTAGTAAATGAAATTTTTCTGTCTCGTTCAGTTGAGTCATTTGATCTTTATCTTCAAAGAATTCTTGAATCGATATTTTTATCAAAGCCAGAGATTCTAAAGTCGGAGGGCAAAAGCGAAATATCGACAGTGATTGATTTTAAAAGTAGCGAAGATCTTATAGCTTATATTGCAGGGAGAAAAATTAATGAACTTTCTTATAAGTCGTTAGATGACTTATCGAAGTACATAAAAAATACTACAGGTCTTGATCTTTTTGAGAATGAAGAGATTTACTATACAATTTTACTTGCTTCAGAGATAAGAAACTTGATTGCCCATAACGACTGTAAGGTAAATGAACGTTTTTTGAGTAAAACAAAAACTATTCAAGAACAAATTGGAGTTTCCGATCATGGTAAAATCATTATATCTGATGAATGGGTACGAACTGCATCATACATATTAGATGGCGCTGTGTTTCGCTTAGACGAATTAGCTGCAGCGAAGTTTTCTCTGAAGACCAGCTTCCGGTACGGTATGTTCATTATTCGAGAATAATGGAACTTTCAATCTACTGATATCAATCTCCTCGCCTTTGTTTAATCAATTATTTCTTGAAATAGATTGGGTGAAAATCCATAAAAAACATAACTGCATAAGTTTCCGCACAGGTTTGCATGGCGTCTACTAGAATCTGCTAGTTAGCGTTGATTCTATTGATCTTTTTCTAATCTCTCGTTTCCGGCCCCACTTTCGATCATGCTTGATCTCAGCGCTGCGCTGATATCGCGGCTGCGCGTCGGCGGTCGTGATAGAGTATACGCAGCCCGCGCTCGCCGGCACGAAACATCTGGTCGGCTCTGTGACCGATGCGTGTGTCGGTGTAAGACCGGCTCATTCCGGTTTTCAAGCCGTCATGAGAGGAAGCAGCATGCAACGCGTCGAATTGCCCGGTGGTGTCAGCCTGTCCCGCATCGTCTACGGCATGTGGCGGCTGAGGGATGATGCGGATACGTCCGAGGCTCATATTCGCGCGAAGGTGGACGCCTGTCTCGATCAGGGCATCACGACCATGGATCACGCCGATATCTATGGTGGATATACGGTCGAGGAGATGTTCGGCACGGCTCTGGCGGGCAGTGGTCTTCGCGACCAGCTCGAGATCGTCACGAAATGCGGCATCGTCAATCCGTCGGGTCATTACGCTTCGGCGCGGATCAAGTATTACGACACTTCGGTCGCCCATATCACCGCCTCGGTCGAGCGCTCCCTGCGGCTTCTGCGGACGGATCGCATCGATCTTCTGCTGATCCACCGGCCGGACCCCTTCATGGATTTCGATGAGACCGGGAAGGCACTCGACGCCGTCGTCGCGTCCGGCAAGGTGCGGTCGGTCGGCGTGTCGAACTTCCGGCCATGGGACATGAAGCTCCTGCAGGAGCGCATGACGACGCGGCTCGCGGTTAACCAGATCGAGCTCAGCCTCCAGGCGCGCTCGCCGTTCACCGATGGCGACCTGACCGAGATCACCCGGGCCGGCATGCGCTGCATGGCATGGTCGCCGCTCGGCGGCGGGCAGCTTTTGTCGGCGACGGGCGAACTCCGGGCGGCGATGGACCGGATGGCGGCAGCGCACGGTGTCGATCGCGGCGCTATCGCGGTCGCCTGGCTGCTCGCCCATCCCGCTGGCATTCTACCGGTGATGGGCACGAACGCCCTGCCCCGCATCCGCGCTCTGGCGGACGCGACGAAGGTCCGGCTGTCCCGCGTCGACTGGTTCGAGCTCTATTCGGCTGCCGAGGGTCGCAAGGTTCCCTGAACGGGCGTTCCGCGCCGTCGGGCACCCGCATGCCGCCCCTGCGCAAGGTGTGGGCGGCACCTCGGAGCCGACATCCGCCGAATGGAGCCGGCTCCCCCGCTATGGTAAGCACGTCCGGTACAGGCTCGTGTCCAGCAGCGCTTCGGGGGCGTGCGACGTGGCTCAATCGACTTCGGCCGACGCGTCGGTCCTCGGGATGATCTCGATCCTCGTTCGCGCGGCGTGGGGCGCGGTCCTGATCGCCTCGCTCACCGTCTCTTTCGTGATCTCCTTCACGGCGATCATCTATAGCGGCCCGCTCGCGCCGTTTCTCGGGACAGGGATCGGCCTCGCCCTGTTCGGCTCGATCGTGATGTGCGGGATCGGCGGTTTCTTCTATTCCTATCGCGGAACGATCTGCCATCCGCAGGATGTCACCGCGATCGTTCTGGCGGTCTCGGCGACGGGCATCGCCGCGACCTGGCCATCGGGCGACCGCGAGGGGCTTCTCGCCACCATCGTGATGCTCGTGGCCGTCGCAACGCTCGTCGCCGGCATCACGGCCTATCTCTTCGGCCATTTTCGCCTCGGCTTTCTTGCCCGGTTCATCCCCTACCCCGTCGTCGGCGGCTTTCTGGTCGCGACCGGCTATCTGCTCGCCGTCGGCGCCATCGGCATGGGGCTTGGCGTGACCGTCGAGATCCTTCATCCGCCGACGCTTTTTACCAACGGCGCCGCCGTCAAATGGGTGCCGTGGTTTCTTCTCGGCACGGCGATCGCGCTTGCGGCACGTCGGATCAAGAGCGACTTCCTGCTGCCTGGAACCCTGCTCGTCGGGCTCGTGGCCTTCTATCTGGCGCTGTCGGTCTTCGGGATGACCCTGGCCGATGCCGACCGTCTCGGCCTCTTGCTAGGGCCATTTCCAAGCGGTGGTTTCGTCGAAATCCTCTCACCCTCTCTCGTCCTCGATGCCGACTGGCGGGTCCTTTTCGGCGAGACGGGTGTCATCCTCGCCGTGGCTCTGCTCACCGTGGTCGGCACGCTTCTCCATGCGACCGGGCTTGAACTCTCCCTCGATCAGGAACTCGATCTCGAACAGGACCTGCGTGCGACGGGGATCGCCAACATTGCCGGCGCGTTCGGTGGCGGGCTGATCGGCTTCCAGCTGATGTCGGGCACGTCGCTCGGCAAGAAACTGCGCCTGCCGGGACCAATGGCGGGCCTGTGTGCGGCCGGCGGTTGCGCCGTCACCTTCTTCTTCGGCGGCGCCGTGCTGTCGGTCCTGCCGATCGGCCTGTTCGTGACCGTCGTCGCCTATCTCGGCGTCGACCTGCTGCTGGCATGGCTCTGGTTCCGGCGCGCTCAGTTCTCCCGTTTCGACTACGGGATCATGCTGCTGATCCTCGTCGTGACGGCGACGGTCGGGTTCTTCGAGGCGCTCGGTGTCGGCCTCCTTGCGGCCGCAGCCTTCTTCATCATCTCGTTCTCGCAGGTCGACGTCGTGCGCCTGCGATCGACGCTGGCGACGCGGCGTTCGCTGGTCGAGCGAAGCGACACGGATCTGACCTACCTCACCCAGGTCGGCAGTCAGACCGTTGTCTTCGAGCTTTCTGGCTATCTGTTTTTCGGCACGGCCAACAAGCTTCTGGACATCGTGCGCGCCGAGGTCACCGGCGCGAAGCGGCCGCATACCGTCATCCTCGGCTTCTCGCGCGTGCGTGGGCTCGATGCCTCGGTCTCGCATTCGCTCGGCAAGCTTGCGAAAATCTGCGCGCGGGCGGATGTCGGGCTGGTCTTCTCGGCGATGCAAACGACCTTGCAGGAGGCGCTGCTGAAAGGCGCCACGGATCTGGACGCGGTGCGGTTCACGCCGACGCTCGACGCGGCGCTCCAGGCCGAGGAAACGAGGCTGCTGTCGCAGCGCGCGACACCCGCGTCTGAAGTGCAGCCGGACGGCTTGCCGGGGAGCATCCTTGGCACGCTCGGTGCCGTTCTCGAGACGGTGTCGGTTGCACGGGATGAGGCCCTTTTGCGTCAGGGCGCGGTGTCTTCGGAGATGTTCGTTCTGTTGTCGGGTGCGATGCGAGCCGAGGTTGCCGGGCCCGACGGCCGCCCGCTCGTCGTGGCGCGCTTTGTTCCCGGCGCCATCATCGGCGAGATCGCCTTCTACACGAAGGTTCCACGCACGGCGACGGTGGTGGCGGATGAGGCCTCGACCCTCCTGAAGATCGACGCCGCCGCTCTGGCCCCGGAGGACGCGGCGACGACCACCGCCGCCATCGTCCATGCCTTCACCGCGACGAACCTTGCACGGCGACTGCGCAACATGACGACGCTGCTGCGGGACGCGCAGGCTTGAGCAACACCTGGAAAGGTGTCGCTCTTCGCCAATGACCGTCGGTTGTCGTCGCTGCGCTTGACTGTCACGCCGCGGGCTTGGCCAGAACCGCCTTGTGCACGATGCCGGCGATCACCGCGCCGGCGATAGGCGCGACCCCGAACAGCCAGAGCTGCTGCAGCGCCCAGCCGCCCGCGAACAGCGCCTGGCTCGTCGATCGGGCCGGGTTCACGGAGGTGTTGGTCACCGGGATCGAGATCAGGTGGATCAGCGTGAGGCACAGGCCGAACCTGTTCGCCGCAAAGCCACCGTCCAGCGAAAAGCCGGCCGTCCCCGAGGCGACGAGGTAAAGCACGACCGCCGCCGCGATCGCGCCGACGAGCTGCGCCACGGTGTACGGCAGGAACTGGCTCCACGATATCCGTCCTGCGGCCGCCAATCCGGCTGTAACGGCCGGATTGAAATGGCCACCGGAGATCGGACCAACCGCGTAGGCCATCGTCATCACGGTGAGGCGAAGGCGAGAGACACGCCCAGCGAGCCGTTGCCGACCTCAGGAAATGCCGCCGTCCTCGGCATCAGCCGAGGCAGCGTCTACGATCTGCCGCGTGCCGTCGGCGACGCCGATCTGGCTTTGATGCGCCGGGTCGACGAACTGCACCTCGACGATCCGTTTGCGGGCAGCCGGATGTTGCAGGGCCTTCTCAAGCAGGAAGGCCACCAGGTCGGGCGGCAGCACGTCGCCACCCTGATGCGCAAAGTGGGCATCAAGCCACTCTACCGGCGGCCCAAAACCTCCGAACCCGAGCCCAGCCACAAGGTGTTCCCCTATCTGTTGCGCAAGCTGCCGGTGATGCGGCCAAACCAGGCCTTGGCCATGGACATCACGTACATCCCCATGGCGCGTGGCTTCGTCTATCTGGCGGCCGTGATCGACTGGTTCAGCCGCAAGGTACTTGCCTGTCGGCTCTCCATCACCACGGACGTCGCCTTCTGCATCGAGGCGGTCGAGGAGGCGATGGCGCGGTTCGGCAAGCCCGAGATCTTCAATACCGACCATGGTTCGCAGTCACCCGCCGGACCTTTACGGCGATGCTGATCGGCAATGGCATCGCCATCAGCATGGACGGCAAAGGGGCTGGGCGGGACAACCGCGCTTCGCGCAATTCCTGCGGAATTCGTAGAGCGCGTGCGGCGGTCGCTGAAGCACGAAGAGGTCTATCTGCGTGCCTACGCATCCGTCTCGGAGGCCAGGGTGTCGATCGGGCGGTATCTCGACTTCTACAACCGAAGGCACCCTCATCAGGAGTTGGCCATGCTAACCCCCGATCAAGCCCTCTGCAACGCGCTGCAGCAAATCCCAGCGGCGGCATAACCAGAGGCGCGACCCACTTTGCGGCGGCCTGAAAACTGTTCAAACAAACCGAGCCTCTTCTCTCGACTGCACGGGCTTGCCTTTGTGTCGGCATCGCGTGACAGTCCGCTGTAGCGACACGCGGGTTGGTTCCCCTATTCTCTCGCCACTCCGTGCCCTCGATCCGGCAGGCAAGGCGAACATGCGCACCGATTCAAAAAAGGACGGTTCCGCCAGCCGGACTGCCGAGATCGAAGCCCGGATCCGGGACAATTACGCGCAGTCGCAATATCACCTGGTCCAGTTCTTCACCGAACAGAGCATTGACGCGCTTCGCACCTTCGGGGGTGACTTCGACCAGGTGATCGTCCTCGCGATCATCGGCCAAAATCATCTCAATGCATTCATCGCGCAGGCCGGCAATCCCGATCTCGTCGTCAACCGAGCTTCGAACGCCACGCGCATCGCGGATATCACGGGGCTGCCGCGCGAGACCGTCCGGCGCAAGCTGCTCAAACTCGCGGAACGCGGGTGGATCCATCAGAACGCCCAGCGCGAATGGGAGTTGACGGGCCCGTCCGACAACTCGAACGCCCGCCGCGATCTGGCGGAGATCGACGATCGCGGGATCGGGCGCCTTGCACGCCTCTACGCGGGTCTGGAAAAGATCGTCTGATCGCCCGTTTTGGGCGCCCGCGTGCTTGAATTGTTGCCGGCGGACCGGGACACTCCGAAAACCCGGCGGCGGAGTTCATGGCGTGTGGATCAAACGGTGGCTCTGGGCCTTGCTGTTGGCGTTCTCGACGACGGCTGCGCTCGCGCAGGCGATCTCGGGACTTGAGGACAGCGGCCGGCTTGAATCGGTCGATGTTCGGATCGAGAACCCGTCCAAGGACGCGGCACTCAACGACCGGATCTTGAGCCGCATCCGCGTTGGGCTCGGCGTGTTTCCCGGGGATTTCTTTGTCCGCACGGCGGCGGAGTTCAATCTCGTCGGCGCGCGACGCGGCGTGCCGATCCAGAAGACCGATCTCGTCGTGCGCCCCGGTGACGCGGGCGGAATCGCCCTGACCGTCCTCGTGACGCTCGCGCCGATCGAGGCGGAGGAGACCGGTCGCGGGGCCCTGCTGACCGGTTCGGCGAGCGACCTGCCGGTTCTCTATGACTTCGAGGGGACGTTCCTGCGCCTTCGCCTCGAAGGCATCGCCATGTACTACGGCAACAACGATGCCTGGTACGGCCAACCCGGACCTCTCCTGGCCGGCAATCCGCTCGTCTCCGGGCAGCCGGCGGGCCCCGGTTACAGCAATTGGACGGAAGGGTTCGTCCATGCAGGCCTCTACGGCATCACGCCGCTGTCGGAGACCGTGAGCGTCTATGGCGGACTGAGCGGCATCTTCAGCGGCTCCGTCGGGCAGGAGCTGTTCACCGACGACACCCGCGGCTATTTCGGCGTCGAGGATGCCTTCGCGGGGATCGTTGGCGGCACGACCACGGAGACGGGCAACCGCTTCGTCTTCAACCTGTCCGCCGGCCGCCAGCGCTTTGGAGTCGGTGACGGCTTCCTGATCGCCAACACCGCCTCGAACGGGGGCGAACGGGGCGCGCTGCAGTCCAACCCGCGATGGGCGGCTGATCTGCTGCTGCTCGCGCAGGCCCGCTACAATGCGACGAAGATCGAGGCCTTCTATCTCGATCCCGACGAGCTTCCGGAAGTGGATTCCGAGACGGCGCTGGTCGGCATCAATCTCGAGACGCGCGTGCCAGGCGGCTTCGATCTTGGCGCGATGTGGCTGCATGTTCCGGAATCGAACTTCAAGTACTACACGACGACCGACGTCTACAGCCGCGAAGGCCTGCAGGTGTACAATGCCCGGCTGCGCTGGCAGCCCAACCCCGGCATGAGCGGACCCTTCCTCGCGGCCGAAGCGGCGATCCAGCGGCATGACGAGATCGACATGAACGCGCTGGGGTGGAGCGCGGAGGCCGGCTACGCCTTCGGCACCGCGCTGCCCTGGTCGCCGACGCTGTCATACCGCTACGCCTCCTTCTCGGGCGATGATCCGAGCACGACGACCTTCGAGCGCTGGGATCCGCTCCTCTCCGGCGACAATGGCGAGCGGTGGGTCCAGGGCATCAATCATTTCAAGATTTTCCAGGACAGCAACCTGGTGACCCACCGTCTGCAGTTGCGGCTTCGCCCGGATCCGAAGGTCGAGATCGTTTCGCAGCTCTGGATGTTTTCCGCCGACCAGACCACCAATCTCGGCGGCAACCCGGCCTTCTCGTTTCTCGATGGCACCTATCTCGGCAGCGAGGCCAATGTGACGGTGAAATGGTTCGCCTCGCCCAAGCTGATGCTGCAGGGGCACGTCGCGGCGACTTTCCCGAGCGCCGAGGCCGAGAAGACGGTCGGCACCGACCTCGACCCATGGCTGAGCACCATGGTTTTTCTGCGAGCCAGTCTTTGACGAGAAAACAGAAGAAAGGCAGTCACATGGCATCGGATCTGGAACGTCGCGACATCCTCAAGAGCATGGCGCTGGTCGCGGGCTCCGCCGCCACCCTCGGCGTGAGCCAGGTGGCCACAGCCGTGCCGGCGGCAGCGCAAGCAAAGGGCGTCGGCGTCGTCGACATCGCGCCGACCCCGGCGGATTTCTTCATCTCGGACCGGTTCAAGGGGAAGACCCTGGTAGTCACCGGCTGTGCCCGCGGCATGGGGGCGGCAGCCGCCATCCGTGCCGCACGTGAGGGCGCCAACGTCGTCGGTGTCGACTGGATCGAGGATCTCGGCGCCGGCGTCATCGACGAGATCAAGCGCGGCGGCGGCAGCGCCGTCTTCGTGCCCGGCGACGTCGCGGATACGGCTGTGTGCGAGCGCATGGTCAAGACGGCGGTCGATACCTTCGGTCGGCTCGATCTCGCCCTCAACAATGCCGGTGTCATGGACGGCGTCTTTTCCGGCGATGCGCCCGATTTCGAAAAGCAGCGCGAACTCATCTTCGCGTCGATCCACGAGGCGAGCGACGCCTATTGGGACAATGTCTTCCGCACCAATGCGACGGGTGTCTTCCGCTGCATGCGCGCCGAACTGAAGCAGATGGTCGCGCAGGGCGTCGGCGGTTCCGTGGTGAATGTCGGTTCGATCGCCGGCATGACCGGCCTTGCCGGCAACCCGGCCTATGTCGCCAGCAAACATGCGGTGAACGGGCTGACCAAGAACGCCGCCATCGACTATGCGCCCTATGGCATTCGCGTGAACTCGGTGAACATGGCCGCGACCGACACGCCCATGGTCGAGCGCGCCGGCATTCTCGTCGCCGCCGCCTCCAAGGCCGCCACGGGCGTGCCCATGGGCCGGATCAAGATCGACAGCATCCTCTCCTACACCAACTCGAAGAAGCGCCCGGCCACCGTCGCGGAGCAGGTGTCGATGATGCTCTTCCTGCTGTCGGAAGAGGCGTCGAACTTCACCGGCGGCGTCTATGCGACGGATGGGGGCTGGACGGCCTACTGACGTCGGTGATCCAGGAGGCAAACATCCAGGGCGTCTCGACCCGCTCGGTCGACGATCTGGTCAAGCACCGCGACGACCCTTGCACGGCGACTGCGCACCATGACGAGGCTGCTGCGGGACGCGCAGGCTTGAGCAACACCTGGAAAGGTGTCGCTCTTCGCCAATGATCGTCGGTTGTCGTCGCTGCGTTTAACCGTCACGCCGCGGGCTTGGCCAGAACCGCCTTGTGCACGATGCCGGCGATGACCGCGCCGGCGATAGGCGCGACCCAGAACAGCCAGAACTGCTGCAGCGCCCAGCCGCCCGCGAACAGCGCCTGGCTCGTCGATCGGGCCGGGTTCACGGAGGTGTTGGTCACCGGGATCGAGATCAGGTGGATCAGCGTCAGGCACAGGCCGATCGCGATCGGCGCGAAGCCGGGCGGCACGCGCGACTCGGTCGCCCCGAGGATCACCAGAAGGAAGAACGCCGTCAGCACCACTTCGATGATCAGCGCCGCCATCATCGAGTATTTGCCGGGCGAGTGTTCGCCGAACCCGTTCGCGGCAAAGCCGCCGTCCAGCGAAAAGCCGGCCGTCCCCGAGGCGACGAGGTAAAGCACGACCGCCGCCGCGATCGCGCCGACGAGCTGCGCCACGGTGTACGGCAGGAACTGGCTCCACGATATCCGTCCTGCGGCCGCCAATCCGGCTGTGACGGCCGGATTGAAATGGCCGCCGGAGATCGGACCAACCGCGTAGGCCATTGTCATCACGGTAAGGCCGAAGGCGAGAGACACGCCCAGCAAGCCGATGCCGACCTCAGGAAATGCCGCCGCAAGCACGGCGCTGCCGCAGCCGCCGAACACCAGCCAGAATGTGCCGATCGCCTCGGCGATGAGTTTTTGTGTCTTGAAGTTCCCCCAGATCAACGATCCCGCTTCACGGCACGATGCCGGGCACGGGCGACAAGCGGCCGGTTCTCTTTGTGCCGATCGTGCCGGTGATTGGAACTCACTCCGGTCGATCGATGCGGGCCGTCTCGCCTGTTGCGCGCAAGTAAGCCCGCTCGGCGTCAGGCGGTCAATCGATCGGCGCGATCTGCCCGCGTCGGATCCGCACTTTTCCCGTACGGACGGAGGCGGGCGCCCGCCCGTCGCGTTCCGGCAACTGGACCCGAGGCCGTGTTGACGTCTTGAACTAGCCGTCCAGCTGAGCAACCAGATGGAACCCGAGTTCCGGATTCTCGCCTTCGTTCCAGTCATGCGCTCTCGGATTACCCGAGCCCCTGACGTAGTCGCCGAGCGTGAACATGCCATCGACGATCCTGAATCCGTGCTGCCTGAACACGTTCACCCACCACTCCCGCGGCTTCAGGGTCACGTGCCAGACGACGCCGGTCGCTTCGTCACGATCGGGAAACGTCGCGACGGAGCAGACGAACACGCCACGCGGCGCGATGTTTCGGCGGATGTTGTCGAGAAATCCTCCGAGAGTCTCCTCGGGGATGTGTTCGAGAACTTCCCATGCGGTGATGACGTCGAACGCCACCGGCGCATCGCCCTCTCCGATGAAGCTGAACGGCTTCGTGGCGTCGGCGGTGAAAAGGTGCCGCGGAATGACCCGCCAATAGTACATCCGATTGACGAGCGGATAGTCGCTGCCCTCGATGCCGACAGAGGCGTGACCGGCGAGCAAAAAATCCCAGACGAGACCGCCGCCGGCGCATCCGATGTCGAGATGCCGGATCGGCGCGGCAAAATGCTTCTCGCAGGCCCCGACGAAACGTGGGTGGCGCGTGTCGTCATTGGCGGCACCGCGCGGGTGCTGATGATCCGCGCTCGTGAAGGCGACCGGGTAATCAGTCTGCAAGCGGAATGGGGCGCGCGACGACAGGCCGGCTTGCCTGGCCGACAAGGCGAGACTGTCGAAGAGAAGATCCGTCGTCCTCTGGCGATAAATCGTCCGATGCACCTCCTCGATCGTTCGATGCTTCTTGACGGTCGTCGGTGGTGGACTGGCTTGTTCGCTCGTTGGTCCATTCGGATCAACGACACTGGACTCTGGCGTCGAAGGATTGGCGCCTCCCGGACCGTCAGGCGTTCCATTCGGATCGCCATGCTCATGCTGCGACATGTCCGCCCCCCGACCCGACCATCCCTCATGGACGGCTCATCCGCCCTGCATGCGTGGCAGAATAGTCCGGCTGTTGCCAGGTTGGAACCGGCCAGCGCGTCACCCAATGAACTACCCAAGGCAATCATTTTCCGGGAGCGTGGCGACGGCGTCACCCGGGTTCCACGAAGTCGGCATCCGGCGCTTACCGGACCATGCCGGCCGAGCTTGCCTTTCGTCATCCGGGGATGTTTGTCGCAGGATAACAGGGTCGGGGGCAGCCGGCCCCGTGTGTGGGGACGCTCGCCAATGAGACTGCGCAATCAGACCTTCGACGAGCTTCAGATCGGCGCGACCGCGGAACTGCGCCGGCTTATCACACAGGACGACCTCTTTGTCTTCGCGGTCGCCTCCGGCAATCGCAACCCGATGCATCTGCCGAACATGGACGGCGACGGCGATGGTCGGGTCGACGAGGTGGCGCCCGGCATGTTCGTCGCTTCGCTGATCTCCGCCGTGCTCGGAACCCTGCTGCCGGGCCCTGGAACGCTCTACCGCGCCCAGAAGCTCGCCTTTCACACACAGGCCCATGCCGGAGACGAACTGCTTGCCCGCGTCACGGTTCTCGCGAAGGAGGCATCGGGTTCCGTCACGCTCGAAACCACCGTCCGGCGGGTCGGCGACGAGGCCCTGATCGTCGATGGCGTTGCGACCGTTACAGCCCCGATCCGCAAGGTCGATCGCGACGATGTCGAGATCCCGGGCCTCATCGTCCAGCGCCACCGCCATTTCGAGCAGGTGCTGGAGCGCGCACGGCCCCTCCCCGCGCTTTTGACGGCAGTCGTTTGCCCAGAAGAGGCGAACGCGCTCGGAGGCGCCCTGCTCGCCATGAAGGAGAGCATCATCACGCCGATTTTGATAGGCGATCCGGAGCGCATCGCATCGACCGCCCGCGACACCGGCGCAGACCTCGCGGATGTCGAGATAATCCCCGCGTCATCGGCGGAAGCGGCGGTGGTGACGGCCTGCAGGCTCGTGCATGAGGGCCGGGCGGCGGCCGTGATGAAGGGCCATCTCCATACGGATGATCTGCTGCGCCCCATGCTGGACAAGACAGAGGGGCTGCGGATCGGGCGCCGGTTCACCCATGTCTTCGTGATGGACGTGCCGGGCGTTCCGCATCCCCTTCTCGTCACCGATGCCGCCATCAACATTGCGCCGGACCTCATGACCAAGGTCGACATCGTCCAGAACGCGATCGACCTCGCAATCTCGATCGGTCTCGAAACGCCGCGGGTCGGCATTCTCTCCGCGGTCGAGACGGTCAATCCGGCGATCCAGTCGTCGATCGATGCGGCGCTTCTGTCGAAGATGGCGGAACGCGGCCAGATCCGGGGTGGGCTTGTCGATGGTCCGCTCGCGATGGACAATGCGATCGACATGACAGCGGCACGGGTGAAGGGATTACGCTCGGGCGTCGCGGGCCAGGCGAACATTCTCGTCGTGCCGGGCATTGATGCCGGCAACATGCTGGCGAAGCAGCTCGCTTTCATCAGCCATGCGGAGGGTGCCGGTCTCGTGCTCGGCGCCAAGGTACCGGTGATCCTCAATTCGCGCTCGGACAGCCCGATGTCGCGCCTCGCGTCCTGCGCGATCGCGGCGCTGCATCAGACGCGGCTCGCGGGAGAGGTCAAGCGATGACCGGCGCGATCCTCACGCTCAATGCCGGATCGTCGTCACTGAAGTTCTCCGTTTTTCGCCAGACGGGCGATTCTCCGCTGGCGACCGGACTGGTCGATCGGATCGGTAGCGGCGGCATCCTGCGCCTGCGCGGTCCGGATGGGGCTGATCTTCCGGCTAAAGGCCACCTCGATTTCGCAAACCATGCGGCGGCGCTCGACAGCGCCCTCGCCTGTCTGCGCAATGCGTTGCCGTCACTTTCGATCGAAGCCGTTGGTCATCGGGTCGTTCATGGCGGGCCGGATCTGTCCGAGCCCGTCGTGATCGACGAGGCGGCCATGACCTATCTCGCTGGGCTGGAACCTTTCGCGCCGCTGCATCAGCCACATAATCTGGCGGGAATCAGAGCTTCACTGGCTGCGTTTCCGGCTGCCCTTCAGGTCGCTTGCTTCGATACCGCCTTTCATCGTGGACACCCCTTCGTCCATGACGTCTTCGCTCTGCCTCGTTCCTTCTATGACAAGGGAATACGGCGCTACGGTTTCCACGGGCTAAGCTACAGCTACGTGGTCGGCGAACTCGCCCGCCTCTATCCGCACCTGTCGGCCGGTCGGATAGTCATTGCGCATCTGGGCAACGGCGCATCCATGTGTGCGGTCGACGGTGGACGATCGATCGCGACAACCATGGGGTTTTCACCGCTCGACGGCCTTCCGATGGGGACGCGTTGCGGGCAGATCGATCCGGGTGTTATCCTGCACCTGTTGGAACGGGAGAAGATGACGCCTGCCGAGATCGGCGATCTTCTCTACCGACGCTCGGGCTTCTTGGGTTTGTCAGGTGTGTCGAACGACATGCGCACGCTGGAGGCATCGGACCTCCCGGCGGCTCGCGAGACGATCGATGTCTTTGTCAGCCGCATCCAACGCGAGCTTGGTAGTCTGGCAGCAGCGCTCGGCGGTCTCGATGCCTTCGTCTTCTGCGGAGGCATCGGCGAGAATTCCACCACGGTGCGTGGTCGCGTCTGCGAACGGCTCGGCTGGCTCGGGATCCACCTCGACGCACAGCGAAATGCCGCAAACGCAACGAAAATCACCGCGGACACCGCGACGACCCCTGTGCTGGTCATTCCGACGAACGAGGAGATCGTGCTCGCGCGGGCCGTGCGCGCACGCCTTACGGGTTGAAGGAGCGTCTGCCAGCACCCGGCCGCGCGTCTCGGCCTCGGCTTTGAAAACGCTCGTGGTTTGACCCAAACGGAGGAGTCCGATTTCGGATTCCCATATGGTTTCGCCTGCACGAGTCTGCGTCATGCGTACGGGAGTTTCCATCACTGTTTCGGCTGCGGACCGCCGACGGCTTGCAGCAATCATCGCGGACCGGAACGCGGCCCAGAGGTATGTTTGGAGGGCGCGGATCGTCCTGCTGAGTATTGAGCGGCGCGACTTGGGCGGGCCGGAGGGGATGCGGTCTACGTTGGCTTCGCGTCCAACCCGGACCTCTGCTCGAGGCAGCCTCTCCGAAAGAGGCAGCAGTAGCGGGAAATGTCTGAAAGGCGTAAGCCCCTCTCAAGACAGAGGACTGACCGTGGAAATCACCACCGGCTTTGTTGGGCGCGAGCGAGCGCTCATTGAACTTTTCGCTACAACCTTCACCGCCTCGGAGGGACCGGATGAAGGCGCGCAGATCGGTGGCTTGGTTCGCGATCTACTCACGGCAACGCCAGCAGAGGACATTCGCGTATTCTGCGCCGAGGATGAAGGCAATTCCATTGGTGCGGCAATTTTTACCCGCCTAAACTACTCGGACGACCCACATATCGTCTTCCTACTATCTCCGATGGCTGTGGCGCCGGGGCGTCAGCGGCAAGGTATTGGACAGACCTTGCTCTCCCACGCACTGGAGGCGCTGAGCTCGGAGGGCATCCAGATTGCTATCACATACGGCGACCCGAACTATTACCGACGAGCCGGATTCCTGCCGATCACAGAAGATCAGGCCCGGGCCCCCCTGCCGCTCAGCTTGCCTCATGGGTGGGTAGGACAGTCTCTGACCGAAGAGCGGATGCCCGTCCTCCAAGGGCCATCGACCTGCGTATCCGCATTGAATCGGAGCGACGTATGGTGAAGCCCCGTAAGTTTGTTCTCGGCGGCCGGCGGCTCCCTACATGAAGGTCAGAGCGAAAATCCGCAACGCCCGGTGCGGTCATTCAAACATTACTGGGATGGGGTTCGAAGCGTCGGAGTCAGACCACTAGGTTTTCTCCAAACTTCAACGCTTGGGTACGCCGACATAGGCTCGCGCGAGAACCAGGGATCGAAGGGCCATGCTGACACGACGGAGCCTTGGACTGTTGTTGCTCACCTCCGGGGTCGTGCTGTCACGGAGCGGCGAGGCCGTTGCGGATGCCATGTTGGCCGAGGTCGCCGCACTCAAGCCAGGCGAATTCACCTGGCATCCGGAGCGCTCGCCCGAAGGTCCTGTGGCGATCGTCGTGTCCATTCCGGATCAACGTGTGCACGTCTACCGCAACGGCATTCGGATCGCGGTGTCGACCTGTTCCACCGGCAAGGCCGGCCATCGAACACCGACGGGCGTCTTCACCATTCTCCAGAAGGACAAGCATCACCGCTCGTCGACCTACAACAACGCACCCATGCCGAACATGAACCGGCTGACCTGGTCGGGTATCGCGCTGCACGCAGGACAACTGCCGGGATATCCGGCGTCTCATGGCTGTGTGCGACTGCCGCTGAAGTTTTCGGAATTGCTGTTTGGGATCACCCGGCTCGGCATGGCCGTAATCATCGCGGATGACCATGACGCGCCGCGCGAGGTCGCCCATCCGGGTCTCGTGCTCGGAAACTATGCGGCCGACGAGTTCGACAAGGTGCGGGCCGGTATCAATGACCGTGGCCGACATGAAGACGCAGAATCGAGCGAGACGACGGTCCCGACTTCGATCCTGATCAGCCGTGCCGATCAATCGATCACTGTCGTGGAGAATGGACGAACGGTTGCAACCGGTCAGGCAACGATCACCGACCCCCAGATACCGTTTGGCGAGAGCGTCTTCGTTCTCATGGGGTCGGATAGCGCCGCGCAGGGTTTGCGGTGGAAGGCCATCAGCTACGACAGAGCGCCTGACGCAGCCGATACCGCGCATGATCCGCTCGCTCTCCTGCGTCGCGTGCGCGGTGATCGAACCGTCATCGCCGCGATCAGCGATCGGCTCAAGCCTGGCCTGCTCCTCGTGATGACCGACCTGCCCTCGACGCCCGACAGCCGGACCGGGCAGGATTTCGTCGTTCTCAACGACGATACGCCGGCGTAGTCGGGCTATCGTCTGTCCAGCCTGTACGCCCGCCCGGCGTCGCTTCGGTGAAGCGCTGGGTCCGGCTGATCAGGGCGTGATGAGCCGCTGTGACGACCTGCCGATAGAAGGCGAAGTTCGGCGGGCAGAGCGGAAATGCTCGATCGACGCCGCAGGCGAGAATACGGCTCGTCAGCTCCGGATCAGGATTTCCGACGGCGATGGCGATCAGCGGCGGATCGACGCTCAGGTTGCGCAGCGTGTCAATCAGATCCGCGAGACGATTTCCGACGCGCATTCCGAGGATGACGGCAACGTCGAGGCCGAGATCCTGGGAAACGAAACCGGGCTCACCGGCAAATGTGTAGACCCGAGTGAAGCCGCGCCCGTTCAGAAACGCCGCATATGAGTGGATCTCTATACTTGGTTCGGACCACAGCCCTACCGCGGCCGCCCGAGAACGTATGTGATCGCGTCGACCCGCCACGACTGGCCCCATTCAACAACCACCCGCAGGTGGCCACGCTGCACGCTCGGCGCCGATTGCGGTGTGACGCCCAGTTCCTGGGGTTCGCGACAGGCACGTGTTGCAGAGTACCCAATGTCGGCTTGATTGCGGTATTGCGTTAAGTACGGAGGCGATCGTGCTCGGTCGCGATACAACGCCAGCCGACATGACAATTGGCGGGCGCAGACGTCGCAGGATGGGCTACGAGCCTTGTCTCTACGTCGTATGTCCTCGGCGTCACTGGGGCGGTTGTGTCTCTTGGTGGGTCAACCGATCGAGACCGTCGTGGTAAAGCCCATACCCGTGCCGCTCGACGTCGAGATGAACATCCCTCGCAGCTTCGGCAACGACTGCGACCTTGCGCCATGGCTTTTTGGCAAGGAACTCAGGCACAGTCGACTGCTCCACGAGGATCAGGCTTTCACGCTGGTCGGCGGCGTTCTCATAGACTGCGAACATCGGCTTCCCTCGATCAACACATCCTGCGCGCTGAATTGCGGCTTCGGAACGCCCATACCGTTGTACCGAGTGCGTGACATTGCAAGAACGAACGGGAATTAAGGTTTCCGCGCAAAGTCACGCAAATGCCTCGTTCACCGTTATGTGTAGCAACCGTGAGGGGTCGCCGTTCGTTGATGTGGGCAAGGATCGAACGATCCACGCCCACCATCGTCCAAGGAGAGCGCGTGATGCTGCAGATGTCACTGATTGATCAGAGCCCGTCATGGGATGACATCGCGTTGCTCGAGCGCATCTGGGATGGCGAGCGACTGCCGCCCGACATGGCCGCTTCTGTGTTGGCCCTGTGCCGTCGCGGTCTGTGTCGGCCGGCCGGCTTTGATGATCTCATGGGTGATGAAGGATTGATGTCGGTGCGGCGCCATGTCCTGACACGCGCCGGCAGAGAAAGGCTGGCTCGCTACTTCAGTGCCGGCGATGACGTCGAGCGGCACCCGTCGCAAGCCTTGCCGGGTTTTGTTGGACATACCAACGTCCATACAGAACCGTACGTCGGCTGAAGGAAATCGCCGTAGTCTGAAATCACGAGACACGCGCGAGACGTCAAGTCTGGTCCACGACATCAACTCCGCGTACACTCTGCAGCCGTATCGGCGCAGGAGTGGGGCATGAGGCGATTTCTGGTTCCCGTCTATCCAGGGATCGAGACAACCAGTGTGTTCCCGATGGCGACGAGACTTGCGCGGGCTGGCGACAGCCACCTTACCGGCGTTGCCGCCGAAAGCCCCTTCACGATCGCAGCGTTTGGCGGGTTTATCGGTCAGGCCGACATCGTCTTCGTCGAGCAGCGCGCGGCGCAGATCGAGGAAACGAGCCGGGGAATCTTCGTCGACGCCATGACCGCCGCCGACATAGAACCAACTCCACGTGCGAAGCCTGGTCTCGGCTTCGATTGGCTCGAGCGCCGTGCCGGAGTGCGGGTCGAGATCGCCGAGGAGGCGCGCGTGTTCGATCTGACGATCGTCGCTCTCCCCGGCGAAGACGAGACGGGATGCCCGCCGGCGGTTCTCGACAGTTGTCTCTTCGACAGTGGCCGGCCGGTGCTCGTCGTGCCGCCTCAGCAGCACGAAACCTTCGGCAAGACGATCGCGATTGCATGGAATGGCAGTTCAGAGACGGCTCGCACCATCCAGTTCGGCATGGGGTTGCTGGCAAAGGCCGAGCGGATCGTGGTCGTCGAGGTAGAAGGCGTCGGCGTTCCCGGCCCTGACGCGTCGGCATTGACCGAGCATCTCGCCGGACACGGGTTTGCGGTCTCCTCGCACCGGGCCACGCTCGGTTCACGCCAGCATGGTCAGGCCTTTCTCGAGGAGTGTGAGAAGGTCGGTGCCGACCTGATGTTCAAGGGCGCCTATACCCAAAGCCGCTTCCGCCAGATGATTTTTGGCGGGGCGACCGCCTACCTGCTCCAGCACGCGACGATGCCGATGCTGATGGCGAATTGATCCGCGCCACCCAGATGCCGCACGATCCGGCCGGATGGAATGGACCATAGACGCATCGTCGTACCACCCTTCACGCGGTTCAGCCGTTATGCATCCGAAGGGCGACGCGGCTCCCATTGCGGAGGCATCGCCCCGCACCCGGCGTTGGAATGCGGTAAAGGCGCCCGCGCAGACCGCTTTACGACACCGCCGGTCGCGTCATGGGGGCAGCGGTGCGATTGGGACACAAGGATCCAAAAAAGAAGAATCTGCAAGAAATGATCGATTTAAAGACCTTCTTGACCACGAAAGACGGATAATCCATCAAATTTTACGGATTGCCTTTGACATTGTATAGTCGGCGCAATGGTACCGCTCAACCGACAATCGGAGTGGACCATGCGCGCCTTGCTGATCGACGACAACGCGACCTCGCTGTCGCTGGTGACGCGGCTAATGTCGAAAGTGAGTGATTGTGAGGTTGTCAGCTTCACGGACCCCGTGGCCGCACTGCAGTCTATCCAGTCACAGAGCTTCGATATCGCCCTCATCGATTACATGATGGACGGCATGGACGGCATCGAAGTGATCCGGCGCATCCGGACCATCGAGCAGTTACGCCATATTCCGATCGTGATGGTCACCGGCGAGGATGAACGCTCGGTCCGGATCGATGCCATCCATGCCGGCGCGACCGACTTTCTGACGAAGCCGATTGAACCGGTCGAATTCAAGGCGCGAGTCAGGAACCTGCTCGAGCTGCGTCTCGCCCAGCGGGCAGTGGCCGAGCGCGCCAAATGGCTCGAGACCGAGGTTGCGCAGGCGACGCGCCGGCTGCACGAACGTGAGCGCGAACTCGTCTTCCATCTGGCGCGGGCAATCGAATCCCGCGACGGCAGCACCGGCGCCCATGTCGCGCGCATGGCCGAGATCGCCCGCCTGATCAGCGAAGAGCTTGGCCTGTCCGATGATCTCACGCGGACGATCCATCTTGCCGCCCCCTTGCACGATGTCGGCAAGATCGGCGTCGCCGATGCCGTTCTGACCAAGGGCGGCGCGCTGACGCCGGAAGAACGTTCCGCGATCGAGCATCATGTCGTGCTCGGCGAGCACATCCTGTCCGGCTCGACATCCGACCTCGTGCGCATGGCCTGCGACATCGCGGCCGCCCACCATGAGCGGTGAGACGGCACCGGATATCCGCGGGGCCTCGCGGGCGAAGACATCCCGCTCGGCGGCCGCATCGCGGCCATCGCCGATGTTTTCGACGCGCTGGTGTCGACCCGCCCCTACAAGGCGCGTTGGTCGTTGAGCAAAGCCCGCGACTACCTTCTCGCCGGATCCGGAACGCAGTTCGACCCCGCCTGCGTCAATGCCTTTGACCGCCGCTGGAACGAGATCCTCGAACTCTACGGTGATCTCGAACCGGCCACCGCCGCCGCCTGATGACTGACCGTAGCACCCAACAGGAGAAGACCATGAAATCCGTGTTCATCGCCGCCTTGGCCGCGCTGATCGCCACCGCCATGCCAGTTTCCGCCGGCAGTCTCGCCAAGCCGGAAGGCAAGGTGGTCCTGACCGTGACGGGCAACATCGAAACGAAGAATGACGGCGACGCCGCCGTGTTCGATCTTTCGATGCTTGAAGCACTGCCCGGCCGGAAGTCGGAAGTCGAAACGCCCTGGACCAAGGGCAAGGTGAACTTCGAAGGTCCGCTCGGCAGCGCCTTTCTCGATGCCGTCGGCGCCAAGGGCGACACGCTCCTGATCACGGCGCTCAACGATTATACCGCCGAGGTTCCGATCGAGGATTTCCGGAAATGGCCGGTGATCCTCGCGACGCGCATGAACGGCGAGCCGATGCCGGTGCGTGAAAAGGGCCCGATCTTCGTGATCTACCCCTTCGATGCCGATCCTGCGCTCTACAACGAGCTCTATTTCAACCGCTCGGTCTGGCAGGTGAAGAGCATCGAGGTGCGTTGATCGCACCGGTACGCGCGATCGGCCCGGCAGGCTCCGCATGTCTCTTTTCAGCCTGACGGCCCGACGGCTCTTCGCGCATAGCGGGATGGCGACCCTTGTCGCCATCAGCGTCGCCATGGTGGCGGCAATCTCGACGATGCTTTTCGGCTTGAGCGAGCGGCAGGCCGAGGTTCGCGCCAGCATCCGCGAGGATGCGCTGTGGGCGGCATACCAGCTCGATCGCGAAACGAACAAGCTGATAGGAGCGCTTCTGCTTGCACGCGCTCGTCCCGACGAACCTGCGGTCGATGAACTTCAGCTTCGCTTCGACATTCTCGTCAGCCGGGTACATGTCTTTGAGGAGGGTGACTTCGGCAGTCATATTGCCGAAGGCACCACTCTCAAGGCCGATGTCAGCGATGTTCATGCCGGGATAGAAGGCCTGACACCTGCGTTTGGCCGGATCACAGGCACAGGTGTTGCCGATGCGCCGACCCTCGACATGCTGCTGAAGCGGCTGTCGAAGATTCGTACGCTGACCGAGAGAATCCTTCTCACGATCAATCGCCGGCAGATCGAAACCGAAGTCGGCGAACGCGACACGGCACAGCGCCACTACATGCTGATTGCTGCTGCCGTGATCGTGCTCGCAATCGCACTTGGTGGCATCATCCTGATGCTGATGCGACAGCTCCGCCAGATCGAACGATCACGGCAGGACTTGGAAGTGTTAAGCGCGAAGCACGCACGGGCGGCTGCCGAGGCAGACTCCGGCAACCGTGCCAAGACCGCCTTCCTCGCGACGATGAGCCACGAGATCCGTACACCGTTGAACGGCATCATCGGTTCGGTTGACCTGCTCGACGCGTCGAACCTTCCGCCAAGCCAGCAAATTCATCTCGAAACAATCCAGGAATGCGGGAATGCGCTGACCGCGATCATCTCGGATCTTCTCGACTTCTCGAAGCTCGAGGCCGGATCGCTCGACCTCGAGAAGCGCGCCTTCCCGCTCGACAAGCTGGTCGAGGGAGTAGTCGACATCGTATCGCCGCGGGCAAGGCTCAAGGATATCGGCCTTGTGGCGCTGTATCCGTCAGCGACGGTCGAGGGCGACCTCACCAGACTTCGCCAGATCCTGCTCAATCTTGCCGGCAACGCCGTCAAGTTCACCGACCGTGGAGATGTGGTCATCGAGGCGAAAGTCTTGGCAACCGAAACGGGCGGAACGGTGCTGAAATTTGTTGTGACCGATACCGGGATCGGTATCGCGCCTGCAGCGACGGTACGGCTCTTCAAGGAGTTCAGCCAGGGCGATGCGTCGATCACGCGCCGTTTCGGCGGCACCGGGCTCGGCCTCGCCATCAGCGCGCGCCTCGTCGCCGCGATGGGTGGTGAGATCGGGGTCGACAGCGAGGCCGGCACCGGCAGCAAATTCTGGTTTCAGATTCCTCTCCCGTGTCGCCTCGACACGAGCGTCGCCAACGAAACCAGCCCGATGTTGGTCTGTGCCGCGACACCAGCCGCACAGGCGGCTCTCGATACCGTGTTTCACCAACATCCCGAAACCGACCGTGGTTCATCGAGCCATGACGGCGACACTCCGCCTCTGCTCGTCGATACGCGCCGCGTCATTGAACCGGTGTTCCAGGGTGATGTTCTTCGGCGCGCGATCGTCTATGGCGCTCATGCCACGATCTATGCCGGGCTCGCCCGCGCCATTGTCGAGGGCCCACTCACGTTGCAGCGGCTCAAGTTCGCTCTGCAAAAGCCGGCCGATGTCATGGACGATCCGTCGAGTGCGAACACTGCGGCGGAACGTCATTCGGGCACGGTTCTCGTGGTTGAAGACAACCCCGTCAATCAACGGATTGCCTCCGGGCTGCTCGAGAAAATGGGGGTGACTGTCGAAATCGCGAGCGATGGCGTCGAGGCGGTGGCACGCGTCGCGAAGGGTGGCCTCGATCTGGTCCTCATGGACATGCAGATGCCGCGCATGGACGGTTTGGAAGCCACGCGCCAGATCCGTATGCTGGAGGAGCCCGCGCGGTCGGTCGCAATCGTCGGCCTGACGGCGAACGCCTTCGTTTCCGATCGCGAGGAGTGTCTCAAGGCCGGCATGGACGGCTTTTCCACAAAGCCGATCAACCGTGAGAAGCTGCAGGAGATTCTGCGCGAATGGCTGCCCGCGCATGACCAAGTGCCGGCGCCGACTTCAGCCGATAAACCGTCAGAAAGCCAGATGCTTGCGGCACTGGCGGAGATGCTCGGACTCTGCGCACCGATCGCACCCGCCACGCAACCGCCGATCATGGCTATCGAGGCAGAGGCCACAGCGCCAAAGGATCGCGAGGACGATCTGATCGATCGCCAGCAGCAGCAGGGGCTGATCGACGAACTCGGCCAGGAGACGCTCGACCAGCTGACGGCCTCGTTCTGGACCGATCTCGATACGCTTCTGCCGGCGATCGAGAATGGTGGCGCCGATCAGTCAACCGTTCGTCGGACGCTGCACACCATCAAGGGGACTGCGGAAAGCGTCGGATACAGCGCGATAGCCAAAGCGTCCGAACGTGTTCGCGAAACACTGGTGACGACAGGCGCCCTGTCGACGGAACCAATCCGTGCCGCCATGCGACGCACCAGGGACCATCTCGACCGGGCAACCGAGACACGATCCAAGGCGGCCTGACCGCAGTCCTACCGACGACGCTCTCGCCGCAGCTTCGCCCACCAGTCGAGACGCTTGGCGATTTCGCGTTCAAATCCACGTTCGACCGGACTGTAGAAACTCTGCCGGCCGAGCGCGTCCGGGAAATAGTCCTGACCGGAAAAGGCGTCCGGCTCGTCGTGGTCGTAGCGATAGCCTTCGCCATAGCCTTCCGACTTCATCAGCTTGGTCGGCGCATTGAGGATGATCTTGGGCGGTGGCAGTGATCCGGCGGCCTTGGCGACGCGCGTTGCCGCCTTGTAGGCGTTGTAGAGCGCATTCGACTTCGGCGCGGTTGCGACATAGACGACCGCCTGGGCGATGGCGAGTTCGCCTTCGGGCGATCCCAGAAAGTCGTAGGCGTCCTTCGCGGCAGTCGCGACGGCGAGCGCCTGCGGATCGGCGAGACCGACATCCTCCACCGCCATGCGCACCACGCGACGCGCGATGAAGAGCGGGTCCTCGCCGGCATCGAACATGCGCGCGAGATAATAGAGCGCGGCGTCGGGGTCCGAACCGCGGACCGATTTGTGCAGGGCGGAGATCAGGTTGTAGTGACCGTCCGCCGACTTGTCGTAGATCGGCGCGCGGCGCTGCACCACGTCCTGCAGGGTCTGCGCCGAGAAGACCTCGCCATGGCGCGCTGCCCGCCAGGTCTCCTCCGCGAGCGTCAGCACCGCTCGCCCGTCCCCATCGGCCATGCGGATGAGTACCTGCCGCGCTTCCGTATCGAGTGGCAGCGGGCGCCCCTCCTCCGCCTCGGCGCGATCGAGAAGGCGCAGCAGCGCATCATCGTCGAGCGCGCGGAAGGTCATCACCCGTGCGCGGGAGAGAAGGGCCGCGTTGAGTTCGAAGGACGGGTTCTCGGTGGTCGCACCGACGAGCGTGACCGTGCCGTCCTCCATTACCGGGAGGAAGCTGTCCTGCTGCGAACGGTTGAAACGGTGGATTTCGTCAACGAAGAGCAGTGTCCCCTGCCCGATCATCCGCCGTGCCTTTGCCGCCTCGAACACCTTTTTCAGGTCGGCGACGCCGGTGAAGATGGCCGAGATCTGCTCGAAGGCGAGGTTCGTCTCGCCTGCAAGCAGACGGGCGACCGTCGTCTTGCCGGTGCCGGGCGGCCCCCAGAAGATGAGGCTGCCGAGCGACCCGGCACCGATCAGGCGGCCGAGCGCGCCTTCGGGGCCGACGAGATGATCCTGACCGACGACATCCGTGAGTCGTGTAGGCCGCAGCCGATCCGCCAATGGGCGTGGCGCACCCCTGTCGAGCCCTCCGGACGTGAAGAGATCCGACATGTCGCCCCCGACGCACAGATCCGCAGCGTGATCAGCCGCGGAAAACCGAAGTAATGGTCTTGCCGTCGCGCTGGATCGTCACACGCCAGACACGCCGCGGCTGGCTCACGAGCTCGGCGAGATCGCTGCTCGACCGGACTCTCTGCTCGTTGACAGCAAGGATCACGTCGCGCGGCCAAAAGCCGACCGTGCTCGAAGGCGTATCGTCGTCGACCCGCAGAACAACCACGCCCGTCGCGTCGATCGGCAGCCCGACATCCTCGGCGACGCGCGGCGACAGGTTGGCGACGGTCGCCCCTGCGAGCGGGGATTGGCCCGACAGCGTGATCTCGTCACGCGGTGTTGTCTCGGGCGCGATCGTCAGCGCCACGTCGACGTCCATCGGCTTCCCGTTGCGCAGAATGCTCACACGCGTCGTGCCGCCGATGGGCTTCGTCGCGAAGCGGTAGCCGAAATCATCCGCGTCGACCACCGGCGTGCCGTCGATCGCCACCACGAGATCGCTGGTCCGCAGTCCCGCTTCCGCCGCCGGGCCCCCCTCGACGACACTCACGACAAGTGCACCGCCCGGGCGATCCAACCCGAGTGTCTCGGCAATTTCGGAGGTCAGGTTCTGGAAGGTCGCACCGACATAGGGGCGCTGGACCTGCTTCGAGCCGGCTTCAGCCGAACGCACCACGACCCGGACCATCTCGGACGGGATGGCGAAACCGATCCCGATGCTGCCGCCGGAGCGCGAGAAAATCGCGGTGTTGATGCCGACCAGTCGACCGTTCATGTCGACGAGTGCGCCGCCGGAATTCCCGGGATTGATCGCGGCATCGGTCTGGATGAAGGACTGGAAGTCCGAGACGCCGATCTGCGACCGCGCCAGCGCGGACACGATGCCCGACGTCACGGTCTGACCGACGCCGAAGGGGTTGCCGATCGCGAGCACGAGATCACCGACCTGGAGCGAATCCATCGGTGCGAAAGGCAGCGCGGCGAGCTTGGTGTTGACGCCCTTGAGGCGCAGCACGGCGAGATCGGCGCGCTTGTCGGTGATGATGATGTCCGCCTCGAACTCGCGACGGTCCGAGAGGGCGACACGGACCTCGGTCGCGCCTTCGATGACGTGGTTGTTCGTGATCACGAGCCCGTCGGCATCGACGATGACACCGGAGCCGAGCGACCGCTGCACACGGTCGCGCGGCCGCTGCGGTGTACCGAAAAACTCCTGAAAGAAGGGGTCGTCGAAAACCGGGTTGCTGCGGCGGCGAGAGACGCGCTGGGCGTAGACATTAACGACCGCCGGCGTCACTGTCTTGACAATCGGCGCGAAGGTGAACCTCAAGGCCTCCGCGCTCGGGGGAACAACCCCTTCCTGGGCGGCGACGATCGGCGATGCGAACAGCGTCCATCCCATGACCGCCGCTGCGACGAACCCCGCGATCTGGCGCATGTCTGTCTCCTCAACCGCCATTCTTCGGCAAGCTATTCACGCTGATGACGGTGGAAGCAAGGCTTTCGACCCGGTGCCTCCCCCGAAACGAAAAACGCCCGCGGCCAGGGACCGCGGGCGCGAATTGATCGCCATGAGGCGTCGGGATCAGGCGGCTTCCGCCTCTTCGCCCTGCACCGGGCCCGAATCGAGGCCCTTGGCCGACACGTCGCGATCGACGAACTCGATCACGCCGATCGGGGCATTGTCGCCATGGCGGAAGCCCGCCTTGAGCACACGCGTGTAGCCGCCCTGGCGGTCGGCATAGCGCTTGCCGAGCACGTCGAACAGCTTGGTGACGATCGCCTCGTCCTGAAGGGCGGCGATGGCCTGACGGCGCGCATGGAGATCGCCGCGCTTGCCCAAGGTCACGAGCTTCTCGACGATCGGACGCAGGTCCTTCGCCTTCGGTAGGGTCGTGATGATCTGCTCGTGCTTGATCAGCGACGCAGCCATGTTCTCGAACATCGCCTTGCGATGCTCGGCAGTGCGGTTGAACTTGCGATGGGCCTTGCCGTGACGCATGGCACTCTTCCTCGGTTTGGCTCCCGGCCGGCACGTGTGCCCGGGAGCGGGGTCTCAGTAATGTTCTTCGAAGCGCTTGGCCAGTTCTTCGATGTTGTCCGGCGGCCAGCCCTGCACTTCCATGCCCAGGTGCAGACCCATCTGGGCCAGCACTTCCTTGATTTCGTTCAGCGACTTGCGGCCGAAGTTCGGGGTGCGGAGCATTTCCGCCTCCGTCTTCTGGATGAGGTCGCCGATATAGACGATGTTGTCGTTCTTCAGGCAGTTCGCCGAGCGGACCGACAGTTCCAGTTCGTCGACCTTCTTGAGGAGCGCCGGGTTGAAGGCGAGTTCCGGAATGGCCGGCGCCTCGGTTTCCTTCTTCGGCTCCTCGAAGTTGACGAAGACTTCGAGCTGATCCTGGATGATGCGGGCGGCATAGGCGACCGCATCGTCCGGCGTGATCGCGCCGTTGGTCTCGACCGTCATGGTCAGCTTGTCATAGTCGAGGATCTGGCCCTCACGGGTGTTCTCGACCTTGAACGAGACGCGCTTGACCGGCGAATAGAGGCTGTCGACCGGGATGAGGCCGATCGGGGCGTCTTCGGGACGATTGCGATCGGCCGCGACATAGCCCTTGCCCGAGTTCACCGTGAACTCCATGCGGACTTCCGCGCCCTCGTCGAGCGTGCACAGCACGTGCTCGGGGTTGAGGACCTGGATGTCGGCGATCGTCTGGATGTCGCCGGCGAAAACCGGGCCCGGACCCTGCTTCTTCAGGACCATGCGCTTGGGGCCTTCGACGCCCATCTTCAGCGCGATTTCCTTGACGTTCAGAACGATGTCCGTGACGTCCTCACGAACGCCGGGGATGGATGAGAATTCATGCAGAACGCCGTCGATCTGGACCGACGTCACCGCCGCGCCCTGGAGCGAGGACAGGAGGACGCGGCGCAGCGCATTGCCGAGCGTCGTGCCAAAGCCGCGCTCGAGCGGTTCCGCAACAGCCGTTGCGACGCGCTTCGGGTCGTCACCCGGCGTCACGACGAGCTTCTGCGGCTTGATGAGTTCCTGCCAATTCTTTTGGATCACGTCATTACCCTTCGAGCCTGACCGGATAGGGCCTCAAGCATCAACCGCGCGGCTGGCCCGCCGCGCGGCCCTACACACATCAGAATTCAGACGCGGCGGCGCTTGCGCGGCCGGCAACCATTGTGCGGGATCGGGGTCACGTCGCGGATCGAGGTGATCGTGAAGCCCGACGCCTGGAGCGCGCGGAGCGCCGATTCGCGGCCCGAACCCGGACCCGAGACTTCAACCTCGAGCGTGCGCATGCCGTGTTCCTGCGCCTTGCGGCCAGCGTCCTCGGCGGCCATCTGGGCCGCGTACGGGGTCGACTTGCGCGAACCCTTGAAGCCCATCGTGCCGGCGGACGACCAGGCGATCGTGTTGCCCTGCGCGTCGGTGATGGTGATCATGGTGTTGTTGAAAGTCGAGGTGACGTGGGCCACACCCGACACAATGTTCTTGCGTTCGCGGCGGCGAACGCGACCAGCGGCTTCTTTTGCCATCTTTTTCGTCCTTCAAGCGCGTCCGTAATGCCGGACGCTGGGGAATGGGTCCGCGGATGGAACTCTGCGGATCTCGTTTGCGTGCGGCAGGATCCCAGTCCCGCTCGCCCGTTACTTCTTCTTGCCGGCGATCGGCTTCGCCTTGCCCTTGCGGGTGCGGGCGTTGGTGTGGGTGCGCTGACCGCGGACCGGGAGGCTGCGGCGATGACGCAGGCCGCGATAGCAGCCGAGGTCCATCAGGCGCTTGATGTTCATCGACACTTCACGACGAAGATCACCCTCGACGAGGTAATCGCGGTCGATGGTCTCGCGGATCTGCAGCACTTCCTGGTCGGACAGCTGATGAACGCGACGCTCGGCGGCAATCCCGACCTTGCGGATGATCTCTTCGGCCTTCTTCGGGCCGATGCCATGGATATACTGCAACGCGATCACGACGCGCTTGGCAGTGGGAATGTTGACGCCGGCAATACGGGCCACGGTCCGGTCTCCAGAATGTCCTGCGGTCTGATGACCGCTTGTTGGATAGGGCATCGGAGGCCGATGCCTACCTGCCGCCAACACGACGAGGACTATCCGCTCACAGTGGTTGAGCGACCAGTCGCACGGACATGGGCGAATGAGACGCGGCTCATAGAGATTCACCCGTCCGGCGTCAACTGTTTATTGGCGCCGGCTACCGGGGCATTGCGTAGGGTTTCGCGCCCCGTCTTTCTCTCGACTGGTCATCGACAGGAAATGCTTGCCGGCGCGCAAGTTCGCTGGACAGCGAGCGCCAAGTGACGAAGCATCCTCCATGGCGTCACGGGGGCACTCATGTCACGCGAAAACGACAGGAAGCCGCGCGAATCCGTGCTGGATCCGGTCGATCGTCTCACCGAGATCATGTTCGGGCTTTTGATGGCATTGACCTTCACCGGGACGATGAGTGTCACGGTCGGGGCCGGAGGCAGCATCAACAGCGTGCTTCTCGCCGCGCTGGGCTGCAATGTCGCGTGGGGCATGATCGACGGCGTGATGTATCTCCTGGCAACTGCCACCGAACGGGCCCGCGCGCGCTCGGTGATTCTGGATCTCAAGCATGCCCCCTCCGCCCGCGCCCGCGAGATGGTCCGCGACGCCCTGCCGGGTAGCGCCGGCGATGCGCTGGCCGACAGCGATGCCGACACCCTCGTCGATCTGGTTCGCAAGGTGGAGCTGCCCGCGAAGGCCACTCTGCTGACAGGGGATGATTTCCGCGCCGCCTTTGCGATCATGGTTCTGGTCATTCTCGCGACCGTCCCGCCGATCCTGCCTTTCGTCGTTTTCGCCGATCTGCCGGTCGCGATGCGCGTCTCGAACCTCACTGCCGTCGTGATGCTCATCGCGATCGGCATCGCGCTTGACCGGCTGATGAAGAACGAGCGCTGGCTGATGCGACTGGTTGTGCCGGTGATCGGTGTCGCGATGGTTGCGGTGACGATCATTCTGGGTGGCTGAAACACTCGATACCAACAGTGGGCGACCGAGCTTGATCATCTTCGCGCACCGATTACGCCGGGCCACGATGCTGGACAGGCACAATTCCGCACACCGTTGGCTTTTTGGTCGCCGGACGCCCTCACCCGCCATGGGCTTCGAGGAAGGCCTCGATCGATAGTGACCGGAACGCCGGCAGCGCCGCGCGCAGCGCGTCATGGCTCCAGTCCCACCAGGCAAGCGTCATCAATCGTTCTTCGATCGCCTCGGAGAACCGCCGCCGGATGATGCGCGCGGGATTGCCGGCAACGATCGTGTAGGCCGGCACGTCCTTCGTGACGACGGCGCCTGCGGCAACGACCGCGCCCGTGCCGATGCTGCGCCCAGGGAGCACGATCGCCCCATGGCCGATCCACACGTCGTGGCCGATATGGCAGCGGAAGGACCGGCGCCAATCGAAGAAGGCGTCCTCGTCCGGCTCTCCCTCGAAATAGGTGCTCGCACGGTAGGTGAAATGCGCCTGCGTCGCCCGCTGCATCGGGTGGTTGCCCGGGTTGATGCGCGTGTGGGCCGCGATCGAAACGAACTTGCCGATGGTCGTGTAGATGATATCGGCGTCGTTCACGACATAGGAATAGTCGCCCATCACCGTCTCGGCGACCTTCGTGCGGGCTCCGACCTCCGTGTAGCGACCGAGCGTGCTGTCACGGACCTGCGCGGTCGGGTCGATGAGGGGCGTATCGGAGAGCTTCTTGGTCATGACGTTTTCATGACGGATCGATGAATAAATCCGCCATCCCCATTCAGCCACGACAAATAGCGTGGACGTATCCTGTTTCTTTCCAGTCTTTCCATTCGCTCATCGGTCATTGACGTGAAGGTTTTGCGACAGGGCCCGGTCAGGTTGTCGATAAATTTCGACAAGCCGACCTGCTCACTGATCCTCATTTGTCATGAAAGTGTTGCCAACCGCCTCTAGTGCCGGCGCCATGGTCACTGGTTTTGCTGGAGGCGGGCATGCTGGATCTTGCCGGAGTAACACGGCGGTTCGGTGAGAAGACGGCGGTGAGCGACGTCACCGTGTCGATCCGCGAAGGGTCGTTCGTCGGGATCATTGGCCGCTCCGGCGCCGGCAAGTCTACTGTCCTGCGCATGATCAACCGGCTCATCGATCCGAGTTCCGGTCGCATCCTCTTCAATGGCACCGACGTCACGGCGCTGCGGGGCAAAGCCTTGCGCGACTGGCGCGCCGACTGCGCGATGATCTTTCAGCAGTTCAATCTGTGCGGCCGTCTCGATGTTTTGACGAATGTGCTCGTCGGTCGCCTCAACAAGGTCGGGACCGCGCGCTCGCTGGCCCGCCTTTGGAGCGCCGAAGACAAGGCCATCGCGCTCGCCGCGCTTGAGCAGTTCGACATCGCAACCTTGGCCGCGCAGCGTGCCGACAGCCTGTCCGGCGGCCAGCAGCAGCGTGTCGCGATCGCTCGCGCGCTCGTGCAGGAGCCGAAGCTCATTCTTGCCGACGAGCCGATCGCCTCGCTCGATCCGCGCAACACCAAGATCGTGATGGATGGTCTCGCGTCGATCAACAAGACCTACGGCATCACGGTCCTGTGCAATCTGCACTCACTCGATCTCGCTCGAAACTACTGCGATCGCCTGATCGGCATGGCCGCCGGTCGCGTGGTTTTCGACGGCGCTCCCGGAGCGCTCACCGACACGGTCGCCCGCGAACTCTACGGACTCGAAGCGGGCGACGTGATGGACGAAGAGGTGGCCGCGCCACCGAACGTCTCCGTTGCATCCGTCGCCGCGGCCTGACCGCGGGACGTTTGTTCCCCTCCGACTCCCATCCTGCATTCCCGCAAGGAGAACGCCATGTTTACCCGCCGCACCATCCTGGCTGCCGCCGCCGCTACCGTCGCCCTGTCGGCGCCGGCCTTCGCGGACTGGAAGGCTCAATATCCGGAACTCGTCTATGCCGTCGTTCCCGCTGAGAACGCGTCGGGCGTCACCGAGCGCTTCACGCCTTGGGTCGAGTACCTCTCGAAGGAGCTTGGCGTGAAAGTCACGCTGCGCATCGCCAACGACTATGCCGCCGTGATCGAAGGCCAGAAGGCCGGCACGATCCACATCGGTAACTACGGCCCGTCGGCATTCGTTCGCGCATACACCGTGACCGACGGCGGCGTGCTGCCCTTCGTCACGAACATCAACGCGGACGGTTCGACCGGCTATTACTCGGTCGCCTATGTGAAGGCCGACAGCCCGGTCAAGGAACTCAAGGATCTCGCCGGAAAGAACCTCTGCCTCGTCGACCCGAACTCGACCTCCGGCAACAATGTGCCGCGCTTCGCGATGGACAAGATGGGCATGGACCCCGAGAAGTTCTTCGGGAAGGTTGTCTATGCCGGTTCGCATGAGAACGTGATCACCGCGCTGGCTCAGGGCACCTGCGACGTCGGCTTCAACTGGTGGAACTCGGAAGAAGACACCAACCTGATGCGCATGGACCGCAAGGGCATGGCCAAGGCTGCCGACTTCAAGATCGTCTTCAAGTCGGACCTCATCCCGGGCTCCCCGGACGCATTCCTGAAGTCGCTGCCTGAGGATCTGCGTGCCGCGATCGCGAAGGCCTATCAGGATGCTCCGACCAAGGACAAGGCTGCCTTCGACCGGCTGTCGGATGGCAAGTGGAAGGGCTTCGCTCCGGTCACCGTTGACACCTACAAGGTGACGTTCGAACTCCAGAAGTTCGTCGACGCTCTGAAGAAGAAGTCGAGCTGATCTGAAATGCATGAAGCGGGCGCCCCAAAGGCGCCCGCTTTTTCTCGTGCCGCGCTGCCCCCCAATTCTGGAGCGCCCGCACGCGAAAAAATCCGCCTCTTCTGTGAGGATTGCCCGAGGACCCCATCATGGCTTCCGCCGTTGAACCCCTGCCGCCGGCAAAGCTCGCGCCCCTGCAG